>JANXAH010000096.1 GCA_025062415.1 Anaerolineae bacterium | reverse complement strand
ATCAGGCGTTCGTAATCTTCCAGCACGGTCTCCGGGCGGGTCCGCAGGACCGCTACCCGGCCACGTCCAGGAAAGTTCAAGTCCATCGTTGTCCTCCGAGTTGCAGTGGTGTGGGCAGCACTGCCCTATCGTCTGAGTGGGGGTAGGGTGAGACCCACCTCCGGTGGCTTTGCCGCCACCCCCTCCCCTCTCCTGACCTTCCTCACCCCACCCCCGGCCCTTCGGGCCACCCCCTCCCCTCTCCTGACCGAAGGTCAGGAGAGGGGAGGGAGTAGGGGAGGGGGTAGGGGAGGGGGTAGGGGAGGGGTGAGGCCTTAATACCGCAGAAGCGCGCCAATGCCCGCGCGTTCCAGAAGCGGGTGATTCTCCAGAACCTCTACCTCCCCGCCGTCCTCAATGACTCTGGTGACAGCGGCCTCCGCCGCATCAGGAATTCCGACACAGGCGCCGCCGCAGAAGGGACAGATCTCCGTCTCCACGGCCGTCAGGTAGCCGCAGGACTGGCATCGGTAGCCGGGGGTGTGGAAATCCCGCAGCACAATCAGAGTCCGAATGCGCTTTTCCTGAAGCGCGGCAAGGGTCTCGTCAAGCCCCACGACGCCATCCTTTCCCTTTGCGGCTGCGGTGACAACAGCCTCCACCAGCGCGGCCTTTCGCTCTTCTTCGGCCCCCCGTAGAACCTGAAGGGCACGGTCCCGAAAGTCCACCTCATTTTCATCCGGGTCCACCCCCATCGTCCCGATGACGGCTTCCTGCAGGGCCTTGGGAAGCAGGCCCTGGAAATGGGAGAGGGCAGGCTCAGCCCCAGCCAGAATCAGGCGACGGGGGTTATACTGACGCCAGAACCGCTCCAGGACCTGGAGGGACTGGCGCAGGTTGCGCATTGCGACTTCCTCCATATGGCGGCTGGCAGACGGTGCGCCGCCCCGGCGCTCCGCCCCACCGGAAGAGCCACGGCCCCGCTTGAGTTTGCGGACTTCCTCGCCCACGAATGTCTCCTCGTGGACCGGTTCACCCAGGTGGTAGAGAACGATCCGGATGCCCTCCTGATTCACCGCAGCGACGGCGTAGCGGCCGTAGGCGTTCAGGAGCGCGGCCAGAGGGGAGATGTAGGGACGACGGGCCACCGTCACCCCTGAAGGGACCGGAATCGGCAGGACGTAGTTTCGCCAGAAGTCGGACGAGGCGCAGGAAAAGACAACCACGCCGCGTCCGGACCAGTCGTATTCGTGTTCAAAGTAGCGCTGAACGGCCTCTATGTCCTCCTTTGCGGCCTCTTCTGCTACACTCTTCAGCATATTGCGCAGGGAGAGCAGGTATTCCTCGCTGGTGTGCCGGGTGGGGTCCACATCCAGATAGACGCTCAGAATCGGCGTCTGGGCTTGGAATCGGGCCAGTTCCCGCAGTTCGGTTTCGTCTAACATTGTTCCTCCACAGAGTCTGGGCTGGTTTTTTTTATGCTATCGGGGACGTTCGCCCAGGCGGACCCGGACGTCCATCTGCTGGCCGTCCCTCAGGATGGTCAGGGTCACCACCTGGCCCACCTCGGTCTCCCGAACCAGGTAGGCGATGAGGTCGTTGAAGTCCTCCACCCGACGGCCATCTATGGCGATGATGATGTCCCCGCCCACGCGGATGGTCGTCCCCAGGGCTCGGACGGTCCGGGTCCCGCCACGCAGGCCGGCCTGGTCCGCTGGCCCGCCGGGCTCCACCGAGGAAATAAGGACACCGTAGTTGACGGGGAGGTCCAGAACCGAGGCCAGTTGGGCCAGGGTGAAGCGGTTGTCGGAGACGATGCCCAGGTAGGGGTAGCGGTAGGTTCCCTCTGCGATCAGGCGGGGGACGATGCGCTTGACGGTGTTGACCGGGACAGCAAAGCCAACGCCCATGTTGCCGCCGGTGGTGGTGCGGATGGCGGTGTTGACGCCCACCACCCGTCCCGCCGAATCCAGTAGGGGGCCGCCGGAGTTGCCGGGGTTGATGGCCGCGTCGGTCTGGATAATTTCGGGGTTGGAGAAGGTACCGCCGGTCGCTGTAGAAACTGTCGGCAACACTCGCCCCAGCGCGCTCACCACCCCCACCGTCATCGTCCCCTGCAGGCCGAAGGGGTTGCCGATGGCGATCACCCGCTGTCCCACCTGCAGCGTGTCCGAGTCCCCCAACTCCAGCGGCACCGCGCTGGGCGGAAGGTCGTCCACCCGCAGGACGGCCAGGTCAGAGAAGGGATCGGAGCCGAGGATTTTCGCTTCCCGGAGGGTGCCGTCGCTGAAGGTGACCCAGATGATATCGGCCCCCTCTATGACGTGGTGGTTGGTGACGATATGGCCCTCGGTGTCAATCAGAAAGCCGGAGCCGCTGCCAAAGATGCTGGCCTCGTCCCCCGTCCCGGCGGCGACGTCTATGTTGACGACGCCGGGATTGACCCGCGCGTAGAGGTTGACCAGCAGCAGGTCCTCTGCCGTCGCTTCGGCGACGAGGGATTCCGGCAGCGGGGTCGGCGTGGCGACGACAACGGTCCTCTGCTCCGGAGCGTGGGGCGGCGTGTTCTCCAGCGGCGGGGGCGTTAGCGCGGGCAGGGGGAACCCGCAGGCCAGGGCCGTCAGGAGCAGGAGTCCCAGCCAGAGGCGCACGGCGCGGGGCGCAAGGCGCCCAGCGCATAGGGCAGGGCGCAGGTCACGGGGCGCACTGACGCCTTCGGTCAACGGGATATACAGCATGTCCGTCTCGGGAAGGTATCAAAAATCATCGCTTGAGATGAATCACCGCCTGTTCCGGTACAGGCGTGCCAGTTCCTCAAAGAGTTCCCGCTCCCGCGGGCTCAGCCGTTGGGGAACCTGGACGTGGACGACGACATAGAGATCGCCTCGCCGCTCGGCGTTGCCGGGGCGGGGCATCCCTTTGCCCCGCAGGCGGAATTTGGCTCCGCAACTGGTCCCCGGCGGGATTTTCAGCATCACCGTTCCGTCCATCGTCTCCACGGGCACTTCGCCGCCCAGGACGGCGGTGTAGAGGTCCACGGGAAGGTCCCGCCAGAGGTCGCTCCCCTCCACCCGGAAGACGGGGTGGGGCTTGACGGTGACTGTCAGGTAGAGGTCGCCGGGGGGGCCTCCGAAAAGGCCGGGGTGGCCCAGCCCGGCGAAGCGGATGCGGGAGCCGGTGTGGGCCCCCGGCGGGATTTTGACGGTGACCACGCGGCCGTCGGCTCGCTCCACCTGCCGGGTGGTGCCGTGAAAGGCCTCCTCCAGGGTGATCTCTACCGGCATCTCCACGTCCTGGCCCTTCATCGTGGTGGTCCGGCGCGCGCCGGCGCGGGGCCGGACCCCACCGAAGAGGAGTTCAAAGAGATCGCCCAGGCTCCCCGCCTGGCCGAAGAGTTCGTCCAGGTCCACGTACTGGACATGCGGCCCGGCCTGTCCGAACCACTGACGGGCAAAATCGTCAAAGCCGCCGGGGCCGCCGCGCGCCTGCCAGCGGTTCCAGTCGGCGCCGAACTGGTCGTAGCGGCGGCGCTTCTCCGGGTCGGAGAGGACCTCGTAGGCCTCGTTGATCTCCTTGAACCGCTCCTCCGCGGCCTTATCGCCCGGGTTCATATCCGGGTGGTACTGCCGGGCCAGTCTGCGGTAGGCCTTCTTGATCTCTTCCTGCGTCGCGTTGCGGTCTACACCGAGGATTTTGTAGTAGTCTTTGTATTCCATATTTCGTGTTGTGTGTTGCGTGGTGTAGGGGTTATCCTACCTCTTTTTCCCTCAGTCTCCCCTTCTGAAAATCTGATACAAGGCTCTTACAGCGTGTCCAGAAACATCCGGTTTTTCTCAATTGTATCCCGGAAGGAAGGTTTGTCAAGGAAAGGCGAAGAAGGGCGATTTTCCGGTTTTTTGCCATTGACGGAATTCGCAGGATATGCCATAATAGCACCCAAAAATCAGCCCGTCCATTTCCAATGACTGCGGAGAGCACGGCGATGATGGCATTCAATCTGGATGACCCCAAGACCTACGAGTCCATTGACCCTTCTGGGATGCGGGAGCGGATCGCGGAACTTCCCGCCCACTGTGCGGATGCCTGGCGGCTGGTCCGCTCGCTCGCCCTTCCGGAAACCTACCGGCACGTCCGGGAGGTGGTGGTGCTGGGGATGGGGGGCTCTGCCATCGGGGGAGCGCTGGTGAGTGCCCTGGTGGCGGAGGAGTGCCCGGTGCCCATTCTGGGCGTCGGTGGGTATGACCTCCCCGCCCACGCTGGGCCGGAGACCCTGGTGGTCGGCTCCAGTTACTCCGGCAAGACCGAGGAGACGCTGACCACCTTTCGGAAAGCGATGGAGCGGGGATGTCGTCTGGTGGCTATTGCGACCGGGGGAGACCTGGCCGACCTTGCCGAAGAGAGAGGATACCCCCTCCTGAAATTCCCCCCCTGTCTGGCGCCGCGCGCGGCCATCGGTTATTCCGTCGTCCTGCTCCTGGGCCTCCTCTGCCAGGTTGGGCTGGTCCGGGACTACGGGGAAGACCTGGATGAGGCCATCGCGGTTCTGGAGGAGTGGGGGCAGGAGTTGCGCCCGGAAACCCCTACAGTCCACAACCCCGCCAAACGGCTGGCCGGGCAGTTGATCGGGCGGCTTCCGGCGGTCTACGGGGCCGGTTTCCTGGCGCCTGTGGCCCGGCGATGGAAGAGCCAGTTCAACGAGAATGCCAAACAGTGGGCCATCTGGGAGGAGATGCCGGAGTTGAACCACAACGCGGTGGTCGGCTACGGGCTGCCGGATAGGGTGCGTGAGCAGGCCTATGTCCTGATGCTCCGATCTCCGCAGGACCATCCCCGGGTGCAGGCCCGCTGGGAGGTCACGAAGGAACTTCTGTTGCGGGAAGGGATCGCTATAGACGAGATGTGGGGGAGGGGACAGAGTCGTCTGGCCCAGATGCTTTCCCTGATCCATTTCGGCGATTACGTCAGCCTGTATCTGGCGGCGCTGAACGGGGTGGACCCCACCCCTGTCCCGCCGATTGACTACCTGAAGGGACGACTGATGGCGTTATAGCAGAGACGCTACGGGCTAAAGGGCCAGAGTTAAGGAGAGAAGGGGTGAGAACTCCCTCCTATGCCAACATCTCATCCCAGCAAAATCTGGTTGCAATTTTCCGATATAGGGGTATAATAATTTCCCCTTCAGTCAGATTCTGCAGCGATTCAGGGGTGCAGGATGACTCTCTGGTATTACCGCCGCACCTGATCGGATGACCGGGGCGCCGGTTGGCGCCCGCAGGCCGCTGGGCCTGCGTCCGGGGGCGGCGGGGATGCCGTGCCCTGAAACGGGTGTTGTGCGCGCCTCCCGGAGCCGCCGCCGGCGTGGGCCGGCGGCGGCTTTTCGTTGCCCACGCCGTGACCGGGCCACGGCCCGGTCGCGTGGAGATTTCTTCCAGGGAGGTACGCACTATGTCCGAGCGTCTCACCCGCTTCTTCGCCTCGCGCTGGGGCATCCTCCTGGCGGGGGCCGTCATCGGCCTCCTGGCTCCTCTTCTCCAGCGGGCCGGAAACCCTCCCAATATGGGCGTCTGCGTGGCCTGCTTCGTGCGGGACACTGCCGGAGCCCTGGGCCTGCATCGGGTCGCCACCGTCCAGTACATCCGGCCCGAAATCATCGCCTTCGTCCTGGGCTCCCTCATCGCTGCTCTCCTCTTCCGGGAGTTCAAGCCCCGCGCCGGCTCTGCCCCCATCATCCGCTTCTTCCTGGGTATGTTTGCTATCACTGGTGCCCTGACCTTTCTGGGCTGCCCGTGGCGGGCCCTCCTGCGGCTGGCGGGCGGTGACCTTAACGGCCTGGTGGGTACCGCCGGGCTGGTCGCCGGGATCGCTCTCGGCGTCTTCTTCCTGAAGCGGGGCTACTCCCTGGGCCGCAGCCGCCCAGCGCCAGCCGCCGTCGGCTGGATGATGCCGCTCTTTATGGTGGGCCTCCTCCTATTCCTCCTCTTTCGCCCCCAGTTCACCAAGGACGGTCCCATCTTTTTCAGCGCACAGGGGCCCGGCGCAATGCACGCGCCGCTCCTGATCTCCCTGGCCGCAGGGCTGGTCATCGGCTTTCTGGCCCAGCGCACCCGCTTCTGCACAATGGGCGCCTGGCGGGACGTCATCCTGATGGGGGATACCCACCTGCTCACCGGTGTCGGTGCGCTCTTCGGGGTAGCGCTGGCGACTAACCTGGTCCTGGGGCAGTTCAAACTGGGCTTTGCGGCCCAGCCGGTGGCCCACTCTAATCATCTCTGGAACTTCCTGGGGATGGCCCTGGCCGGACTGGCTTTCACCCTGGCGGGCGGGTGTCCGGGTCGCCAACTCTTTCTCTCCGGCGAGGGCGACGGTGACGCGGCCCTCTTTGTCCTGGGGATGCTGTTTGGTGCCGGGTTTGCCCACAACTTCGCTCTGACCGGCGTCCCCGACAAACTGGCTGAGGGCGTGTTGACCGTCGGTGGCCCCGGTCCGTACGGACAGGCTGCTGTCCTTATCGGGCTGGTCTTCTGTATCGTGCTGGGGTTCACGATGTGCGAACGGCAAAAGTAGAACCGCAAAGGCGCAAAGAGGAGCGTCAGGAGGTGGAAGGATGGCAAAAATCGTGGATGCGCGAGGTCTCTCCTGTCCCCAGCCGGTCATCCTGACTCGGCAGGCGATAGACGAAGGAGAGTTCCCCATTGAGGTCCTGGTGGATACTGTCACCTCCCGAGAAAACGTGCGCCGGGCCGCTGAGCGGGCCGGCCTGAAGGTGCAGGTGGAGGCGATGGGAGACGAGTTCAAACTGACGCTGACGCGATAGGAGAAGGATGGCAAAACGAGATTTCACCCGGCTGACCCAGATTGCCTCCTGCGCGGGTTGAGCGGGGAAACTGGCCCCTGGGGCCCTGGCGCAGGTTCTGCGCCCCCTGCTGGACTCGTTGCAGGAAAGCGAGCGCGTGGTCGTTGGGCTCGGTTCGCCCGACGACGCGGTGGTCTATCGGATGGAGAACGGGACGTTGCTGGTCGCCACGGCGGACTTCTTTGCGCCGGTGGTGGACGACGCCTACACCTATGGCGCCATCGCGGCCGCCAACTCCATCAGCGACGTCTATGCGATGGGCGGGACGCCCTTCCTGGCCCTTAACCTGGCTGCGATTCCTTCGGATATGCCGCCGGAGATCGCCGCCGCAATTTTCCGGGGCGGGATGGAGAAGGCTCGGGAGGCGGGTGTCGTTGTCGCCGGGGGGCACACGATGGACGACCGGGAGCCCAAGTATGGGCTGGCCGTCATCGGCACAGTGGCCCCGGAGCGGCTGCTGCTGAAGGGCGGGGCCCGGCCCGGGGAGCGTCTGGTCCTGACCAAGCCCCTGGGCTCCGGCGTCATCACCACGGCCTACCGGGCCGGAAAGGCCTCGCCAGAGGCGCTGGCCCAGGCTGTCCCGTGGATGCTCCGGCTGAACCGGGACGCCGTTCGGGCTGTCCACGCCACCTCCGCCCGCGGCGCCACCGACGTCACCGGTTTCGGCTTCCTGGGCCACGCGGTGGAGATGGCGCTGGCGGCAGGAGTTCGCTTCCGGATTCGGGCAGATGACGTCCCGATTCTGGAGGCTGCCTATCTTTTGGCGGAGGCGTGGCTCTTCCCCGGCGGTACAGCGGCCAACGAGATGTACTTTCGCCAGTGGGTGACCTTTGACCCCTCGGTCCCGGAGGAGGTCCGGATGCTCCTCTACGACGCCCAGACCCACGGGGGGATTCTGGCAGCCATCCCCGTGTCGGAGATGGACCGCTTTGCCGAAGCGTGTCGGGCGCTGGACCAGCCCTTCTGGGAGGTGGGGGAGGTTCTGGAAGGGGAGCCGGGGATAGAGGTCGTGACAACAGGTGACAGTCACCTTGAAGGTGACTGTCACCTGACTGTCACCTGACACCTGAGGGATACGTGGAGGCGGGATGATTTACCTGGACAACGCGGCCACGTCCTGGCCCAAGCCGCCGGGGGTTCTGGAGGCGATGGCCCGCTTTCTGACCGAGGTGGGCGCCAATCCGGGCCGCTCCGGGCATCGGCTTTCGGTGGAGGCCGGGCGCATTGTCTACGCTGCGCGCGAGGCCGTCGCCGAACTCTTCCACGCCCCCGACCCGCTGCGGGTTGTCTTTGGGCTGAATGCCACGGAGGGGCTCAACCTGGCCCTGCGGGGCCTCCTGCGACCGGGCGACCACGTGGTCACCTCCAGCATGGAGCACAACTCGGTGATGCGGCCCCTGCGGGCGCTGGAGCGGGAGGGGGTGGAGGTGACGGTGGTTTCCTGCTCCGGGGAGGGGATGCTGGACCCAGGGGCCGTGCTGGCGGCCCTGCGGTCCAACACCCGTATGGTCGTCCTCAACCACGCATCCAACGTGACGGGGACCATCCTGCCGGTTGGGGAGGTGGGGCGGGCCCTCCGGCGGATGAATGGGCCGCTGCTGCTGGTGGACGCAGCCCAGAGCGGGGGCGCCATCCCCATAGATATGCAGGCCGATGGGATTGACCTGTTGGCCTTCACAGGGCACAAGTCCCTCTACGGGCCGATGGGGACCGGCGGGCTTATCATCGGGGAGCGGGTCCCTCTGAGGGAGTTCCGACCCCTTATCCGGGGCGGGACAGGGAGCCGGTCGGAACAGGAGGAGCAGCCGGATTTCCTGCCGGATATGGGCGAGAGCGGGACGCCCAACGCGGTGGGGCTGGCGGGGCTGGAGGCCGGGGTCCGCTGGGTTCTGGAGCGGGGAGTGGAGGCGATCCGGGCCCGTGAGGTGGAACTGACCCAGCATCTCCTGGATGGCCTGCGGGAAATCCCTGGCGTGACTGTCTACGGTCCCGCTGACGCGCGGCGGAGGACGGCGGTTGTCTCCTTCAACATTGCGGGGATGGAGCCCTCGGAGGTAGGAATGCGGCTGGACGAGGAGTACGGCATTCTGTGTCGGGTGGGGCTCCACTGTGCCCCGGCGGCACATCGGACCATCGGGACCTTCCCCACCGGGACCGTTCGCTTCTCGCTGGGAGCCTTTACCACACGTGAGGAGGTAGAGGCGGCACTTCGGGCTGTGGCTCAGCTGGCCCGAGGATAAAGGAGGCACAATGGCAAAGATTGTGGACACCCGGGGGCTTCCGTGCCCTCAGCCAGTTCTGCTTACCCGTGAGGCATTGAAGGAAAGCGATACGATCCTTACCATTGTGGACAGCGACACTGCCCGCCACAACGTGACCCGAATGGCCGAAAGAGCGGGATACACTGTGCGGGCCGAGGAGCGGGAGGAGGGCATCTATCTCCACATCACGCGAGGCCAGGCGGCCCCGGAGGCCGTGGCTCCGACGCCCACTCCGTCCGGTGGCCCTCTGGTTCTGGTGGTCCCCTCGGAGTTGATGGGACGGGGGGAAAGCACGGAGTTGGGGCAACTCCTTATCCGAGGGTTCTTTCACACCCTCAACGAGGTCAGCCCTCTGCCCGATGTTGTCATCTTTTTCAACAGTGGGGTTAAACTGGTCGTGGAGGAGTCCCCCGTGCTGGAGGACCTGCGAACGCTGGAAAAGCAGGGCGTTCAGATCCTGGCCTGTGGGACCTGCCTGGGGTACTACGGACTGAAAGAGAAGGTTGCAGTCGGCGAGGTGTCCAATATGTACACCATCGCCGAGACGATGATGCGGGCGGGGAAGGTCGTCAGCCTGTGACTACTGACCCTGAAGGCCAGTGAGGACGTCCAGAATCTCCCTGGCCAGCCGTCGGGCCCGGGTCGGGTCCTCGGAGACGAAGGCGACCAGCATCCGGTAGGTCTCCCGACAGGCCTCCGATTCCCGGTGCTCCGGCAACACCGTCCGGCGGGCCAATTCTAAAACGACTTCGCTGATGGGAAGGCCCTTTGTCGCTGCGCGGGTGAAGCGACGCGTCGGAGGGATTTCTTTTTCTGCCTCTGTCCGTAGGGCTTGCTGAAGTGCGCCAGGGAAGGAAAGCCCCAGTCCGGCCTGGCGGGCCAGCATCCCCTCCAGGCTCATCCGCTGCCCGTCCCATGGCCGCTGCTCGGCCCATAGGGGCGGAGCTTCCTCCACCGGGGCTGGCTGGAAGGCGCAGTAACCGTGATGGATCAGGTAAGCCGTCGCCGCAAACAGAAGGGCTGCTGCCTGGCGGAGGCGGTCCGGCGACGGGCCGAAGAGATCCACCAGGACGGTCCGGAATCGCGCGTCGGTGTAGAAAAAGCCGGGAAAGTATTGGACAACGACGCCGCTGGCGACCAGTTGGGCCCGTTCCCGATCGGCCAGCAGATGGGCGATCCGCTCATCTGCAACGCCCGCTCCGGGAGGTTTCTCCAGTGTCGCTGGGATCAGGGGCGCGCCGCAGTGCTGGCAGACCGGTTCCTGGTCGTCGGTGTACTGTCTACAGGAGGAGCAGATGACCATTATGGTCCGGCCACACCAGGGGCAGGTGGACGCAGGGACCACAATGGGACGACCACAGAAGCGACAGGTTAACGGCCTTTCATTCATAAGAACCCCTTATTGAATTTGGCGCTCTTGCTTTGTAATGATAGAGCATATTGCGCCCATGGTCAAGGGGCGCTGGCCGACAGGTTCGTTTCAAGAGAAGTATTTTTCTTTGGGCCGCGGGAACGGCGAGAGACCTATACAGAGACGTCACAGGGAAAAGGGCCGGAGTTGAGAAGAGGCCAGGGCGATGAGGGGGCCGAACCCCCCGCTTCTTGGAGAAAGAACGAGGAAAGAGGGGGCGAAACTCGCCTTGTCCACGATGGCCACAGTAGCCTGTTCAATCGCAATTCGTCTGCGCCTCCAATCAGGGCGACTCCGACAAAAATGGGACACCCTTTGGCCGAGATTGGGGCGAATTCCGTTCTCTTGATTTTTCCCGGTTTCCGGGTAAGATATAACTAACTGGAAAAATCCACGGGGGTAGAGGATTGAACGTTCTGGTCACTGGCGGTGCTGGCTTCATCGGCTCCCATCTTGTGGACGCCCTAATGGTGGAGGGGCACGAAGTCGTCGTCCTGGACGACCTCTCCGTGGGCAAACTGGAGAACGTTGCCCATCACCTCTTCTCTGACCGTTTCCGGTTTGTTCGGGATTCCGTCCTGAATGAAGCAGTCCTGGAGCCCCTGGTTCGGTGGGCCGATGTGGTCTTTCATCTCGCCGCTGTTGTCGGGGTCAAGTATGTGGTGGAGGACCCCCTGCGGGCGATTCGGGTCAATATCCGCGGGACGGAGAACGTGCTGGACCTGGCCTTCCGGTACGGCGTGCGCACGGTTGTGGCCTCCAGTTCGGAGGTCTACGGGAAGTCAACCCACGTGCCACTGCGGGAGGACAACGACCGTCTGCTGGGGCCCACTACCGTTCCCCGCTGGTCCTACGCCGATGCTAAGGCCATAGACGAATACATCGCCCTGGCTTACGCTCGGCAGGGCCTCCCAGTGACCATTGTCCGGTATTTCAACGCCTACGGGCCGCGGCTGGACCCGCGGGGCTACGGGAGCGTCGTCGCCCGGTTTTTTACCCAGGCGCTCCGAGGGGAACCCCTGACTATCTACGGAGACGGTCAACAAACCCGTTCTTTTACCTATGTCTCGGACACGGTGCGGGGGACCATCCTGGCTGGAACAAAGCCAGAGGCTGCGGGCCAGATTTTCAACATCGGTTCCGACCGTGAAATCACAATCAACGATCTGGCGCAGCGGATTCTGGAACTGACGGGCTCCCGTTCGGAGATCGTACACGTCCCCTACAGCGAGGCCTACGGTCCTGACTTTGAGGAGACCCGCCGCCGTGTGCCCGACGTCTCCCGCGCTCGCGAGGTCCTGGGCTTTGAGGCCCGGATACCCCTGGAGGAGGGCCTCCGGCGGACGCTGGAGTGGTTCCGGCGCACCGTACTTGCGTCTTTGGAGGTGGCTGATGAGTGTCGCAATGACGGAGTTGGAGCGTTCTTTGCTCCTCCGGCGCTTTCTGGACGTGTTTGATGAACATCAGGCTGAAATCTTGGCGGATACTCTCGGCCTGATCGCGGGGCAGATCCGGGGAGAATTCGCAACCCACGCGGACATTCTGGATTTAAAGGAAAGCATCCAGCGGCTGACCGAGGCCCAGGCCCGAACGGAGGCCAGAGTCCAGGAACTGGC
>JANXAH010000250.1 GCA_025062415.1 Anaerolineae bacterium | reverse complement strand
CCGTGGGGCGCCGGGCCGGGGGGGGGGGCGCCCCCCCCCCCCCCCCCCCCCCCAAAACCCCATCTTTTTCCCAGGAGGCCACGGATGGGGCTCAAGCCCGACCACTGGATTCGTCGGATGGCGATAGAGTATCGGATGATTGAGCCGTTCGTGGACCATCAGGTCCGGGACGGTGTTATCTCCTATGGCCTTTCTTCTTACGGCTACGACATCCGGGTGGCCGACGAGTTCAAGATTTTTACTCCTGGTCTGGGAGACCTGACCGTCGTGGACCCGAAACGCTTTGACACCCGCGCGATGGTGGACTTCAAGGGGGAAGTGTGCGTGATTCCGCCCAACTCCTTCGCGCTGGGGCGGTCGGTGGAGTATTTCCGTATCCCCCGGAATGTTCTCTGCGTCTGTTTGGGAAAGTCCACCTACGCGCGCTGCGGCATCATTGTCAACATCACCCCCTTTGAGCCGGAGTGGGAGGGGTACGTCACGCTGGAGATTTCCAACACGACTCCCCTTCCGGCGAAAATCTACGCCAACGAGGGGATCGCACAGGTGCTCTTTTTTGAGGCCGACGAGGAGTGTGAGGTCTCCTACGCGGATAAGAAGGGCAAGTACCAATCCCAGCGGGGGATCGTTCTTCCGCGGCTATGAGTATGGACGAGATACGCCTTCTGGCCGACGGGATGCTGGGGCGGCTGGCGCGCTGGCTCCGGCTGTTGGGGTACGACACGGTCTACGAAAACCACGCAGATGATCTGGAACTGGCCCGGCGGGCGCGGGCGGAGGGACGGATTCTCCTGACGCGGGACCGGGCGCTGGCGGCCCGGAGGGGACTCCGGGCCTTGCTCATTGAGTCCGAGGATGTGCAGGAACAGGTGCGACAGGTGGTGGAGACGTTGGGCCCGCCCCCGAACCCGGCCCTCTCTCGCTGCAGCGTCTGCAACACCCCTTTGGAGCCTGCGGCGCCGCAGCAGGTCGCCGATCGGGTCCCCCCATACGTCCTTCAGACCCAGGAGCGGTTCGGCATCTGTCCGGAGTGCGGTCGGGTCTATTGGGCGGGGACCCATCTGGAGCACATGCGGCGGTATCTGGGGGAATTCTTGAGATAACAGGGGTCCCCGTTTTCTCCTCCGGAATCCCAAGCCCGCGGCTGATAAGGATGGGCTTCCGTCCGGTCCTTCGCTCCCGAATCATCCCGACACTGGTTGTCCTCGCTTTGGGCTGGCCCGCAGTTCGGGCGGGCATTGGCCCGACGCTCCCCTGTGGAATAGACGCAGTCGCCCACCTGATGCGCCTGGTCCAGATAGACCATCTCTGGTCGCAGGGGATTTTTTTCTCTCGCCTGGCACCGGACCTGGGTTGGGGATATGGGTATCCTGTTTTCAACTTTTATCCGCCTCTCTCTTACTATATTGTCCTTCTGGTTGCCCACCTGGGCCCTGGCCTCTCGGTCGGGATGCGGATCGTCCAAGGGCTGACGTTCTGGATCCTCGGCCTGGGGCTCTATTTCCTGGTCCGGGAATTCTTCCGGGAAGAAGCGGCGATCGTCGCAGCCGTTGCGGCGATGTACGCCCCATATATGGTCTACAATCCCCTGTACCGGGGAGCGTTGCCGGAGGCGATGGGCTGGGCACTGGTTCCGTGGGTCTGGTGGGCAGTGGGCCAGATTGCACGGACAGGCCGGAGAGGGTGGGTCCTGGCGGGGGCGCTGCTCTACGGTGCGCTGCTGCTGACGCACAATATCGCTGCCGTTGTGGCAACCCCTCTGGTCCTCCTCTACGCATTGATGGAATTGGTTGCCTCTCCCCGCTCCTCCCGTCGCCGAAACGTGCTCCCGGTGGGATGTGCGCTGTTTCTCGGTTGGGGTCTGGCTCTCTTTTTCTGGATCCCGGCGTGGGTGGAGCGCTCTCTGATTCAGTGGGAACAAGCGATCTATGGCTTCCCGGGCGGCTACTTGTCTCACTTCCTCTTCTGGCGGGAACTTCTGACTGCATTGGAGCCAGTCCGACCGGACCTGTTGAACCCGACGCTTCCCCGCTCTCTCGGTCTGGTGCCGGTTCTGCTGGGGACGCCTGGACTGTTGGGGCTGTTTTGCTTTTCCGATGCCCGTCGCAGGCAGATCGTTTTCTTTGGCGCGGTGGGCGCAATCGCTGCGTTGATGACGACCGCCCTCTCACTGCCGGTCTGGCGGGCGATTCCCTATCTGCACATTTTTCAGTTTCCCTGGCGCTTCCTGGGACTGGCAGCCCTTTCTCTCGCCTTTCTGACGGGGGCAACAGCGGAACTACTGACCGGTTTCCGTGGGCGTGGCCTTCTGATCGGGCTGATGGTTCTGGCCCTGGTCCTGGCCGACCTGGGGTGGTTGCAGAACGCTCGCTATTGCCCTGGCTGGGACCAGGTCTCCATTGGTAGCCTCTACACCTGGGAGCAGACCGGGACGGTGCCTGCGACCAGCGAATTTCGGCCCCGGACGGTGCGGACTTGGCCTGAACGTCCGGTGGAGGGCTTTGTTGACCCCCGATCGCTCCCGGAAAGCAGCACCCTTCAGGTGGAAAAGACGGGGCCCTTCTTTGCCGAGATGTGGGTGGAGAGCCCCGAGTCTTTCTGGATAGTCGTCAACCGCTTCTACTACCCTGGCTGGCGGGCCTGGGTGGACGGCCGGGAGGTGGAGGTTGCGCCGGAGGCGGGGTGGGGGCGGCTTACCTTCCCGGTCCCGGCGGGCCGTCATCACATCGTGGTGCGCTTTGGGGAGACACCGCTGCGGCTGGCGGCGGATGTGCTCTCCGCGCTGTCGCTGCTGGCGATGGTGGTGTTGGTTCTGACCCCCACCCCTGTATTCCCTGCTCCGTCCACGGGGGAGAGGGCAGTGACCCCCATCCCTGTATCCCCTCCCCCGTCCACGGGGGAGGGGGCTGGGGGGTGGGGGTTGCTCCTCCTCCCCCTTCTGGTTACGGCGGTGGTTTTTCTGACCGAGCGCTTCCAGTTGCCGCCCGTCTATGAGCGCCGCCTAACAGAAGAGGGAATTCGGGGGGTCTCCGTCCCGATGCGCGTGACCTACGATGGGCAGTTTCACCTCCTGGGGATGGAGCCGATTCCGGCGTCGGTTCCGGCCAACCGGCCAGTGCCGGTCCGGCTCTACTGGCGGGATACGGTCCCCGGTGGGCCCGA
>JANXAH010000085.1 GCA_025062415.1 Anaerolineae bacterium | reverse complement strand
TCGGCATACCCCACCCCTGCTGTGACGATGGGGACGCCGAACTGCCCGCAGAGGAGGTGGACCGGGCCGGTTCCTGCCATCATCGGGAGAATCGCCGGACGATGCCCGTAGACCCGCTCCGCCGCCTGGACGGCCACCCGCACGAAGGGGTGTTCCGGGTCTCCCGCAAAGGGCGCTTCCCCTTCCCACCAGGCGATCTCCACATCGGAGAAGCCCTCCGCATCCAGATGGGCCCGGAGGGCCCGAAGAACAGCCTCCGGATCCTGCTCAGGTACCAGGCGGAAATCCAGTTTCGCCACAGCCTCCGCAGGAAGAACAGTCTTGGAGCCTGGACCCCCGTAGCCGCTGTGGAAGCCATCTATATTGCACGTCGGTCCAAAGATGAGCCGTTCCTTCAGCGCGTCCCCCGTCAGCCCATCCAGGAACGAGTCAATCCCATAGAGGGCCCGGACTTCCTCCTCCGGGTACTCCCAGTCGGCCAGGGCGGCCCGCTGAGCGGGGGTGGGAGGACGAACGGCATCGTAAAAGCCGGGGATGCGGATGTGGCCATCGGGGCCTTTCAGAGAGGTCAAAGCCCAGGCGAGCCGCCAGGCGGGATTAACAACGGTCGCAGCCAGCGCAGAGTGGAGGTCCCGGGCGGCCCCTCGGGCCCGCAGTTCCACGTAGAGGATGCCCTTGCATCCCAGAGCGATCTCGTAGCGCTCCCGCGCATCCTTCCCGCCAGCCTCCCACACGCACCCCAGCGCATTCTGCAGGACCTCCTTTCGGGCCGCGACGAATTGACCCAGGTGGATGCTGCCGATCTCCTCCTCCCCCTCTATCACCCAGGCCAACCCGACGGGCAGGGCGCCGCGGACTCTCAGGTAGGACTCTATGGCTCCCAACCGGGCGATAATGGCCCCTTTGTTGTCGGAAACGCCACGGGCATAGACTTTGCCATCCCGAAGAGTGGGCTCAAAAGGAGGGCTCGTCCACCCTTCCAGCGGGTCGGGGGGCTGAACGTCGTAGTGATTGTAGAACAGGAGAGTTTCCGGGCGCTCCCCCTCCATTCGGGCCAGGAGGACCGGCGGGCCGTCGGTGGGGACGGCCTCCACCCGAAAGCCGACGTCCTCCAGCATCTCCGTCAGGAGCGCGGCCATCTCGCTCAAGCCCACCCCTTCAGCGGCGATGCTGGGCTGAGCCAGGGCCCGCTTCAGGCGGGCCAGATAGTCGTCCAGATGTGCATCTATATCGGCGAAAATCTCATCCATCGGAGGCCTCCGAAGAATCCCGAAAGGGACAGAGAATCGCAAAGCCCACGAAGGGTATAGGATTTCACGGAACTTCTCAGGCCGAGCGCACCAGTTTTTCCAGCCGGGCCCGCAGGGCCGACTCCGGCTGGACACCGACCAGCCGGTCCACTTCCTGGCCGTTTCGGAAGAAGATGAGGGTGGGGATGCTCATCACACCGTAGCGCTGGGCAGTCAGGGGGTTTCTGTCTACATCCAGTTTGGCGACCAGGGCCCTCCCGGCGAACTCCTCAGCCAGCCGCTCCACGATGGGGGCAACTGCCCGACAGGGCCCACACCAGGCAGCCCAGAAGTCCACCAGAACGGGGAGCCGGGATTTCAGAACGATCTCCTCAAAGTCCGCATCGGTGACGACAACCGGATGGGCCGGGGGCGGAGGGGCGCTCGGGCGTTCCGGTGCCCGCACGGGGGCTGGCCCCCGTCCCAACAGATACTCCACCCAGGGATGGAGCGCCTCCAGAGTGGGCATTCCCCGGGCCCGCGCGATCAGCCGTCCGTCCCGAAAGAACAGGAACTGGGGGAGGGTATCCACGCTGTAGCGGCGGTGGGCCTCCGGCGCGTCGCTGCGTTCCACACCCACAACGCGGGCCTCTCCTGCGTAGCGGCGGACTGCGGCGCGCAGGATCTCCTGCAATCGGAGGGCGTAATCTCCGTCTCGGGACCAGAACGCGGCGACAACGGGCTGACTTGCCCGAAGCACCGCGCGCTCAAAAGCCGCGTCGGTCACGTGGATGGGCTCGTCCATAACGCCTCCTATGAACTTTTTGGGTCCTTCATGTCCTTGGTGGTAACACTCACCCCGTCTGGGGCCGGCGGTGGGCCCAGCGTTCTCCGCCGTCCACGAAGAGGACTTCACCCGTGATGTAGTCGGCGTGCAGGAGGAAAAGGACAGCGTCTGCCACATCGGCGGGGGAGCCCCAGCGGCCCAGGAGGGTTCCAGCGGCGATGCGGGCAATGTCCTCGGAGGTATAGCCTGGGGGAGGGAGGACCGGGCCGGGGACGATGCCGTTGACCCGCACGTGCGGAGCCAGTTCCACGGCCAGGTTGCGGGCCAGGGCCCAGAGTGCGCTTTTTCCCACGCTGTGAGCCAGGAACGTGGGCCATGGATCAAAGGTTCCCCGGTCCAGAATGACGACGATGTTCCCCTCCCCCCGGGCGACCATCCCTGGGGCCAGCCTTCGGGCCAGAAGGAAGAAACTGTCCACAAGGACCCCCATCACTTGCCGCCAGAGTTCATGGGTGGTTTCCGTCAGTGAGGCCCGGACAAAGGGAGAGGCACTGTGCACGAGGATGTCCACGCGGCCGAAGTGGTCTTCAGCGGCCTGGGCGAGGGCTTCTACCTGGGCGGGATCCGCCAGGTCGGCGCCGATGGCAACTGCCTCCACGCCCATCCGACGGGCCTCGGCAACGGCCTCCCGCGCGGCCTCTGTAGAGCGGTGGTAGTGGATGACCAGGTGAGCCCCGGAGGCGGCCAGGTTTCTCGCGATGGCCCGGCCCACCCGGACGGCCCCACCGGTCACCAGAGCGACTTTCCCCGCAGGGTTCATTGCGTCCTCCGAAAAGAAAAGGGACAACCGGTCGGTTGTCCCTTGAGGTGGAGATGGCGGGAGTTGAACCCGCGTCCGGAGAATTCGGCCACGAACTTCTACGAGCGTAGTCGGCCCTTTCGGTGTCGCCCGGGGAGTCGCCGCCGACCGCGCTGCACCCGGACCGAGCCGATACCGCTTAGGCGACCCTATCGGCGTCGGGCCGCCGCACACCGACTTTGTCGCGCCCGGCCCCCAGCCCGTCGGTGAGGGGATGGGGCGGACGGGGCCGCACGCTCAGGCGGCCCGGTTTGTCCCTACCGCATTACGCGGCGACGGGAACAGCAGCCCATGCGTTGGCACTTTGGGTTTGCTCCGTTGTTCACGGGGTCAGAGCGCCCCGGCTCGCCGCTCGTGACCAGCCTTCCCCGTCGAAACCCGTTCATCCCCAGAGGTACCCCCGGCAGGACTCGAACCTGCAACCTTTTGGTCCGCAACCAAATGCTCTATCCACTTGAGCTACGGGGGCCCAGGCGGGGAGGCAGGGATTCGAACCCTGGGCAGAGGTTTTAGCCCCTGCAACCGCTTAGCAGGCGGCCCCGATCGACCACTCCGGCACCTCCCCGGAGGTTTACCACAGAACACGAGGAACCCACAGAAAGCCCGGGTGCCCTTCGTGTCCTTCGTGGTTTTGTAGCGGAGGGAGAGGGATTCGAACCCCCGGTGACCATTCCGGTCACAGCGGTTTTCAAGACCGCCGCCATCGTCCGCTCGGCCATCCCTCCGTGCGGTTGGCCTGCGCTCCGGGAAGGACCGCCGGCGATGCGGGGTTTCCTCCCCTCGCCTCGGCTTTTATTGTACCATACCCTGCGCAAATGTCAATCTGTGCGGACAACGATGCGCACATCCACCGCCCACGCGCCCTTCTCTCCGACGATGAGGGGGTTCAGGTCTACCTCGGCGACCTGAGGGAACTGGGCCATCAGCCAGCCCACTCGGCAGAGCGTATCCACGACGGCCTCTGCGTCCCGCGGCGGCTGGCCTCGCACGCCCGCCAGCAGCCGCCCGACCGCCGTCTCTTCCAGCATCCCGCGCGCCTCCTCCCGGGCCAGCGGCGCCAGCCGGAAGGCCACGTCCCGCAGTACCTCCACGTAGATCCCGCCCAGGCCGACCATCACCAGCGGGCCAAACTGGGGGTCCCGATGTGCGCCGACGATGACCTCCAGCCCGCCCGGCGGGACCATCCGCTGCACCAGTGCCTGTTCCCCCGGCCGCACAGCGCGAGAGAAGGCCGCCCGAACCTCGTCGGCGGTCCGCAGGCCGATGATAACCCCTCCTGCGTCGCTCTTATGGACCAGACCTGGAGCCACCCGCTTGAGGACGACAGGGTAGCCCACCGATTCCGCCCGCGCGACCGCCTCGTCCGCTGAAGCCGCCAGGCCCGAAGGCGGGACCGTCAGGCCGCAGGCTGCAGCGACCTCCGCCCCCGTCTGTGGGTCCAGGATGCCCGCCTTTCCCTCCAGCAGGGCGCGCACCCGCTCCCAGTCCACATCCACCAGGGGCTCAGGGTCCGGGGGCAGCGTTTCCCGGATGCGGGCATATTTCCAGAGCGCGCCCAGGCCGAAGGCCGCCCGGCAGGGGGTCAGATAGTGGGGGACGGAGTGGGCATGGAGCGCCCGCGCGGCGGCCCGGATGCCGCCCCCTCCGGCGATGCAGCAGACGACGGGCTTTTCGGCCGTCTCCGCGGTCCGCCCCACTGCCACGGCCACGTCGTAGACGGGGGTGATGGCCTGGGGGACGAAGATCGCCATCACGCCGTCCACTTCCGGAGCGTCCAGCAGGACCTTCAATGCGGCCGCGTAGTGGTCGGCCTGGGGGCCGCCCAGCATGTCCACCGGATTGCCCGTCATCGTCCCCGGCGGGCAGACCTCCCGCAACTGGGCCTGCGTTTGGGGGGAGAGGTCCGCCAGGCGCATTCCGCGCCGGTCCACGTGGTCGGCGCCGACCGCAGCGGGGCCCCCGGCGTTGGTCAGAATCGCTATGCGCGGCCCCGCCAGAGGGCGCCGATAAGCCAGGGCGATGGCCGCGTCCACCATCTCCTCCAGCGTCTCCACCGGGATCGCGCCAGCCCGGCGACAGGCCGCCAGGAAGGCCTGCTCCGCCCCGGCCAGCGCGCCGGTATGGGAGGAGACGGCGCGGGTCCCACTGGGCGTTCGTCCGGCCTTCAGCACGATGAGGGGCTTCTGCCGGGTCAGCCGGCGCGCGGCCTCCACGAACCTCCGGCCATCCGGCAACCCCTCTATGTAGGCCGCCACGACACGGGTGTTCGGGTCTGCCGCCAGAGAGTCCAGCGCGTCGGCAATATCTATATCCGCCTGGTTGCCCAGGCTAACGACGCGGGAAAAGCCCACGCCCACCACGTGGGCCCAGTCCATCGTCCCCCCGCAGACTGCGCCGGAGTGGGAGACCAGGCCGATGCTTCCCTTTCCGGGCATCGTCCGGATGAAGGTGGTGTCTATGGGGGCGTAGGTATCCAGGACGCCGACGCAGTTGGGGCCGATAAAACGGATACCGTACTTTCGGGCGACCTGGCGCAGGCGCTCTTCCTCTTCCTTACCTTCTGTGCCCAGTTCGCCGAAGCCGGAGGCGATAAGGACAGCGTGTCGGATGCCCCGCTTCCCGCACTCCTCCAGGGCCCCGGCCACCTGCGCGGCTGGAAGGACGATGACGGCCAGGTCCACCGGGTCGGGCACGTCGGCCACCGACGGGTAGACCTTCAGGCCCAACATCTCCCCGCCCTTGGGGTTGACGGGGTAGACGGGGCCCAGATAGCCGTGGGTGACCAGGTTGTGCAGGACACCGTAACTGAGTTTGGTAGGGTTCGCGCTGGCGCCGAGGACCGCGACGCCGCGCGGGTAGAAGAAGGTGTGAAGAGGGTCGTTCATTGTTCGCTACCCCTTTTGTCTTATTCCGAGCAGTTCGGAGACAACTGCGAGCAATCGTCCTACGGGTGCAGGAGGAAGGAGAGGACGGCGATCAGGACGGCCAGAACCAGAAGTGCCAGGGCCAGACGAGTTAGCAGGACGACGGCGCGAGCCCGGCGGCCGTGGGCCCGGTGGGCCCGTTCTCCGGCCTCCAACTCTTCCTGGTGGGCCGAAGGGAGCCCCTCTACCACGCTCAACCACCAGGCACGGGGACAGAAAGCGTATTGTCCCACCTCACTGGCGCGGATATACCGGTCTACCGGTTCCCGGGTCATAGCCTCTCCTCCCAGAGAAGGTCTTGTGGAAATCTCCCACCAACTAACTCTGGTCGGCATTTCCGCGAAGGGCGCGCAGGAGCCGTCCCTGGAGCAGGGCCTGAGTGACGTCGCCCCGGGTCCGCTCCAAGACGCCGCGTAACTGGTCCACCCGATGGCGCAGGCCGCCGGTGACCGCGTCGGGAAAGTCGTAGGTCATCAGGAGATCGTAGACGGCCTCCATTTTCCCCAGCAGTCGCTCCGCCGCCTCCACCTCCTCCCGCCGCAGCAGGTCCAGGCAGCGCCGCCGGAGTTCCGACGCCGCCTCGCAGAGGCCGTTCAGGTAGACCGCCGGGGAGACCCCCAGGGATTCCGGCGTGGGAAGGGGCAGGCCCAGCAGGAGCGCCAGGACCAGGTGGGCCTCGGTCAACTCCTTCAGACCGTCCTGGGCGTATCCTGCGTAGAGGAGGTCCGGATAGGGGGTCAGGATGGAGACCATCTCCCGAGCCGCCTGGTCTGCCTGGGCCAGCAGGGCCTTCGCTTCCTCCCACTCCTCCCGATGGATGGCGCGGACCGCCGTCCCACAGAGCCGGACCAGTTCCCGGGAGCGCCGCAGGGCCTCCTCGCGCGCTGCGTCCCGGGCCGTCAGTTCTGCCCGAATCTCTTCCCCGATGCGCTCCAGGTCGTTCATATGTCGTGGACTCCTTCCACCGAGACGCCCGCTGCCTCCAGCGCGCGGAGCGCTGCCTCCCGGTCCTCCCGCCGGATGCGGACACAGACGCCACAATCGGAACTGATGTGGCGGGGGACAGGAATGAGTTTGCACTCCAGCCCCGCCGCCTTCAGGATTTTCTCGGCCCGGACGGCGTGGCTGGTGGAGGGGACAAGGACGACGCTATAAAGCCCCATAGATGTCCAGGATGTCCCGCAGCATCGTCGCCGCGGAGGGCAGGGGCGTGGGCTCGTCTATGGCCGCCATGATGGTGCCGTAGATGTCGGTGTGGTAGACGACGCCCATCTGTTTGCGGCCCAGGCGGGCCAGGAAGTGGTCGCCCGGCAATGGGACCGGCTCCACCCGCATCCGGACCGAGCCATCAGCAGTCCGGTCGGCGGTCGCCAGGAGTTTGTAGACGTGCCCCTCTCGCCGCGCGGCGACCACGTCGGCGCCGCTTAAACCCGTGATGCCCGTCCGCGCCACCTCCTCCAGCCGGGCCGGGACGTTCATCACGGCATTGACCAGGATGACCAGTTTGGCCGCTGCGTCGTATCCCTCCAGGTCAAAGGACGGGTCGGCTTCCAGAACTCCCTCGGCGCGGGCGCGGGCCTGGGCCTCCTCCCAGGAGAGCCCCTCCGCCAGGAGTTCCAGGACGTAGCCCGTGCAGAGGTTGGGGACGGCCTCTATGCGGTGCACGGTGGCCCCGCGCAGGTCCCGCTGGCCGATGTAGACCGCGGGGAGCCCTCCCGCGACGGTCCCGTCAAAGCGCAGTTGAACGTTGTGCCGCGCGGCCAGGTCGTGGAGTTCCCGGTAGGCCAGGACCAGGGGGCCTTTGTTGGGCGTCACTACGTGCATTCCCCGCTCCAGCGCGGCCCGGACGTGGCTGAGGCCTGGCTCCGCGCCCTGGCGGAGGTTCACCGGTGACGCCTCGCAGAGGACGTCGGCTTCCGCGCGGGCGATGAGGGCCAGGGCGGGTTCGCCGGGACACCCTTCGGGCAGGTCCGCCGCTGAACCCCCGGCCCGCTTCACCGCCGCAACGCGGGCCGGGTCCAGGCCGTCGGGGGCATACGCCGTCCCCCGGCTATCGGCGACGCCCACCAGGAGCAGCCGGAGCCCATAGCGAGCCTCCACCTCCGGGCCCTTCTGGGCCATCAGGTCACAGAACCGCCAGCCCAGGTTACCCAATCCGATCAGTAGCAGCCGAACGGTTTTCATTTTCACTCCGAAGACACGAAGGCACGAAGTTCTGAAAAAGGCCGAGGGAAAATCGTGGATGAGGGTGGCTGCTGCGGCCATCTCCTTGCCCAACCCCGATGCAGGGGGAGAGGGATTTCAGCCCCCTGGGGCATCGGAGCCGGGAAAAGGCCTCTCCCTCACCGGCAGTAGATGGGGCTGCTGAAAATCCAGCCGCGCAGGCGGCCCCGAAACGGTTTCCAGACCTCCACCCGGTACGCGCCGGGCTCCGCGGTAGTGAACCGAAGTTGGGTGCCATACGTCCGGGCCACCACTCGCCCGTGGCGCAGGAGGCGGATGCTCCCGGGGGCCGGGGCCTCCACCTCAAAGACCAGCGCCCCCGCCCGCGCCAGTTCTTCCCCTACCGTCGCCATGGACGACCCACTCCGAACCTGAAAGCGAAAGCCGCGGGTCGGCGCGATCCGGTCGTATCCCACCCACGTTCGCCCAGAACGAAGGGCGTTGTAGATTAGCCGTTTGTCGGCCTCCGGGTCGCCGGTCGGGGGGCGCTCTACCAGGAGATGGGTGTTGACCCATTGGAAGAGCACTTCGTAGGGGAAAACGGCCCGGCAGAAGGGGCCCATCCGGTAGGTCTTCCCATGGGCGTCTGCGCCGCCCAGCGCCGCGACCTTCCGACCGGCACGCAGCAGTTCGTCCCACTGGCGCAGGGTCTCCCGGAATGGCCCCTTCAGGCCCAGGGAAGGGAAGAATGCATAGAAGAGCGCGGAGAGGGGCCCCCGCAGCAGCCCCTTGAACTCCGACATCGTGTTCCAGATCTCCAGCCCAACGTATCCCTCTACTCCCCAATCCACCCACGGGATGGGGCCCAGGTCCGGGCTGAGGGGGCTACCACGCTCATACGGATGGGCCAGGAAACAGAAGCCGCCTCGCTCGTTGGCCTCCCGAATCAACCCCTGGGGGTCTGCGGCGAAGGGGGCCAGTTCCGCCTCGGCGCCGTAGATGAGGAGATGGTTGACCTGGGGAATGCGCCGCACGTGGTGGACCTCCTCCCCGACCAGCAGGAGGACCCCGTTGTAGTATCCCTCCAGCCCCTTGACCCATACGTTGTGGTCGGTGATGACGACGAAGTCCAGCCCCGCGCGCGCTGCAGCGTGGGCCACCTCCCGATGACAGGCGGTCCCATCGGAGTAGATGGTGTGGATGTGGAGGTTCCCGACCAGTTCGTGGTGCATAAGTTTAGTAATACCGGCGTGCCTGGGAAAGGGGGACATTGGTCAGGACGACGCCGACCAGCCGGATTTGGGCCCGTTCCAGGATCTCTTTCGCCGCGAGCGCGTGGTCCCGGCGGGTCCGGCCGGCCGTCATCACCAGCAGGACGCCGTCGGCCTTTCGGCCCAGGACGACCGCGTCGGTGACGGCGATGACGGGGGGCGCGTCAAAGAGCAGGATGTCGGCGCGGGCACGCAGGGCGGCCAGAACCTCGTCCATCCGACGGGAGCCCAGCAGGTCGGCGGGGTTAGGGGGGAGCGGGCCGCTGGGCAAAAGCCAGAGGTTCTCCACCCCCACGTCCACCAGCGGCGGGTCCGCCATCGCCTCCGGCTCCACGAACATAGTTGTCAGGCCCTGGCCGTTGGAGACGCCGAAAATCTCGTGCAACCGGGGCCGACGCAGGTCCGCGTCCACCAGAATGGTTCGCCGCTCTCCCTGGGCCATCGTCACCGCCAGATTTGCCGCTGCCACCGACTTCTCATCCTCCAGCGCCGGGGATGTCACGACCAGCGCTTCCAGGGGCTGGTCCAGTCCAGCGAAGGTCAGGTTGGTCCGCAGTGTCCGATAGGCCTCGGCGGCGGGGGAACGGGGGTCCGTCAGTGTGATCAGTGGGGGTTTCCGACTCATTGCGCTTTCTCCGGATGGGAAGTCGCCCGAGCGGATCGGGGGAGTTCCGCCAGGGGCACGGTCGCCATCAGCGTCAGTCCCAGCCACTGTTCCACGTCGGCGGGGGTTCGGACGACCGCCGACTCCACCCACTCCACCGCAAAGAGGACGACGAAGCCGATAAGCAGCCCCAGGATAGCGCCTGCCGCCAGCATAATGAGGGTCCGCGGGGGCCAGGATTGGGAGTAGGTGGGCTCATCTCGCAGTTCGGCGAAGACCCGGTCCTCCTTGCGCTGTCTCTGGTTCTCCTGGTCCCGCCACTCCACCATCAGGAGGGCCCAGGTTCGGGCGATGCGGTTGGCCACTTCTCCGTCGGTGTCCTCTATTTCAATACGGATGACCATCCGGTCGTCCTCGGCGGCGAAGCGGGCGTTGGCCCGTAGTTGTTGGGGGGTCATATCCAGTTGGAGTCGGTCAATGACCTGCTGGGCCCACTTGTTGGAGTCGGCGACGGTCATGTAGGACCGCAGGAGCGTCTTGGCGGATTGAGTGAGCCCGAAGTCGGGGCGAGCGGGTTGGATGACGACCTCCGCGGTGGATTGGTAGACTGGCGTTTGAAGTTTGGCGAAGACGACTGCGCTGATCGCGGTTGCGATCACGGCGACAGCCAGAATCCACCAGCGTCGGGCGAGAATCTGCAAGTACTGGGTCAGTTCCATATCCCCCTCCTTTGCGGGGTTTCGGTGCCAGGGGAAGGGTCTTGGGGGGGGGGGGCCCCGGGCCCCCCCCCCCCCCCCCAAAAAGCGCATAAAACACGGGGGGCTGTTTTGGTTGTTTGTGGTGTCTCGGGGGGGCTGGGGGTTTTCTTAACATACCTCTAGCATTTTTTTTTCGGTGGGGCGGGGGGGGGGGGGGCCCCCCCCCCCCCCCCCCAGCCCGTTTCCCCTGTTGCGTTCCCCCCT
>JANXAH010000075.1 GCA_025062415.1 Anaerolineae bacterium | reverse complement strand
GAGCAGATGGCGGAGTGGATGGAGCGCAAGAACCGCTACTACGTGGAGTCCCTGGAATCCCTCACCCCTGCCGACCTCCTCCCCGGCGCACTGGACCTTCTTCAGGAACTCCGCCGGGCCGGGTTGAAGGTCGGCATCGCCTCCGCCAGCAAGAACACCCGCACCGTCCTGGACCGGCTGAACCTCTGGGGCCTGGCCGACGCCGTCTCCGACGGTTACAGCGTGGAACGGACCAAGCCCGCCCCCGACCTCTTCCTCCACTGCGCGCAGCAACTGGGCGTGGCGCCGGAGGAGGCTGTCGTGGTGGAGGACGCCGCCGCGGGCGTGGAGGCCGCCCTGGCCGGAGGCTTCTGGGCCGTCGGGCTGGGGCCCTGGGAGCGGGTAGGAAACGCCCACGCGGTCTTCCCCTCGCTGGAGGGCGTGACCCTGGCCGACATTCTCTCCGGTCTCCCCGTCCCGGCGGAATCCCTTCCCACCGACACCTGGCGCGTGGTGGAGCGGGAGTTCCGGCCCGAGCATCTCCGCCAGATGGAGACGGTCTTCACCATCGGCAACGGCTACCTGGGCACGCGCGGTGCCTTTGAGGAGGGCTATCCCGGCGATACCCCCGCCACCCTGGTCCACGGCGTCTTTGACGACCATCCCCTGGTCTACACCGAACTGGCCAACTTCCCCAACTGGCTCCCTCTGACCCTCGTCGTGGAGGGCGAGCGCTTCCGGCTGGACCGGGGGACGGTCCTGGCCTACCGTCGGGAACTGGACCTGCGGACGGGGGTCCTCACCCGCCTGGTGCGCTGGCGCAGCCCCGCCGGACACACGGTGGACATAAAGATTGAGCGCTTCGCCAGCCTGGAGGACCCGCACCTGCTGGTGGTTCGCCTTCGGGCCACCGCGCTGGACTTCGCCGGGACCGTGGAGGTGCGGGCCGGGATCAACGGCTACTCCTTCAACCCCGAACTCTACCACTGGGAACTGATGGACCAGGGCACCGCGGGGCCGCAGGCGGTTTATCTCCACACCCGCACCCGGCACTCCCGGATAGAGGCGTGCCTGGCGGCGCACCTGGCCGTTGCGGCGCCGGAGGAGGTGGCGTATGCCCCGATGGACTGCGAGAACGCGCCAGCGGTGGTCGCCCGGACGACGGTCCGGCCCGGCGACACGGTGGTAGCGGAGAAGCGGGTGACCCTCTACACGGGCCGCGACGTCCCCAACGTCCGGGAGGCGGCCCTGGCCGCGCTGGAAGGGGCCGTTGTCCGGCCCTACAGCGACCTGCGCGCGGCCCACGAGGCGGCCTGGGCGCGGGAGTGGGAAGCCTGCGACGTCGTCATTGAGGGCGACGACCGGGCCCAGCAGGCCGTCCGTCACAGCCTCTTCCAGTTGCTGATTGCCGCCCCGCGCGGCGACGACCGGGTGAGCATCCCCGCTAAGACTCTCAGCGGCTTCGGCTACCGGGGTCACGTTTTCTGGGACACAGACATTTTCATCCTGCCCTTCTTCACCTTTACCCGGCCGGAGATCGCCCGCAACCTGCTGATGTACCGCTACCACACGCTCCCCGGCGCGCGCCGCAAGGCCCAGCGGCACGGCTACGAGGGGGCCATGTACGCCTGGGAGTCCGCCGACACCGGCGACGAG
>JANXAH010000043.1 GCA_025062415.1 Anaerolineae bacterium | reverse complement strand
CGCCGGGCATATCCTGGAGGACCAACTGGGCTTTATGGGGAGCAACCTCTTTTACCCCTTCACAAAGGGCCGTATGTCGGGTCTGCGCCTTCTCCGCTCGGGCGATGCGATTCCCAACTTTCTGACCGTCTGGTTGGCCTCTGCCATCATGCTCTTTAACCTGGACCGGTTCTCGGCATCGCCGCGCTTAACTCCCCTCTACTACCTTCCCCTGGCTGTAGGGCTCCCGCTGGTGGTCCTGGGCGGGTTCTATGCTCTCCAGCGAAGCCGGGCCCGGCCCCGTTCTCAGGAGTTCCTCCGTCAGCGGGACATTGTGACGGAGACCGAAGAAACGGAGAGCGGGTAATGAGCGGAAGATTTTGTTTTTGTGGCGTCCCCATCGTCACAGAAACAAAATCGCCTTCTCCGGACCTTCTCTGGCTTCACCTGAAAGAAGTGCCCGCCTTTCGGGCCCTGCTGCGGTCCATAGAGGCCCGCTTGTATGCGGGCCTGCCCTTCCCGGAGCCGGTGCTGGACCTGGGATGTGGCGACGGGCACTTCGGCGCTGTTGCTCTGCCCCACGTGCCCGACATCGGCCTGGACCCGGACCGCCGGGCGCTGCGGGAAGCCTCCCGGCGAAGGGCCTACCGTCTCCTCCTTCGGGCCGACGGTTGCCGTCTTCCTTTCCCGGATGAGGCCTTCGGCACCGTGGTCAGCAACTGTGTGCTGGAGCATATCCCCGCCGTGGGGCGAGTGCTGGAGGAGGTATCCCGGGTTCTCCGGCCCGGAGGCCGGCTTTATTTTTCAGTCCCCAGTCCCGCTTTTCTCTCCCTTCTTTCCATCGGGCGGGTGCTGGACCGACTGGGCCTGCGGCCATTGGGAGCGGCGTACCGGGCTTTCTTCAACTGGATTTCCCGCCATTATCATTACGACTCTCCGGAGGGGTGGAGGGCCCGCCTGGCCGCAGTGGGCCTGGACCTTCTGGAGGTTCATCCCTACCTCTCTCCCCGAGCGCTGGCGGCGGTGGAGTGGGGGCACTACTTCGGCCTCCCATCGCTGGTGGCAAAGAAGTTGACCGGGCGCTGGGTAGTCTGTCCCCGGCGGTGGAACCTCTGGCTGACCGAACGACTGGTGCGGCGCTTTTATTGTTATGAGGAAACTGCCCCTTCGGAAAGCGGGTGCTTGTTTTTGATTGCGGCCCGCAAGGAGAGATGATGGGGTTTTCAGGGGCGGCGGCCCTTCGGGCCGCCGCCCCAAAACCCCTTCCCCCTACGGGGCGTGCCCATGGAAACCGAGAGACCACTGGACGTGCTCCTGGTGCTTCTGGGCCTGTTCCTGGTAGCCCTGGGGCAGGTTTACTTTATCTGGCTTCCCCGATATGTCTGGGATGGCGTCCTCTTCTGCGCACTGGGAGCCTTCCTGTGGGCGGTCGCTCTCCGGCGCGCACAGGGAGCACTCCATCCCGGCCCATCCCGACTTCGGAGGCTCCTGGCAAAAGCGGCTGATCACCCCTTCAAGAGCGGTCTACTGACCTTAAGCGCTCTGCTGGCCCTGGCTGCCGGGGTCGGCGCTCGTCGGGCCCCTCCGGAGGCCGACTTCTCCCCCTACCTGCGGGCCTGGGTATTCGGTCTGCTCCTCTACCTTCTGGCCCTGTTCCCTCGGCGCCCTGTACCCTGCAACATACGACCTGTGACTCTGCTCCCTATGTTCTTCCTGCTCCTTGCCGCCTTCCTGGTCCGCGCGGTTGCGTTGGACGAAGTCCCAGCCAACTTCGGAGGCGACGAGGGGACACAGGCCCTGGAAGCGCTGCGGCTGCTCGGTCCACCTCTGAAGGACCCCTTCGCCACGGGATGGTACAGCGTTCCCAACCTTTCGTTCGTCATCGCCGGACTGGGGATGCGGTTTTTCGGGGCTACCGTCTCCGGCGTGCGGACCCTCTCTGCTCTGGCGGGAACGGCAACGGTGCTGGCGACGTTCCTGCTGGCTCGCACGCTGGCGGGGGAGCGGGTGGGATGGGCTGCAGCGGCCCTCGTCGCCTTCGGCCACTACGCGATCCACTTCAGTCGCCTGGCCTCCAACCAGATCGGGGACGCCCTGGTCGGCGCCCTCTCCCTGTACTTCCTGATCCAGGGCACGGAGGGGGAGGAGGACCGTCGCCCTCTGTATATGGGCCTGACGGGGGTCATCCTCGGCCTGGGATGGTATCTGTACTTTGGAGCCCGGTTGGCAACGGTCGTTGTCGGCCTGTACCTGGTCGGGCGCTCGCTGACGGGGAAGAGCCCCTTCGGGGGACAGGGGACCGTCCTGGCGGCGCTGGCCTTCGGCTTCGCGCTGACGGTCTGGCCCCTGGCCCTTTACTATTTCGCCCACCCGGTGGATTTCTTCTCCCGCTACAACCAGGTTAGCATTTTCGCCTCCGGCTGGTTACGACAAGAGATGGCACTGACGGGCCGCAGCGCACTTTCCCTGCTGCTGGAGCAGTTCTGGAAATCTATCTCCGCCTTCCACGTCACTCCAGACCCAACATTCTGGTATCGCCCAGGGGTCCCTCTTCTGGACCCCCTCTCTGGCATCCTCTTTATCCTGGGACTGACGGCCGTCTGGGGAAAGGTACACCGAGCCGTTCGGTGCCGTCAGGGATGCCGTCTGCTCTTGTTCCTCTGGTTCTGGAGCGTCGTCCTCCTGGGCTGGACCTTGACCGAAAACCCGCCGTCGTCTCAACGGGGAGTTGGGGCTATCCCCGTTGTCGCCCTTCTGACCGCGGTCGGACTGGTGGAATTGGCCTCCCTCCCTCGGAGCGATACCGGGAAAAAAGTGGTCCTATGGGGCCTTCTGGGAGCGATAATTATCGTCAACCTTTTCTTTTATTTCGCCATTTACACCCCGCGCCGGGTCTACGGGAATCCCACAGCGGAGGTCGCCGACGTCCTCTGCGACGTTTTGGAGGCTCGGAAGGACCTCCCACCGGTTTACTTTGATGGAGCCCCCTTTATGTACTGGGATTTTGGGGCCATCGCTTTTCGGCTTCGGGGTGTGACGGGGAGGGATTTCTCGGCGGAAGAGATTCCGGAGTTAGACATCTCCCGTGGTGCGCTTTTCGTCGTCCTGGCGGAGAAGAGGGAGGACCTGGACCTTCTCCGAGTTGTGTTTCCAGACGGTCAGGAAACCGCTTTCTATTCCAGCGCGGATGGACGGCTGTTGTTCACGCTCTACGAAGTGGCGGGGCCGTAACCCTCCGTGTATGTGAGAAGCCACTTTCCTCCGATTGGCAAAGCCCCCCTTCCGGTGGTATAATACTTCTGTAATTTCCCAGAACGAGCGGGCAGAAGATGGCACAGCACCGGATTCTGATTGTGGACGCAAACGAGGGGTTTGCGACGCTGCTCCAGGAAGAGGTGGAGCGAATGGGGGATATGAGCGCCGACGTGGTTTCCACCGGCCAGGATGCCCTGCGGGCCACGATGGCAAACCGCTATACGCTGGCCATTGTGGACATGGACCTCCCGGACCTCCCGGCCCCTCAACTGGTGCGAGCCCTTCACAGCGAGCACCCAGACCTGCGGCTGATGGTCATCCCGCTGGAGGGCGACAGGGTCCCGGCAGAACTGACCGATGTGCCCATTCAGGGGACACTTTCCAAGCCCTTCTTCCTTCCAGAACTACCGGAGCGCATCCGTCAGGCTCTGGCTGCTCCTTTGACCGTTCAGAAGGAGCCACCGAAGGAAGAGAGCGCAAGGGCTGCGCCCGCAGTGGAGGACTTTCGGTCGGCAGCACTTTCCCTGATGTCCCAACTGGCACGGGAGGTCGGTGCAGAGGCCATCCTCCTGATCCAGAACGGGGAACTGCTTGCCCACACGGGCCGGATGAGCGAGAACGGTGTCTTAACGCTCACCTCTCTGGTCTCCGATGCCTGGCGAACATCCACGCGCGTCGCACAGGTCCTGGGCAAGGAGTCTCTGCGCTTTGAGCAGAGCATTGAGGGCGCGGAGTACCTGCTCTACTCTCTGGCAATTGTAGAGAATCTTATCCTCTCTATCGTGGTGGCGGGCAGAGTCCCCCTGGGCATTATCCGCCACCGGGCTAAAGAGACGGCGGAGGAAATTCGCCGACTGATGTCTGGAATATCGCACTGAATAAGAGGTCTTATGGCTATCCGACCGATTCTGTATTCCGAGAATCCTCTGCTCCGGAGAAAGTCCCGGAAAGTTCAGCGGGTCACCGAAGAGGTGGAGGAACTGATCCAGGATATGTTTGAAACCATGCGCGCAGCCAACGGCGTGGGATTGGCCGCCGTGCAGATCGGCGTCCCTCTGCGGGTGATTGTTGTGGGTATCCCAGAAGATGTGGAGGACCCTGCGGCTGGAACCACGCTGAGCCTGATCAACCCCGAGATTGTCCGAGCCTCTCCGGAAGTAGAGGAGGGTGTGGAGGGATGCCTCTCCGTTCCAGGCTGGGCTGGGAACGTCCCCCGGCATGTGGAAATTACTGTGCGTGGCCTTGACCGAAAAGGGAAACCCGTCCGGATGAAAGCGCGAGGCTATCTGGCCCGTGTCCTCCAGCACGAGATAGACCACACCGAGGGCATTCTTTTCCTGGACCGCGCGACCGAGGTTTGGCCTGTGGAAGAGGGAGAAGAAGAAAAGGTAGAAGCCGCTGCGGTGGGAATGGGCCCCCGCCGCGGGGCCTGAATCAGAACGCAGGCGAATTCCCGTTGTGAGCATGGAGCCTTCGCAACGGGAATTTTATTCACTCTTCAAGGAGGTACGGATGCCAGAGGCCACCTTTCACTTTCCTCCCGATTTCCTCTGGGGGACCGCCACCGCCGCGCATCAGGTGGAGGGGAACAACACCAACAACGATTGGTGGGCATGGGAACAGGTAGAGGGACACATCAAGGAAGGGCATCGCTCCGGCATTGCCTGCAACTGGTGGGAGCGCGCAGAAGAAGATTTTGACCGGGCAGCGGAACTGGGGCAGAACGCCCACCGGCTCTCGGTGGAGTGGTCCCGCGTGGAGCCGCGCGAGGGCTTCTTTGACGATGCCGCACTGGACCGCTACCGGGCGATGCTCCGGGCCCTCCGGGAGCGGGGAATAGAGCCGATGGTCACCCTCCACCACTTCACCAATCCCCTGTGGTTTGCAGAGATGGGTGGCTGGGAAAACCCCCGTTCCGTTTTCCTCTTTGAGCGCTTTGTCGCCCGTGTGGTGGAGGCGCTGGGGGAGTACTGCTCTCTCTGGTGTACGATCAACGAGCCCAACGTCTACGTCTATATGGGCTACCTGGCAGGCGTCTTCCCACCGGGGAAACGGGACTTCGGGGCCGGTATGCGGGTTGGGCGCAACCTGATGCGGGCCCATGCCGCTGCCTACCGACGCATCCACGCCCTTCAACCCCACGCACGCGTGGGCTTTGCCCACAACCTGCGCTTCTTTGACCCCGCAAACGCTCGTTCTCCACTGGACCGGTGGGCCGCGGGGCTCCAGGACCGGGCCTACAACGAGGCCTTCCTTGCTGCTCCGACGCGCGGCCGCTGGCTCTTCCCACTGGGCCTTGGGTTCGCCTGGCGAATCCGGAAAACCCTGGACTGGATCGGCCTGAACTACTATACCCGGGACCTGGTCGCCTTTGATCACCGCCGTCCGGAGAGTATGTTCGGGCGCAACTTCCACGCTCCGGATGCGGAACTCCTGGATGGCAACTATGGGGAAATGTACCCTGAGGGAATGGAGCGGGCCCTGCGGCGGCTCGCCCGTCTCGGTCTTCCCCTCTACGTCACCGAAAACGGCATCCCCGACACCGACGACGACCAGCGCCCCCGCTACCTGCTCCTCCACCTCTATCACCTCTGGCGGGCGATCCAGGGCTGTATCCCGGTGATGGGATACTTTCACTGGACGCTGGTGGACAATTTTGAGTGGGCTGAGGGCTGGACGCTGCGCTTTGGACTGATAGAACTGGATCCCGAGACTCAGGAACGGAGGCCGCGCCCTTCGGCATACCTCTACCGGGATATCTGCAGAGCCAACGCCATCACTCCGGAGATCGTAGACCGCCACGTTCCTCAACTTCGCCCGGTTCTTTTCCCGTGCTGAGGGGTCGGGAGATATACAGTGCGGCGGGCCCCCCCCCCGGGGGGGGGGCGCCCCCCCCCCCGCCGCCCCCCCCCCCCCCCGCCGCATGGTCTATCTCCCCGCGCTACGCGCGCCGAAGCCCCCTCCAGACCCGCTCCGGCGTCAGCGGGAAGTCGTGAAACCAGACCCCCGTGGCATCGTGGACAGCGGCGATGAGGGCCGGCGCAGCAGGAAGGACCGGCATCTCACCGACCCCCCGCGCGCCCCAGGGACCGCGCGGGTCGGGGTACTCCAAAATGATGGATTCCAGCCGCTCCGGCACGTCCAGCGCAGTGGGGATCAAGTAGGTGCTGAGCCGGTCGGTAAGGACCTGGCCCCCTTGGACGATGAAGTTCTCCACCGTGGCCCAACCCAGGCCCATCACGAATCCGCCCTCTATTTGCCCCTCCACCTGCTGGGGGTTGATGGCCTTTCCCACATCGTCGGCACAGACGACACGGGGGATCCGAATCTGCCCGGTCTCCGTATCCACCTCCACCTCCACCGCCCCAGCGACGTAGCCGTAGGCGAAGTTGGGAGTTCCGTAGCCCGTCTCCGGATCAAAGGGGGTGGTTTTCGGAGCCAGGTAGGTGTATTCGGCCACAGCGGGCCGCTCCTCCGCCCGCCACTTTTCCAGCGCAGCCGCCGCCGCACCCCGTACCGCGTTGCCCGCCATAAAGGTCATCCGGGACGCAGAGGAGGAACCGGAACTGCCCGGACTGGTGGCGGTGTCGGAAGGAACCAGACGGACCCTTTCCACGGGAATCCCCAGGGCCTCCGCGGCCATCTGGACAATGACGGTATGGGCCCCCTGACCAACATCGGCGCTCCCAATGTAGACGATGGCCTCCTCTATCTCACCCGCTCCACGCAGTTCCACCTTCGCCCAGCAGTTCTCCTGGTAGCCGAAGGAGAAACCGATGTTTTTGAAACCCGCAGCGAAGCCAATCCCCCGTCGGATCGGACCAGAGGGCTGGGGAAGTTCAGGCTTGCGCCATCCGGATTCCGTCTTCACCCAACCGGCGGCAGCAGCACACCGCTCCACCACCTCCACCAGGCTAACACCGCCCGGAAGCGGAGTCCCCGTTGCGATGAGACTCCCCTCCCGCAGGAGGTTGCGCACCCGCAGTTCCACCGGGTCCATCCCCAGAGCCTCGGCCAGTTTATTCATCTGCATCTCGGCCAGGAAGATGCCCTGGGGAGCGCCGAAGCCCCGCATCGCCGCGCTGGGCGGGTTATTCGTGTAGTAGGCATCTACATCCACTTTGACGTTGGGGATTTCGTAGGGGCCAGTGCAGGTGACCGTCAGGTTACCCATCACCTTGTTAGTGGTGTAACAGTAGGCGCCACCGTCGGCAACGACGCGCACTTCCGCGGCCACCAGTTTCCCCTCGCGCGTTGCGCCCCATTTGCACCGGGCCCAGAGCGGATGCCGCTTGGCATGCCCAATGATGGACTCTTCTCGCGTCCAGACGATTTTCACCGGACGACGGAGTTTCCAGGCTGCCAGGGCCAGGACAATCTGGACAGACATATCCTCCCGCCCACCGAAGGCCCCACCGATAGCCGGGTAGATGACCCGAATCTGCTCCGGGGGAAGGTTCAGCGCGTGGGCTATTTGATGCTGGTCTTCCCAGGGCCATTGTCCGGCGACAATGACGGTGATGCGGCCCTCCTCGTCTATATAGGCCAGACCCGCCTCCGGCTGAAGGTACGCGTGCTCCTGGGATGGAAGCCGATACTCGGCCTCCACAATGACATCGCACTGAGACCAGGCGGCCTCCACGTCCCCCTTGCGAATCTGGTGGTGGCTGATCCAGTTCCCTTCGGTCCGGAGTTCGGGATGGACGGGGTTAGGAGCACGAGGCGGATGGAGGGGATAGGCATCTGGCTTCATCGCCTCCAGGGGATCAGTGATGATGGGGAGATCCTGATACTCCACCCGGATGAGGTCCCGGGCGCGGGCGGCGGCCTCCTCCGTCTCGGCGACGATCAGGGCCACCTGGTCGCCCACCCAGCGGACGACGTCGGCACCGGGTTTATCGGAACCGGGCCCGCAGAGGACGGGCTGGTCCGGGGTCTGGAGGCCGTATTCGTTGACGGGCACATCCTTCGCCGTAAAGATGGCGACAACGCCGGGCACCCTTTCGGCCTCGGACGTGTCTATACGCAAAATACGGGCATGGGGGCGTCCCGCAAAAAGGATTTTGGCATACAGCATCCCCGGCATAGAGAAATCGCCGGGGTACATCGCCTCGCCGGTGACTTTCGCGCGAGCGTCTACCCGGGGAATAGGTTTGCCGATGATGTGCTCGGGCATAGATACACCTCGGTCTGAACGGTCAGGTTTGATTAGGAGGAAAATAGGGAACAGCAGATCGTTACTGCCGAAGCGGAAGGATGTTTTGATCAGAAAGCGTCTCTTTAGCCAGCGCTCCTGAATGCTTCCTCCAATTCCTGCCGAACTCTCTCCAGCATCAACGACACTAACGCCGCATCCCCCTGCGCGCCCATTTGATCTAGAATCTCCAGTGCCTGCCGCAGGGCGCGGATGCCCTCCAGTCGTTGCCCCCGGGCCAGAAGGACCTGCCCCATCATCGCCAGCGTCACCGCTTTGCCCTGAAGGTCGCCCAGGGATTCTTTCATCGCCAGCGACTCCTGATAGAGCCGCATCGCCCCCTCCAGGTCGCCCCGCACCCGCAGAATATAGGCCATCGCGTGCAGCGTCGCCGCTTTGCCCTGAAGGTCGCCCAGGGATTCCAGAATCGCCCGCGACTCCTGATAGAGCCGCATCGCCCCCTCCAGGTCGCCCCGCACCGCCAGGATTCCGGCCATCTCGTGCAGCGTCGCCGCTTGGCCCCGAAGGTCGCCCAGGGATTCCAGAATCGCCAATGCATCTTGATAGTGCCGCATCGCCTCGTTCAGTTTGCTCTGTACCACAAGGACCTGCCCCATCATCGCCAGCGTCGCCGCTTGGCCCCGCCGGTCGCCCAGGGATTCATCTATCGCCAGCGACTCCTGATAGAGCCGCATCGCCCCCTCCAGGTCGCCCCGCACC
>JANXAH010000031.1 GCA_025062415.1 Anaerolineae bacterium | reverse complement strand
CCCGAGCGCAGGCTTTTAGCCCGGCACGCAGGCTTTTAGCCTGTGCTGTAGCGCAGGCTTTTCGCCTGTACAGATGCAGGCCTGGTGGCCTGCGCTACTATAGCCTGTAGCGCAGGCTTTTAGCCTGTAGCGCAGGCTTTTAGCCTGTGCTGTAGCGCAGGCTTTTAGCCTGTACAGATGCAGGCCTGGTGGCCTGCGCTACTATAGCCTGTAGCGCAGGCTTTTAGCCCGTAACGCAGGCTTTTAGCCTGTAACGCAGGCTTTTAGCCTGTAACGCAGGCTCTTAGCCTGTAACGCAGGCTTTCAGCCTGTGATACAACGGCTCTCTGACGGATGTTCACAGGTCTGGCAGCCTGTGCTACAGTGCCGCAGGTCTTCCGGAGAACCTGAATTTTCAGCCCTGTTCTAACGGGAGTGTCTGTGTCCTGAATTTCGGACGGAGATTCAGACGACGATGGGACGTTTGCTCACCGTTGCCCGGAAAGAGTTGCTCCATATCCTGCGCGATCGGCGGGCGCTGGTGGTGATGTTCCTCATCCCGGTGGTCCGACTCTTTCTCCTGGGCTATGCCGCCACGACCGACATCCGCCATCTGTGCACAGCGGTGCTGGATGCCGATCGGACCGTCCAGAGCCGGGAACTGATCGCCGCCTACCGCGCGTCCAACTACTTTGACATTGTCGCCTATGTGGGGAGTGAGGAGGAACTGGCAGCGCTGATGGACCGGGGCGTGGTGCGGGCGGGGCTCATCATCCCCGCCGGTTTTGGCGAAGACGTTGCCGCCGGGCGGCAGGCCACCGTCGCCGTCGTTATTGACGGCTCCGACCCCAACGTGGCCAACACCGTCTTTGCTGCGTCGCAGCAGGTGGGGCTGGCCCACAGCCTTCGGCTTCTGGAGCGCCGCATAGGGACGTCTGCGGCGGCGCTGACGCCGCTGGAAGTTCGCCCGCGCGTCTGGTACAATCCCCAGATGCGCAGCGCCAACTTCATGATCCCCGGCCTGGTGGCGATGATTATGTTTCTCCTGACCTCTATGTTCACCGCCCTCTCCATCGTCCGGGAGCGGGAGCGGGGGACGATAGAACAACTGATGGTCACGCCGATCCGCCCCATAGAGATGGTGGTGGGCAAAATTATTCCCTACGTGGGGGTGGCATTCTTTGACATCCTGGAGGTACTGGCGATTGCCGTCTTCTGGTTCCGCGTTCCCATCCACGGAAGTTTGCTCCTGCTCCTGGCCCTGCTGGCCCTGGCGATGGTCACCTCGCTGGGCATCGGTATCTTCGTCTCCAGCGTTGCCAGCACCCAGCAGGAGGCGATGCTTCTGGTCTGGCTGATGATGCTCCCATCCATTTTCCTTTCCGGTTTCCTTTTCCCCATAGAGGCGATGCCCAAGGCGCTCCAGGTCATCAGTTACCTTGTCCCGCTGCGGTACATGCTGGTCATCATCCGAGGGATTATCCTGAAGGGAGTGGGGTTGCCGGTTCTGGCCGAGCAGGTGATTGCGCTGGCGGTCTTCGGGGCGACGATTATGGTCGTGGCAGCGGCGCGCTTCCGAAAGCGGCTGGGGTGAGGGCAAGATTTTTAACCACAAAGGCACGAAGACACAAAGTTTTTTAATTCGTGTAATTCGTGCAATTCGTGGCCGATCGCGGTTCTGAGGTGAAAATTGGATCGCGCAGAGTGGGTGATTGAAATCCAAAATCTCACCCGCCGCTTCGGGCGGGTGGTCGCGGTGGACGGGCTGAACCTGGCCGTCCGGCGGGGGGAGATCTTCGGCTTGCTGGGGCCCGACGGCGCCGGGAAAACGACCACGCTCCGCCTGCTCTGCGGGCTGCTGGCGCCCACGTCGGGCAGCGCGCGAGTGGCGGGCTTTGACACCGTCCGGCAGGCGGAGGCGGTCAAGCGCCGCATCGGCTACATGCCCCAGCAGTTCTCCCTCTACGGCGACCTGACCGTCCTGGAGAACCTCGTCTTCTTTGCCGACGTCTTTGAGGTGGGGCGGCGGGAACGGGAGGAGCGCATCGCGCGCCTGCTGGCCTTCTCCCGCCTGGAGCCGTTCCGCCACCGTCGCGCCGCCCATCTCTCCGGTGGCATGCAGAAGAAACTGGCCCTGGCCTGTACCCTCATCCACCGCCCGGAGATTCTGTTCCTGGACGAGCCGACGACGGGCGTGGACCCCGTCTCCCGGCGGGAGTTCTGGGAGATTCTGACCGAACTCCACCTGGAGGGGGTGACACTCTTTGTGACCACGCCGTACATGGACGAGGCGGAGCGGTGCTCACGAGTGGCCCTGATGCTGGACGGCCGCATCATCGCCTGCGACACGCCTGACCGCATCCGGGAACAGGTCACGGGGCACCTTCTGGAACTGCGCCCGGCTCGGGTACGGGAGGCCGCCCGCGCGCTGGAAGGGGCCCCTGGCATCCTGGAGGTCCAGGTCTACGGCGACCGGCTTCACGTCTTCGTGGAGGACCTCCAGCGGGGCGAGGAAACGGTTCGGGAGGTCCTGGCCCGCGCGGGGGTCAGCGTGGAGTCCCTGCGGCTCACCCGCCCGCGCATGGAGCAGGCGTTCATTTCGCTCATTCGGAGGGGCCGATAACGGAATACGGAAGAATACGGAATACGTATTTCGTGTTCTGTATTCCGTGGAGGAAATATGACCGATTCCTGGAAATCCCGTGCCCAGAATTTACGCGCCGATACCTATGCTCTCTACCTGGCCTATCGGGACCCGCGCACACCCTGGTATGCCCGGCTCTTCGCCGCGCTCGTCGTCGGTTACGCCTTCAGCCCGGTGGACCTGGTTCCGGATTTTGTTCCGATTCTGGGCTATCTGGACGACCTGGTGCTGGTACCGCTTGGGGTTCTCCTGGCCCTGAGGATGATTCCGTCCGAGGTCTGGGCCGAAAGCCGCGAACGGGCGAGAGAGGCTATGACAGCGGACCGACCGGTCCGCTGGGCTGCCATCGTGGTGATCGCAACCTGGGTACTGATCCTGGGGCTGCTGGCTGCCGTTCTCTGGAGACTCGTCGTCCGCTGAAGGCGGTGGCTTGTCCGCTCCGATTGCTCCCTGCCCAAAAGACGGTATAATTGTGGGAGCGGAGGGGAGGTTTTGGGGTAACGGGGGAGTTGCTCCAAAACCTCTTTTTTGGGGGCCAAATGGAAGCGTTTGCGGTTATCGCCAACGGTCTGACCAAAAAGTTCGGCGATTTCACCGCCGTGGACAATGTCTCCTTCTGCATCCGGCAAGGGGAGATTTTTGGCTTCCTGGGGCCCAACGGCGCCGGAAAGACGACGACCATCCGGATGCTCCTGGGGCTCCTGCGCCCCACCTCCGGCACTGCCACCGTCCTGGGGTATGACATCGTCCGGCAGGCGGAGGAGATCCGCCGGCGTGTCGGGTATATGTCCCAGCGATTCAGCCTCTATCAGGACCTGACGGTTTCCGAGAACCTGGAATTCTACGGCCGGACCTACGGCGTCCGAGGGGAGCGGCTCCGGGAGCGCAAGGAGTTCGTTCTCCGTATGGCTGGGCTAGAGGGACGGGAGCGGGAACTGACCCGCAACCTCTCCGGTGGATGGAAACAGCGGCTGGCGCTGGGGGTGGCGATCCTGCACGAGCCCCAGATGCTCTTTTTAGACGAGCCGACGGCGGGAGTGGACCCCATCTCCCGCCGCGCCTTCTGGGACCTGCTCTACGAACTGGCGGCGAACGGCACGACCATCTTCGTCACTACCCACTATATGGACGAGGCAGAGCATTGCCACACTCTGGCCTTCATCTACGGAGGTCGCATCGTCGCCCAGGGCTCGCCCGACGAGGTCAAGAAGACCCAGATGCGGGGGCAGGTCCTGGAGGTGGACTGTTCTGACCCGGAGCGGGCCGTTCTGCTGTTGCGGCAGACCGGGCAGTTTGACGAGGTGGCCCTCTACGGCTCCCTGATTCACGTGATTACCCAGGATGTGGAGGGCCACCGGCAGGAAATCCGGGATCGGCTGGAGCGCGCGGGCATCGCCGTTCATTGCGTGGACTGGATTCTCCCTTCCCTGGAGGATGTGTTCATCTCCCGCGTGCGCCAGAACCAAGTGTAATACGCACCACGGTTCAGGGGGTTACATGTACGAAATTCGCTTCGGCACCGACGGCTGGAGAGGCAAAATCGCGGAGGACTTCACGTTTGACAACGTTCGCCGGTGTGCCCAGGGCTTCGCCAACTACCTGATGGCCCACGGCAAATCCGGCGCAGACATAGTCGTTGGTCACGACCGGCGCTTCGCATCCCGCGACTTCGCCATTGCGGCAGCGGAAGTAATGGCGGCCAACGGCTTCCGGGTCTGGCTCACGGAGGGCCCTGCGCCCACCCCGGTCATCTCCTTCTCCGTCGTGGAGCGGAAAGCGGCAGGGGCCATCAACATCACCGCCAGCCACAACCCGCCGACCGACAACGGCTTCAAGGTCCGGGATGAACGCGGCGCGGCCGTCGCCCCCGACGGCCTGAAGGAAATAGAGGCTGCCATCCCCCCACTGGAAGGCGTGCGGCGGATAGACTTCGCCACGGCCAAAGACCAGGGCCGCATTGTCGTCTGGGACCCCAGTCCGGCCTATATTGCCCATATCTCCCGTCTGGTGGATATAGACCGGATCAAGGATGCGGGGCTCCATGTCCTGGTGGAGCCAATGTGGGGCAACGGCATCGGCTGGTTCCCTCGGCTCCTGGCCGGAGGACGGACCCGCGTCACCGAAATCCACAACGTCCCCAACCCCCTCTTCCCGGAGATGACCCGTCCGGAGCCCATTCCGCCCAATGTGGACGTCGCGCTGGCGAAGACGGTAGAACTGGGCGCCGATGTCTGCGTCATCACGGACGGCGACGCGGACCGGATGGGGATCGGCGATGAGAACGGGCGCTTCGTCAACCAATTGCAGGTCTACGCCCTGCTGGCCTACTACCTGCTGGAGGTCCGGGGAGAGCGAGGGGCCATCGTCAAGACTCTTTCCACGACCTCTATGCTGGAGAGACTGGGGGAAATCTACGGCGTGCCGGTCTACCAGGTGGGCGTGGGCTTCAAGTACGTCGCGCCGAAGATGCTGGAGACGGACGCGATGATCGGCGGAGAGGAGAGCGGCGGCTACGCCTTTCGGGGCCACGTCCCCGAACGGGATGGCATCCTGGGCAACCTCTATTTCCTGGACCTGATGGTGCGGACCGGGAAGAGCCCTTCCCAACTGCTGGCCGAACTCTATGGGAAACTGGGCGCAGCCTACTACTACAGCCGCCTGGACGTCACCTTTCCGGCCCATCGGCGGGAGGAGATTCGGGCCCGACTGGACGCGGCCCGGCCGGAGTGCATCCTGGGGCTGCGGGTGACGGAGATCCTCACCCTGGACGGCTATAAGTATTACCTGGAGGACGGGGGCTGGTTGCTGTTGCGCTTTTCCGGGACGGAGCCGCTCATGCGCATCTACTGTGAGACCACCGACGAGGCGCGGGTCCGACCCCTGTTGGAGGAGGGCGCACGGCTGGCGGGGGTGTAGTTTTTCACCCACAGTGGTTTCTATAAAAAAGCCCGGCCGTTGTGGCCGGGCCAGGAGCGGGTGACGGGATTCGAACCCGTGGCATTCAGCTTGGGAAGCTGACGTTCTACCGCTGAACTACACCCGCGACCAGTTTTTATTATACCCGGATGCCCGCAAAAAGTCAAGGCCAACCGGAAGCGCTTTCACCCCTTCCTGCCGCCCCATCCAGCGCGATCGCCGGAGGTAGGGTACGAACCGTCGCCCGCGCTGCGGCGCAGGTGATGGCCCTTTTTGTCGTCAGCCGCGCGCTGGGGCTGGTTCGGGAGATGGTCATCGGCGCGGCCTTCGGCACCCGCGCCGAATACGATGCGTATCTGGCCGCTGTCCGGATTCCCGATCTGCTCTTTGCGCTGATGGCGGGCGGCGCCCTGGCTTCAGCGTTCATCCCCACCTTCGCCGAATATTTTGCCCGCGAGGACGAAGAGGGCGGCTGGCGACTGGCCAGCGCTGTGGTGAACCTGGTCCTGGTATCCCTCACTGTGGCGGCGGTCCTGGCCTGGCTGGCCGCCCCCCAGATTGTTGCTCTCGTCCTGGCCCCCGGATTTCCCCCGGCCCAGCAATCTCTTGCCGTCTCCCTGATGCGGACGACGCTGGTGGCGCCGGTCCTCTTTGGAGCAAGTGGTGTGGTGATGGGCATCCTCAACGCCCGTCAGCACTTCTTTCTCCCCGCCCTGGCGCCCAGTATGCTGAACCTCTCGCTGATTCTGGCGACGTGGCTGCTTGCCCCCCACCTTGGCATCCGGGCCCTGGCTCTGGGATACGTGGCTGGCGCCGTCCTTCACCTGACTGTTCAGTTGCCGGGTTTGCCCCGCGTGGGGGCACGGTATCGGCCTGTTCTGACGCTGGCCGACCCCGGCGTTCGGGAAGTCCTGCGGCTGATGGCGCCCCGCGTGCTGGGGCTGGCCGTCGTCCATCTGAACTTTCTGGTCAATACGAACATTGCGTCCCGGCTGGGGGAGGGGGCCGTCTCGGCACTGAACTACGCCTGGCTGTTGATGCTCCTGCCGCAGGGGGTCTTCGCCCTGGCGGTGGCGACGGCGGTCTTTCCGACCTTCGCCGACCAGGCCGCGCGCGGGGAGCAGGAGGCGATGCGGCGGACGCTGGCGACGACGCTGCGGATGGTCTTTTTCCTGACCGTCCCGGCGGCGGTGGGATTGCTGTTGCTTCGGCGGCCGCTGGTGGCCCTGCTCTTTGAGCGGGGGGCCTTCCGGGCGTCGTCCACTGAGGCGGTGGCGTGGGCGCTGGCCTTCTATGCGCTGGGGTTGGTGGGCCACGCGGGGGTGGAGATCCTGGCGCGGGCCTTCTACGCTCTCCACGACACCTGGACCCCGGTCCGGGTGGGCGGGCTGGCGATGGGGCTCAACGTTCTCCTGAGCCTCTCGCTGACGGCGGCCTTCGGCAGGGTGGGGCTTCCGGCGCACGGAGGGCTGGCACTGGCCAACTCCATCGCCACGCTCCTGGAGATGGGGGGACTTCTGGCGCTCCTGCGCCCCCGGCTGGGTGGGCTGGAGGGATGGACCGTGGCTCTCTCCGTGGGCCGGAGTTTTCTGGCTTCGGCGGTGATGGGGGGTCTGCTGGTTCTGTGGCAATGGGCTCTGGCGGGAAGGACGGTGTGGCTGGTGGGCGGGGGAGGGATCGCCCTCGGCGCGGCAGGGTACCTGCTGGCGGTGATCGTGATGGGGGCGGAGGAACCGCGGGCGCTGTGGAACGCCCTGCGGGCGGGATAAGAGGAGGGAATGGGGAGCCACGAGGAGCCACAGGATAGAAAGGACGCGTTCAGACAAGTTTTTCCCACAGGAGCGAACGATGGAACACCTTCTCCTGCGATGGTTCGGTGGAAACGTCATCCTGATGGGCGTGGTCGCTACGGTGCTGACGGGTCTTGCAACAGGCTTGGGCGCACTGCCCGTCCTGTTCACGCGGCGGGTTTCGGAGCGGCTGCTGGACGCGCTGATGGGCTTCGCCGCGGGGGTCATGCTGGCCGCGACGGCGTTCAGCCTCATCGTCCCGGCGATAGAACTGGGGGGTGTTTTCCCAGCCGTGGTCGGAATCCTCATCGGCGCGGTGTTCCTGGCAGTGCTGGACCACACCCTGCCGCACACTCACTTCATCAAAGGCGCCGAGGGCCCGAAGAGCGCCCTGCGGCGGGTCTGGTTGCTCATCATCGCCATCACCCTGCACAACTTTCCGGAGGGGCTGGCGGTGGGCATCGGATTTGGCTCCGGGCGCCTTTCTGAAGCGCTGGCGCTGATGGTCGCCATTGGCCTGCAGAATATGCCAGAGGGGCTGGCGGTGGCCCTTCCTCTGGTCCGGGAGCGCTGGCCCAGCGGCCGGGCGCTTCTCTACGCCCTGGGGTCCGGGATGGCGGAGCCCATCGCAGGCCTTGTGGGTGTCCTGCTGGTCACAGTGATGCATGCGCTGCTCCCCTGGGGGTTGGCCTTCGCGGCCGGCGCAATGCTCTACGTCGTCTCCGACGAGATTATCCCGGAGACCCACAGCCGGGGCTACGAGATGGAAGGGACCTGGGGGGTCATCGTCGGGTTCGTCGTGATGATGATTCTGGATAATGCCCTGTGATGCTGGAAAACCACAAAGGACACGAAGGATGAAGAAGAATTTTTCGTTTCTTCGCGTCTTCGTGGTTTTTTCTCTCCATTATGGGGTGATGGAAGTTCGGACAATTTGAAGGGGCACCGGTGTTTCTGCTGGACTGGATTCTTGCGCTCTTCCCGATCGCTTTTGTCCTGACTCTGATGGTTGGTCTGCGCTGGGGCGGGGTGCGGGCCGGAGTGGCGGGGTGGGTGGCCGCACTGGTGATCGCCGCGCTGCGCTTCGGGGCCGGGCCGGACGTGCTCCTCTGGGCCCAGGTGCGGGGTCTCTTCTACACCCTTTTTGTCCTCTACATCATCTGGCCCGCCCTGCTCTTCTACCGGGTGACGGACGAAGCGGGGGCGGTCGCCGCAGTCGGCCGCGGCCTTCCCCACCTCACTTCAGATAGGGCGTTGCAGGCTCTCATCCTGGGCTGGGTCTTCAGCACCTTCCTGCAGGGAGTGGGCGGCTTCGGGGTGCCCGTGGCCGTCCTGGCCCCCCTGCTGGTGGGGCTGGGCTTCCCGGTCGTTCCAGCGGTAGTGATCCCGTCCATCGGCCACTCCTGGTCGGTGACCTTCGGCTCCCTCGGCGCCTCTTTCTACGCGCTGATGGCCGTCACGGGGCGGCCTGGTGAGGAACTGGGGCCGCCGTCGGCGCTCCTGCTGGGGCTGGCCTGCTATCTCTGCGGGGCGGGCGTTCTCTGGGCGGCGGGCGGCCCGCGAGCCCTCCGGCACGGGCTGCTCCCCCTTCTCCTGATCGGGACGGCGATGGCGGGGACGCAGTATCTGGTCGTCCGGGCGGAGATGTGGCCCATCGGGGGAATGTGCGCGGGGTTGGCAGGGATCAGTGTCAGCGTCCTCTGGGCCCGCCGGCGGCGAAATCGGGACGTTCACCGGGAGACAGGACCGTCGGTTGGCTGGGCGCTGGTCCCTTACCTGATCCTGGTGGGCATCGTCCTGGTCGCCGAACTGGTTCCACCGGTGGAGTCTTTCCTGAATGAGGTGGTCATCCGGGTAAGGGTTCCCGAACTGGTGACCGCACGGGGGTGGAGAACGCCGGAGGGGTTCACCACGGCCATCAGCATTTTTGGTCACGCAGGGGCTTTGCTCATCTACGCCTCTGGGGTGACGTTTGGGCTGTATGCCCGGCAGCGGCGCTACAAACCGGGGGTTCTGAAGCGCATCGGGCGGGACGTTGTCCGGCGGGCGCTTCCGGCCAGCGTCGGCATCGCTGCGATGGTTGGGATGGCGGTGACGATGGAGCACGCGGGGATGACCTACCTGCTGGCGGAGGGCATCGCGGGCGCTGTGGGGCGAATGTTCCTGCTGGCGTCGCCCTTCATCGGCGCCCTGGGCGCGTTTATGACCGGTTCCAACGCCAACTCCAATGTGGTCTTTGGAGCGTTCCAGCAGCAGGCGGCCCTGCTGGCGGGGCTGGACCCGGTTCTGGCGCTGGCCGCGCAGACAGCGGGGGGTGCGGTCGGGAGCATGTTTGCGCCGGCTAAGGTCATCGTGGGCTGCGCCACCGTTGGGGCGGACGAGAGCCCAACGATGCGCAAGAGCATGGTCTACGGGACGGTCATCCTGGCTGTGCTGGCGGTGGTGACGTTTTCTGTGGGATGGTGGCGCTGGCGCTATGGCCCTTGACAAATTTGCGCCTTCCCGGTATAATAAGGGTGCGCTGCGGGGTAGAGCAGTGGTAGCTCGTCAGGCTCATAACCTGAAGGTCGCCGGTTCGAATCCGGCCCCCGCGACCTGAGGGCTGCAGGGGATTTCCCTGTGGCCCTTTTTGGTTTCACAAGCAGGGAAACATGCCAGGCGGCCCCGGAAGCGCTTGGCTGTTCCTTTACTCCCCATTTCCTCACGGAGGTAATGATGCCCCTCTACGGCGGGATTGAGGCGGGCGGGACCAAATTCGTCTGCGCGGTCGGTACGGGGCCTCAGGATATCCGCGCAGAAGTCCGCTTCCCCACTACGACGCCCCAGGAGACGTTGCAGCGGGCCGTGGATTTCTTCCGGGCCCAGGAAGCCCTTCTGGGGGAGCCGCTGACAGCGGTCGGCGTCGCTTCTTTCGGTCCTGTGGACTTGATCCCCGACTCCCCAACGTATGGCTTTATCACGTCTACTCCCAAGCCCGGCTGGCGGAATGTGGACGTCGTGGGTCTTCTTCGCTATGCACTGGGGATTCCCGTGGGCTTTGACACCGATGTCAACGGCGCGGCGCTGGCGGAAGGGCTCTGGGGGGCCGCTCAGGGGTTGGACACCTTCATTTACCTGACGATCGGCACGGGCATCGGGGGTGGGGGAATGGTGGGGGGAAACCTGATCCACGGCCTGCTCCATCCGGAGATGGGCCATCTCCGGATTCCCCACGACCGGGAGCGCGATCCTTTTGAGGGGTGCTGCCCGTACCACGGGGATTGTCTGGAGGGGCTGGCCTCTGGGCCGGCTTTGGAGGCCCGTTGGGGAGTTCGGGCGGAACATCTTCCTCCCGACCATCCGGCCTGGGACCTGGAGGCGGAGTATCTGGCGCTGGCGCTGCACAATCTGGTCTGCGTGCTCTCTCCCCAGCGGGTTATCTTGGGAGGTGGAGTGATGAAGCAGGAACACCTCTTCCCGCGCATCCGGACCCGGCTGCGGAGCCTGCTGAACGGGTACATCCCTGTGCCCGCTCTGCTGACGCAGGAGATAGAGACCTACGTTGTGCCGCCCGCGCTGGGGGACCGGGCCGGGGTGTTAGGGGCGCTGGCGCTGGCGATGCGTGTGCCCACAGGATAGAGACAGCGAAGCCTTCCCTACAATTCCACCTCCTCTCTCCCCAGAACCTCCCGCCCTCGCGCCAGGACTTCTTCCGGGGGCTTCTCCCCGGCGCCGACCTCGGCGTAGAGTTCCTCCCCATAGGAGCGGGTCCGGACCACGACGGGCATCGGTACGGCGTGCCCCAGAATCAGGGCCTGCTGGCGAGTATCCAGCCGGGCCAGGACCTCTCGCAGGGGCGCAGCCCCAGCCACGCCCGAAAAGACGGCGCGAATATCTGCCTCGTCGTCCAATAGACAGGTCACCCGTGTCCCAATCTGGCTCATCACCTCCGGGTCAATCCCGCTGGGCCGCTGGTCCACAATCAGCAGGGTCACGTTGTACTTGCGCAGTTCCCGGGCGATAGTCCCGAAAATCGTGTGCCGGGCGACGGCGGGGTCCAGAAACTTGTGCGCTTCCTCAACTGTGATGACCAGAGGCCGGGGCTCCTCGCCCTTCCCGCCCTGGGCCGCCTCCTTGCGCCGGACGTAGTGCTCGTGGATGCGACGAGTGATGTAGTTGGCGACCAGGATGTAGGCCTCCAGGCTGTTGCCGTATCGGCCGAACTCCAGTACAACGCTGACGCCCCTTCCCAGGTACTCCAGAATCCTCTGGACAGGGTCCTCCGGTGCCCGGTCCAGCAGGAAACCGAAGCGGCGAAAGAGGTTCAGTTTGCGCTGAATGGCCCCCAGTGTCCCGCCGTGCAGGGTTCCCTTCTCCAGTGCGTCCTGGAGTTCCTCCAGCTGGTCCTCTTCATTCAAGAGCCGGGCCAGCCAGCGGGGGCCCAACTTTCGGCGGAGGAAGTAGAGGGCCCCCACCTGAACGTCCGTGAGGGCCAGCAGGCTGGAGAGACTATCCACGTCCTCCGGCTCTATCTGGTCGTAACCGATGTAGACGGCCCCGTCAATTTTGCTCCCCCGCCGTCGGGAAGACTCCTCGTCCAGCGTGAAAACGGCGACTTTAGTGGGGAAGAGTTGCCGCAGTCCTTTGATCTCCCGCCGGGCCTCGTCCTGGCTCTTCCAGCCGTACTCGTTGTGCATGTCAAAGACCAGGGTGACCGCTACGTTCTGGTGAATGATGCCGGCCAGAAGGGTGCGGGTGAGGAAGGTCTTGCCGGTTCCCGTCTTCCCAAAGACCCCCGCCGAGCGCTCCACGAACCGCTCCAGGTTGAGGGTGACAGGAATACCGGCCATATCCAGCGGCTCGCCGATTACGAAGTACCCTGGTCTCTCCTTCTGACCAAAGACGAGGGCCACGTCCTCCGGCGTTGCCTCGTAGACTTCGGAGAAGTGCTCCGGGACGGTTTTGACTGGCCTGGGCTCTTTGTCCTCAGGCTCCAGGACCAGCATCGGCGCGACGTGGATGCGTCCAAAGGTCGTCGTCCCCCGGTGGACCTGGGCGATGAAGGGGTCGGAGGCGTCGGGAGGCGTCTTTTCTATGAGGGGATTGGTGGCGTCCAGCGCAACGTCGTTGATGAGGGAGAAGAAGCGCCGCCCTGTTCGCCCGTGGACGACTACGTATCGCCCGACCGCGAGCCCCTCTATCACTGTCTGTGGGTCCAGTTTCACCTCTAACCCTTTGGAGAGGCTGCCGCCGACGACGATGCCCAGCCGCCGAGGAGGCGATGCGGACGGAGGGCGAGGAAACCATCGGTCCAGTTCTTCCGCCACGGTTCCTTTCTCCTTCCCGAATGGGGATATGCCGGGCCCTTTCAGAATTGTACCTCAACTTAGCCGAACGCGGTAGGGTTCATCTCCTGACTCACCCGTATCTCAGGGTGTCCCAAATTTTTCGGGTGCCGGAGGTCTTCACCTTCCCCCTGCCCCTTCCCCTCTTCTAACCGAAGGTCAGGAGAGGGGGTGGTCCGAAGGGTCGGGGGTGGTGAGGAAAGTCAGGAGGGCGGCCTGCGCTCCAGCGCCGCGGGTGCCCTGCGAACCCGAATCTTCAGGCCCGCGTGGAGGCGGGGGTAAAGTCAAGTTCATCTCCCATTTGGCAAAATCTCCCTTCTCTGGTAATATATCCGCGTGGGTGTTTGGGGTTTTGCGGCGGCGGCGGCGTCAATGTTCTGCGTGAGACTGTCATTGTTGCGCTTGCCAGCACTGGTATGCAGGAAGAGTTCTCGCCAACGCAGATCCAGGAAGCCACCCGGCACGTCGGCGAAATTGCGCGCAGTC
>JANXAH010000014.1 GCA_025062415.1 Anaerolineae bacterium | reverse complement strand
TTTTTTTAATATTTTTTTTGTTTTTAAAAAATATTTTGTCGGTGGGGGTGCTTGTACCCGACCTCCCCATTTATAGGACTGCTGGGGTAATATAGGGGGGGTGTGGGGGGGGGCTCCCCCCCCCACCGCAGATCCCATTCCACTCCTCTCGCATAGCCCGCGGTGTCTGAATGAAGCGCTGTCTGCGCAGCAACCTCATTGCTGTCACCCAAACTTGAGTCCCTCACAATGGCGAAAGGTGTCACTCCTAACTCTGAGTGGGGAGGAAAACGATGGTGTTCTTTATGGGTATAGACGTCTCCACAACAGCCACAAAAGCCCTACTGATCAGCGCCGACGGCGCAGTGGTCGGTGTGGCATCGTCGGAGTATGCTTACGAGACGCCGCGGCCGATGTGGACGGAACAACATCCCCACCTCTGGTGGGCAGCAACTGTGGATAGCATTCGCCGGGTTCTGGCGGAATCCGGTGTGAAGCCCGCCGATATCAAGGGAATCGGACTGACGGGACAAATGCACGGGCTGGTTCTGCTGGACGAAAAAGGCGAAGTCCTGCGCCCCGCTATTCTGTGGAACGACCAGCGTACTGCTGCGGAGTGCGACGAAATCCGCGCTCGGCTGGGAAAGGAGCGGTTGATCCAGATTACCGGCAACGATGCCCTGACGGGATTCACCGCTCCCAAAATCCTGTGGGTCCGAAACCACGAGCCGGAAGTTTTCCGCCGCGCCCGCCACATTCTGTTGCCTAAAGACTATGTCCGCTACCGCTTGACCGGCGAGTACGCGATAGATAAAGCGGATGGGGCCGGGACCATCCTCTTTGACCTCAGGAAGCGGGACTGGTCTAGCGAAGTCCTGGACGCTCTGGAAATCAATCCCGAGTGGCTCCCCCCAACCTTTGAGGGCCCCCAGATTACCGGAGGGGTTACGTCAGAGGCAGCGGAAGAGACCGGACTGAAAGCGGGAACGCCGGTCGTAGCTGGCGGCGGAGACCAGTCGGCCCAGGCGGTGGGAGTTGGCGCGGTGGAGCCGGGGGTTGTGGCCCTCACCCTGGGAACGTCGGGGGTCGTTTTTGCCAGCACTCAGGAGCCCTTTATAGAGCCTCAGGGACGGCTCCACGCGTTCTGCCACGCGGTTCCAGGCCGTTGGCATCTGATGGGAGTGATGCTTTCGGCTGGAGGGAGCCTGCGTTGGTACCGGGATACTGTGGCTCCAGGTACCGACTTTGATGCCCTTTTGAAGCCTGCGGGGGAAGTGCCTCCGGGTTGCGAAGGCCTGCTCTTCCTGCCCTATCTGACAGGAGAACGGACACCTCACCCCGACCCCCTGGCCCGCGGCGCCTTTGTGGGCCTGACCGTTCGCCATACGCTGGCCTACATGACGCGGGCAGTGCTGGAGGGGGTTGCCTTTGGCCTTCGCGACAGTTTTGAACTGATGAAGGAATCAGGGTTAAAGGAGATCACCCAGGTTCGCGCTTCCGGCGGTGGTGCCCGCAGTTCCCTCTGGCGACAAATCCTCGCCGACGTCCTGGGTGTGGAACTGGTCACCGTCAATACGACGGAAGGCGCAGCCTACGGTGCTGCGCTGCTGGCAGCTGTGGGCGCCGGCGCATTCCCGGATGTCCCCTCGGCCTGTTCAGCCGTCATTCGGATTACCGGACGCACGGTTCCAGGGCCTGCCACCTCCTTCTACGAGGATATGTACCCCCTGTACCGGGCACTCTATCCTGCTCTGTGTTCTACGTTCCAGGGAGTCGCCCGATTGATCGCTTAGGCCCTCGTCTCAAGTTTTGTTCAGTAGGGGCCGGGGACTGATGAGTCCCCGGCCCTTATTTTCGCAGCGCTGGTCACGGCCAGGCAAATACCCCCATCCATTTTCCCCAGCATTTTCCCATTTCCATTGAAAAAGGCCAAAGTTGCGGGAGGGGCGTGTCCCGAACTAAAAGTACCTATGCTTTTATTTTGTCTTTGCCCGACGGGAAACCCTCGGGATCAGTGGCAAAGCCCCCTTCCGGAGGCTAAAGAAACCGTCGTCCGGCGACACGTTCTGGTCCTTCCCGGGGCTGAAAAAGCCCAAAAGGCTTCGCTTTTGAGGCCAGACGTGAACGTCCAGGCCTGAATTTACTCTCTAACCGAACTCTAATCCCCCTCCAGCGAGTTTCTAACAGCCGGGGTTTAACATAATACCGGCGATTAGAGGGGTGGGGTTCGGACCACCGTCCCGAAATCCCCACCTTTCGGAATTGGAAGAGGGGAGGTGATGATATGGTGGATTTGAATCGGTTTACGGAAAAGGCTCAGGAAGCGGTTCTTACGGCTCAACGGCTGGCGAGCGAATATAACCACAGCCAGATAGAGCCGGAGCATTTGCTTTTAGCCCTGGTCCGCCAGGCCGACGGGGTGGTCCCCCAGGTGCTGGCGAAGATGAATATCCCGCCCCAGACTGTTGCGCTGGCGGCGGAGCGCGCGCTCCGGGAAAAGCCCAAGGTCTACGGCCCGACCCAGATCGGGCTCTCCCGCGACCTTGCTCGCGCGCTGGAGGAGGCGGAGAAGATCGCCGCCCGGATGCGGGACGAATTCATTAGCACAGAGCACCTGCTGTTGGCCCTGCTGGGCCCGCACGGGAACGGCGCCGCGCGCATCCTTTCCGCCCACGGCGTCACTGAGGACGCCGTCCTGCGCGCGCTGACGGCCATCCGCGGCAGCCAGCGGGTCACGTCCCAGAACCCGGAGGCTACCTACCAGGCGCTGGAAAAGTACGGCCGAGACCTCACCGCGCTGGCCCGTCAGGGCAAACTGGACCCGGTCATCGGGCGGGACGAGGAAATCCGACGGGTGATGCAGATCCTCAACCGTCGGACCAAGAACAACCCGGTCCTGGTGGGCGATGCCGGCGTCGGGAAGACGGCCATCGTGGAGGGGCTGGCCCAGCGCATCGTCCGAGGCGACGTCCCAGAGGGACTGAAGAATAAGCGCATCATCGCGCTGGACCTGGGCGCGCTGGTGGCTGGAGCCAAGTACCGGGGCGAGTTTGAGGAGCGCCTGAAGGCCGTCCTCAAAGAAGTCGCCGACGCGGAGGGAGAAATCATCCTGTTTATTGATGAAATTCATCAGGTTGTCGGCGCGGGGCGGGCCGAGGGCGCGCCGATGGACGCGGCCAATATCCTCAAGCCGATGCTGGCGCGGGGCGAACTCCGTTGCATCGGCGCGACGACGCTGGACGAGTACCGCAAGTACATTGAGAAAGACGCCGCGCTGGAGCGGCGCTTCCAGCCCGTCTACGTGGACGAGCCGTCGGTGGAAGATACCATCAGCATCCTGCGGGGGCTCAAGGAGCGCTACGAGGTCCACCACGGCGTCCGCATCCAGGACGCCGCATGCATTGCGGCCGCCGTCCTCAGCCACCGGTACATTGCCGACCGGCACCTGCCCGACAAGGCCATTGACCTGATAGACGAGGCCGCGTCCCGCCTGCGGATGGAGATAGACTCCAAACCCGCCGAACTGGACGAGGTGGATCGGCGCATTATGCAACTGGAAATTGAACGAGAGGCACTGAAGAAAGAGACGGACCCCGCCAGCCAGGAGCGGCTCCAGAAACTGGAGAAGGAACTGGCCGACCTGCGGGAACAGAGCGCGGCCCTGCGGGCCCGGTGGGAGCGGGAGAAGGCCGCCATCCAGGCCCTGCGGGAGACGAAGGAGCGCATAGAACAGGTCCGCCACCAGATTGAGGAGGCCCAGCGGGCTCTGGACTACGCCCGCGCTTCCGAACTCCAGTACGGGGTCCTGCTGGAACTGGAGCGCCAGCGGCGGGAGCAGGAGGAACGACTGAAACAACTCCAGGCCGATCGGCCCCTGCTCAAGGAGGAGGTGGGCCCGGAGGACGTGGCCCGTGTCGTGGCAGAATGGACCGGCATCCCGGTGACCAAACTGCTGGAGGGGGAACTGGAGAAACTGTTGCGGATGGAGGAAGCGCTGCATCGGCGTGTCGTCGGACAGGACGATGCGGTCCGAGCCGTCGCCAACGCCGTCCGACGGGCCCGTGCGGGGCTCCAGGACCCCAATCGGCCCATCGGCTCCTTCATCTTCCTGGGACCGACGGGGGTCGGTAAGACCGAACTGGCCCGCGCGCTGGCGGAGTTCCTCTTTGACACCGAAGAGGCACTCATCCGGATTGACATGAGCGAGTACCAGGAGCGGCACACCGTCTCCCGGCTCATCGGTGCGCCGCCGGGCTACGTGGGCTACGAGGAGGGCGGCCAACTGACTGAGGCGGTTCGCCGCCGGCCCTACAGCGTCATCCTCTTTGACGAGATAGAGAAGGCCCATCCGGAGGTCTTCAACGTCTTCCTGCAACTTCTGGACGACGGCCGCCTGACCGATGGGCAGGGCCGGACGGTGGACTTCCGCAACACCATCATTATTATGACCAGCAACATCGGCAGCCGCTGGATCAAGGAACTGGGCGTAGAGGCGGCGCGGGAGCGGGTGATGGCGGAACTGGACCGGACCTTCCGTCCGGAGTTCCTCAACCGGATTGATGAAATCATCCTCTTCCGGAGCCTGACGCGCGAGGACCTGAAGAAAATTGTGGACATCCAGATGGGGCGGCTGCGAGATCTGCTGGTCCAGAAGGGAATGGGCCTGGAGTGGACGGACAATCTGCGGGAGCACCTGGCCGAGGTAGGCTACGACCCAGTCTTCGGCGCGCGGCCGCTGAAGCGGGTCATCCAGCGGGAGGTCCAGGACCCGTTGGCGATGGCCATCCTGCGCGGCGAGTTCCGGGAAGGGGATACCATCCGGGTGGACTACCGGGACGGGAAGGTGACCTTCACGAAATAGCGACATGCAGCGGACAGCGTGCCGGGCATCTCGGATGCCCGGTACGCTGTCCTGCGCGGGCGAAGTATTCTGAGGATTTACCACAAAAACACGGAGGGCAAAAAGTATTCTGGGAAATTCGCCCCATAAGACGCAAAGAAATGTTTCCTCTCCGGAGGAGTGTGGTATAATGGAACTGCGCAAAGGGGCTGCGGGAGCGGAGAGAGGAAGACGGAGATCGCCGGTGTTGGACGGACGCGGCGAGCCCATAGAGCACCGATGAAATGACGGATACGAGTGCCTGTTAGGTAGCGCAAGCAGGGATGGACTCAGGAGGCTTTTCCAATGATGCGGATGGACCGTTTTACGGCTCAAGCACAGGAAGCGGCCCAGCGGGCTGTGGAGATCATGACCCGCTACGGGCACACTCAGGTGGATACGGAGCACATCCTGCTGGCCCTTCTGGAACAGCCGGAAGGAGTGGTGCCCCAGATTTTTCTCCAGTTAGGTGTGGACCCCGACTGGATCGCGAATCAGGTGGATGAGATTCTTCGGCGGACTCCCAAAGTCGGCATCTACGGGCGAGGGGGACCCGGCCAGATTTTTATCACTCCGCGGGTGAAGCGAATCCTGGACGATGCCAGCACCGAGGCAAACCGGCTCAACGACGACTACGTCTCCACGGAGCACCTCTTCCTGGCCATCCTCAGCGAGCGAGGGACGCAGATCGCCCGGATTCTGGCGGAGGCGGGGATCACGCGGGAGCGGGTCTATGCCGCCCTGCGGGCCATCCGCACAGGCCAGCCCTTCGCCGATGCGAAACCCGCAGGGGAGTCCCGCTATCGGGTGCTGGAGAAATTCAGCCGGGACCTGACCCGCCTGGCACGGGAAGGCAAACTGGACCCGGTCATTGGGCGGGAGGCGGAGATTCTCCGGGTCATCCAGATTCTCTGTCGCCGGACCAAGAACAACCCCGTCCTCATTGGCGAGCCCGGCGTGGGCAAGACGGCCATCGTGGAGGGCCTGGCCCAGAAGATCGCTTCGGGCGACGTCCCGGAAATCCTGAAGGGCAAACGGGTGATGCAACTGGACCTGGCCGCAATGGTCGCCGGGACCCGGCTTCGCGGGGAGTTTGAGGAGCGCCTGAAGGCAGCCATAGAGGAAGTCCAGCGCTCCCAGGGCGAGGTCATCCTGTTCATTGACGAATTGCACACGGTCGTCGGCGCAGGGGCAGGGATGGGCGCTCTGGACGCATCCAGCATGCTGAAGCCCGCTCTGGCTCGTGGTGAACTCCAGTGCATCGGCGCCACAACGCTGGACGAATACCGCAAGTACATTGAGCGGGATGGCGCGCTGGAGCGGCGGTTCGCCCCTGTCTACGTGGATGAGCCCAGCATAGAGGAGACCATAGAGATGCTCCGGGGCCTGCGGGATCGGTACGAAGCCCACCACCGGGTCCGTATCTCCGACGAGGCGATCGTAGCGGCAGTGCGCCTTTCCCACCGCTATGTCACCGAGCGGCGGCTTCCCGACAAGGCTATAGACCTGATAGACGAGGCAGCGGCGAAGGTGCGGGTGGCCCTCCATACCCTTCCGCCAGAGTTGAGGGAAATGGAGGCCGAAATCGCCCGTCTCCAAATGGAGGAGGAGATCGCCAGCAACAACCGGGACTACGCGCGAGCGGCAGAGATCAAGGTTCAGCGGCTACGGCTGGAACAGGTCTTCCAGCAAAAACGGGAGGCTTGGCAAAAGGAGCAGCGGCTGGATGAGGTGGTGAGTGCGGAGGACATCGCCCAGATCGTCGCCTCCTGGACGGGCATCCCGGTAGCCCAGATGATGGAAACAGAGGCGGAGAAACTCCTGCGGATGGAGGAGGCACTCCGACAGCGGATCGTGGGGCAGGATGAAGCCATTGCGGCCGTCGCCGACGCCATCCGGCGGGGCCGTTCCGGCCTGAAGGACCCCCGGCGTCCCATCGGGTCGTTCATCTTCCTGGGCCCCTCCGGCGTGGGCAAGACGGAACTGGCGAAGGCCCTGGCCTGGTTCCTCTTTGACGACGAGGACGCGCTGCTGCGGATTGATATGAGTGAGTACCACGAGCGGCACACTGTCAGCCGCCTCTTTGGGGCGCCGCCGGGGTACGTGGGCTACGAGGAGGGTGGACAACTCACCGAAGCGGTCCGGCGTCGGCCCTATCAGGTCATCCTGTTTGACGAGGTGGAGAAGGCCCATCCGGAGGTTCTCCATTCCCTGTTGCAGATTCTGGACGACGGCCGCCTGACCGACGGGCAGGGCCGAACCGTGGACTTCCGCAACACGGTCATCATTATGACCTCCAACCTGGGGACGGAGTACGCTGGAAAGGGTGGTGCGCTGGGCTTCCTCCGGGAAGCAGAGGAAAAGCGGGAGGAAGAAGAGAGCCGTCGGCGGATTGAGCGGGCGCTGAAGGAAGTCTTCCGGCCGGAGTTCCTGAATCGGATAGACGAGATCATCATCTTTAACCGGCTCACCCCGGAGCATATGGAGCAGATTGTGGATATCCAGATGCGGGAAATTGCGGGTCGGCTGGCGGAACAGGGGCTCTACGTAGAGTTAACGGACGCGGCCCGCAAGTGGCTGGCCCGCGCAGGCTACGACCCGCAGTTCGGCGCGCGCCCGCTCCGGCGGGCCCTCCAGCGCTACGTGGAGAATCCGCTCAGCGTACACCTTCTGCGGGGCGAGTTCCGCCGGGGCGATCGGGTCATCGTGGATGCAGGAGAGGACGGCATCACTTTCCAGCGGGCGGAGCCGGAGACCCTGGTGATCCCAGAGTCGGCACTCCAAGAGCGGTAGCCTCTGGCCAGTTGTAGATATTTCAAACAACTGTGGGACACCTGCGCTCGTAGTTATCTACGAGCCGGAGGAGGTGCGCCTTGATCCTGACCGAAATCATCCAGCGTATGCCATCCGAACTGCAGATGACGATGGTGGAATTCGTGGAGGTCTTCCGGAAGGATTTGCGGGAAGAGTTCGCCGTCCGTCGGGAAGACCTGGCCGCGCTCCAGATGGCCGTCCAAGAACTGGCCGACGCACAGCGCCGGACGGAGGAACGGCTGGAACAACTGGCCGAGGCCCAGCGCCGAACGGAGGAACGGCTGGAGCAACTGGCCGAGGCCCAGCGGAGAACGGAGGAACGGCTGGAGCAACTGGCCGAGGCCCAGCGGAGAACGGAGGAGGAGTTCCGGAAATACCGGGAGGCCTCTGAGGCCCGCTTTGAGCGCATAGAGACCGCGCTGGCCCAACTGGCCGAGGCCCAGCGCCGATCTGAGCAACGCCTCTCCCGGTTAGAAGAGGTCGTCCAGCAACTGGCCGAGGCCCAGCGGAGAACGGAGGAACGCCTGGAGCAACTGGCCGAGGCCCAGCGGAGAACGGAGGAGGAGTTCCGAAAATACCGGGAGGCCTCCGAGGCCCGCTTTGAGCGCATAGAGGCCGCACTGGCCCAACTGACCGAGGCCCAGCGGAGGACGGAGGAGGAGTTCCGGAAGTACCGGGAGGCTTCCGAGGCTCGCTTTGAGCGCATAGAGGCCGCGCTGGCCCAACTGGCCGAGGCCCAGCGCCGAACGGAGGAGCAACTCCTTCACCTCCGGGAACTGACCTTGCAGCAGATCCAGGCCCTTCGGGAAGCCGTAGAGGCGCTTCGGGACTGGCAGAAATCTGCCGAAGATAAACTCGCGCGCCTGGACGGCTTCTACCTGGAATACACTTATGAACGAAAAGCCCCAGCCATCCTGGGAGAGGTTCTCCATAAGGTCCGGGTTGTCCCACGAGACCGGCTGGAGGAGTACGTAAAAAACCTTTCCAGACAAGAAGTGTTGGACCTTCTCCGTACGGACATCATTGTACGTGGACGAGTGTGGGACGCGCCTGGAGACCCGGAAGTCTGGGCTGCCGTAGAGGTTTCCGCGGTGGTGGATGAGAAGGACGTGACGCGGGCTGCGCGACGGGCGTCTCTCCTGCGCAGAGCTGGCTATACTGCAATCCCTATCGTCGCAGGACGGCAATTGACCAAAGAGGCCTCCCAGGTCGCTGCTATAGAGCACGTTGTCGTGCTCACCGATGGGATTTCCCGTTTCTGGAGGGAAGCGCTGACGGCCGCCGGAATTGAATTGCCCCCGGATTGGTTAGCGCCGGAGGAGCCGCAGCAGGGAAGCGGTTCGGGAGCCTGATCGTTGCAAGAAGAGGCCTTTTTGCCCAGTATCTGGTCACGTGCCAGGCACTTTCGGAGTGCCTGGCACGTGACCCATCCCGCAGTTGAAATGACCCATCCTACTGACCCCTCAGATTCCCGGAGAGCCGCTGGGTGTCCGTCCCGTTCTCCAGCGCTCTACCTCTACGTAACCGCCTTCGTCGGCGGGGCAGTCTCCCTCGGGGTGGAACTGGCGGCATCCCGCCTTCTGGCCCCCTTCTTTGGGGACTCCCTCCCGGTCTGGGCGGCCATCATCGGGCTGATCCTGCTGTATCTGACCGTGGGATACTTCCTGGGCGGGCGCTGGGCCGACCATTCCCCCCGCGCGGCCACCCTCTACCAGATCGCTCTGTGGGGAGCCTTCGCGGTGGGGATTCTTCCTTTCGTCTCTCGTCCCATCCTCTGGCTCACCGCGCAGGGGCTTTTCCAACTGCGGCTCTCCGCTGTCTTGGGGCCTTTTATCGCTGTTCTCCTGATCTTTGCCCTGCCAGTGACGCTTCTGGGGTGTCTTTCCCCCTTCGTCGTCCGGCTGCTGATGGCGCGGGTGGAGCAGGCCGGCGCGGTCGCCGGCCGGGTCTACGGCATCTCCACTGTCGGGAGCCTGCTGGGGACACTGTTGACCGTATTCGTGCTGGTGCCTGCGCTGGGAACCCGACTCACTTTTGTGACCCTTTCGCTGGCGCTGCTGCTGGTCGCGCTGATCGGCCTGGTACGGGAACACCCCCGACGCGCCCTCCTGTACTCCTGGATGCCTATTCTGGTTCTGGCGCTGGCCCTCTGCGGGCGGAGAGGTCCCGTGAAGCCCCACGAAGGGGCCATCTACGAGGCCGAGTCGGCCTATCACTACATTCAGATCGTGGAGCGAGGCGGGTGCCGGTACCTTTTTCTGAACGAGGGGATGGCCATACAGTCCGTCTACTGTCCCGGCGCGCGCCGGGTCGGGGGGACATGGGACCTCTTTGCCATCGCGCCCTTCTTCAACCCCCCACCCTTCGGACCCTCGGAGGTCCGATCGCTGGCGATGGTCGGCCTGGCGGGAGGAACTATCCCCAAACTCTACACCGCCTTCTTCGGCCCCATCCCGATAGACGGTGTGGAACTGGACCCGAAGATCGCTGCCGTAGGACGGGAGTTCTTCGGAATGAGGGAGCCGAACCTCCGGGTGGTAGTAGGAGACGGCCGGGCGTTCCTGGCCCGGACCGACCGCCGGTACACTGTGGTTGCGGTGGACGCCTACCGACTTCCCTACATCCCCTGGCACCTCACCACCGTGGAATTCTTCCAAGAAGCCCGACGGCATCTGGAGGAGCAGGGTGTCGTGGTGGTCAACGTGGGGCGGGTTCCGGGAGATGACCGCCTGGTCGCAGCTATTGCGGCCACGCTGAAGGAGGTCTTCCCGTCCGTCCACGCCATAGAAATTCCTGACTCGTTCAACACCATCCTTGTTGCCACCGTCCAGCCGACGTCGCCGGAGAACCTGCGGGCGAACCGGGCCTATCTCTCCGACCCGGCCCTGCGGGAAATCGCGGACGAGGCGCTGGCGAACCTGCGCCCTGTCCCGCCCGGTGGTACCGTCCTCACCGACGACCGCGCACCCGTGGAGGCCATCACCCACGCCATCATCCTCGCTTACCTCTTCGGCCGAGAGTAAAATCAGAAACCACCACCACGCCATACACAACACGCAACAAATGGAGGTCACCATGCCCAAAATCGTCCGTGGACCTGGCACGTATCTCTTCCCGCTGCCCGTCGTCCTGGTCAGTTGTGGCGAGGGGGAGCGGGCCAACCTCATCACCCTCTCCTGGGTGGGAACAGTCTGTTCCTCGCCCCCGTCCATCGGGATCGCGATCCGCCCGGAGCGGCACTCCCACGCGCTGATCCGGGAATTGGGGGAGTTTGTGGTGAACCTGCCGACGGCGGAGCAAGCCCGACAGGTGGACTACTGCGGCCGCGTCTCCGGCAAGGATGCCGATAAGTGGGCCGAATGCTGTTTCACGAAGGCCCCAGCGGCCCAGGTGCGGGTCCCCCTGGTTGCCGAGTGTCCGGTCAACATAGAGTGCCGGGTGCGCCAGGTGGTCCCCGTGGGAAGCCATGACCTTTTCATCGGAGAGGTCGTCGCCGCCCACTTTGACGAGGCCATTCTGGATGAGGACGGACGGGTGGACTACGCGCGCCTGGCCCCCTTCTTCTACACGGGCCGAGACTACTGGCGGCTGGGGGAGGTTCTGGCGCCGGTGGGATTTTCCCGAAAATAGAAACGTTTTTAGCCCCGGGGCGTGCCCCGGCGCAAAAACGCCCCCAGTTGGGGTGGGGGGGGGATGGGGGAGCGGGGCGCGCTGTTGTTTTTTGGGGTGGGGCTGTA
>JANXAH010000260.1 GCA_025062415.1 Anaerolineae bacterium | reverse complement strand
GTTTTGGGGGGGGGGGGGCGGGGGGGGGCCGCGCCAAACCCCGCCCGCCGGAGGGGCCCGGGGCGGGGGGGGGGTGGGGCCGCCCCCGTGGGGGGGCGGGGGGGGGGGGGGTGTGGGGGGGCCGGGGGGGGGGGTTGGGGGCGGCGCCCCCTGCGGCCCCCCCCCCAAAACCCGTCCATCGCTATCTGCCCGTCAGCAGGTACTGGATAGCCCGCTCCAGTTGCGGATCCTGGCCTTCGGGAGTATCCTCGGGCCAGGGGATCTCTATATCGGGCTTCAGGCCCTCTCCGTGGATCTCCCGGTCGTTGGGCGTGTACCACCGGGCGATGGTCACCCGGAGTTCGGAGCCATCGGAGAGGCGATATGGCCGCTGGACGGAGCCCTTGCCCAGGGTCCGTTCCCCAATCAGCACGCCGCGCCCCCGGTCCTGAATGGCCCCGGCGACAATCTCCGATGCCGACGCACTGCCCCCATTCACCAGAACGACCAGCGGGATAGACTCTGCAATCTGACCGCTTCGGGTTTGGAACACCCGTTCCCCCTCCGCGGTCCGCTCAATCATCACCACGCCCTTATCCAGGAAGAGGTCCGCGACCTCTATGGCCTGGTCCAGCCATCCGCCGGGGTTGTTCCGCAGGTCCAGGACCAGCCCGCGGGGCTTCTGGCGCAGCAGGTCGTCCAGAGCGTTGCGCATCTGCCGGGTCGCGTTGGCGCTGAACTCATAGAGGCGGATGTAGGCGATGTTCTCGTCCAGCATCTTCGCCTCTACCTGCGGAATTTCAATCCGCGCGCGGGTGACGGTCACTTCAAACGTTTCCTCCTCCCCGGGACGCTCAATCAGCAGGGTGACCTGAGTTCCCGCCGGTCCCCGGATGAGGGCGATGGCCTCATAGAGGCTGTAGCCGACGATGGACTGCCCGTCCACGGCCAGGACCCGATCTCCAGCCTTGAGGCCGGCCGCCTCGGCGGGTGTGCCCGGAATGATCCCGGAAATTTCCAGTTTCCCGTCCTCCCGCATTCGGACGTATGCCCCAATGCCCTCAAACTCTCCCGAGGCGTCTTCAGCGAGGATCCTTGCAATCTTGGGCTCTATGAAGGACGTGTATTCGTCCCCCAGAGTCTGCAGGCTCCCCCGGATGGCGCCGTAGAGAATTGTCTGATCGTCCGGGATCTCGCCGTAATACTCCTGCCGGATGATGTCCCAGACCTCGCGATAGAGTCCGAACTCTTCACAGGAAGGGCCCGCTTCCGTGGCCGCCGGAGGTTGCGGGGTTACGAAAGGAAGAGAGATGGGGAGTTTTCCCTGGGAGGCCAGGGCAGACGTATAGAACCCCGCCAGGAAAGAGGCCCCGGCGGTACAAAGCAGGACCAGAAAAGTCAGGAAGACAGTTACCCAGATTGTCCCACGCTTCATCTTCATCACTCCTGAATTTGCAGTTGCAGGGGAAATATAACACCGAACGGGGATTTTGGGAAGAGCAGGGGGTCCTTCTCCTCCGACCCTTAAAACCTGGCCTTTTACGGGAAGGGAATGAGAAAATATCCAGAAACCGCCCTCGGTGGTCACAAAGGGATAAAAAGAAAATTTCTTTCGCTACATTGGGACGCAGCGGAAGACAAACTTTTTGGGTCGCGGAAACGGACAGGAGTCCACGCAGAGACGCTACAGGCAAAAAGGGCCAAAGTTGAAGGTTGGGGAGATAAGAGGCCGGAATCCGTCTTGCTCACAACGGCCCCGACAATCTGTTCGGGACGGCTTATCTGTGCCTCCAGCCAGGACAACACCGACAGAGATGGGACAGACTGGACGCACCTGTAAACCTTGACGGTTTGACGCTTTATGGTACAATAAACGCGCAAGCCCCCATCGTCTAGCCAGGTTAGGACATGGGCCTTTCAAGCCCAAAACACGGGTTCAAATCCCGTTGGGGGTACAGAGAAAGCGGTGCAGAGGGTGCACCGCTTTCTCTTTTCAAACGGACTTGTCAAAAGCGGACATCCCTGCTATAATAATCAGTGCTCGGGGCGTGGCGCAGTTTGGCTAGCGCGCTACAATGGGGTTGTAGAGGTCGACGGTTCAAATCCGTCCGCCCCGACCAGGGCCGCCCGAAAGGGTGGCCTTTTTGTTTGTATCCGTGAAGGGGCCGGGGGCGGCGGCCCTTCGGGCCGCCGCCCCGAAGCCCCTCATATCCCCTAAATCCCGGCCTGAACGACGCCGTCCCGGACCATCGCCCAGGCCATATGGGGCGTCGTGTGGGCGATGCCAACCCGTCCCTCGCGGTCCAGCAGGATGAGGCCGCCGTATCCCCCCGTGCGGGCCTCCAATAGGGCCAACACGCGCCGGGCCGCTTCCTGGGGGTGAACCCCCTGCCCAACCAGATCACAGGCGCTTTTGGTGGCGACGATGCGCATCAGGGCCTCCCCATCCCCTGTGGCAGAGGCCGCCGCGGTCATATTGTCGGCGTAGGCGCCACAGCCTACGAGAGGCGAATCTCCAACGCGGCCGGGCCATTTGCCCGGCCGACCGCCAGTGGAAGTCGCCGCAGCCAGATTCCCCCGCAGGTCCAGGGCGACAGCCCCGACCGTCCCCTGAGGGCCAAAAAGGTTTGTAGCATACATCCCCTGCCCGTTGCGCCAGGCCTCCCACCGTTCCCGCTCCCGATCCACGATCAACTCCCGCGGGTCTATCAGAGGAAAACCGTGATAGCGGGCGTATTCCTCTGCACCGGAGCCGACCAGAAAGGTGTGAGGCCCCTTTTCCATCAGCAGGCGGGCCAGGGAGACGGGGTTGGCGACCCGCCGCACAGCGGCCACCGCGCCCATCCGCAGCGTCTCCCCGTCCATCACGATGGCGTCCAGTTCCACCTCCCCCACCGCGTTCAGGCAGGACCCCTTTCCAGCGTCAAAGGTGGGGTCGTCCTCCATCAGACGAACGGCGGCCTCCACAGCGTCCAGCGCCGAACCTCCGGAGACCAGGACCTCCCACCCCCGCAGCGCGGCGCGGCGGCAGCCCTCTATATGGGGCGGATGTTCTTCGGGAGGGATATTCCAGGCCCCTCCGTGGACGACGATGATGGGCCGAATTTCCATACCAGCCTCTACTCCCTCTCCTGCATCGCCAGTTCCCGCAGGCGGAACTTCTGCGGTTTGCCGGTGGACGCGCGAGGGAAATCCTCCACGATGCGCACGACCTGGGGAATCTGATAGGGCTCCAGGGCGCCCCGGCAGTGCTCCCGGACCTCCTGAGGGGTCAGGCTGTGGCCCGGTTCCGGGATAACGAAGGCCCATATCTCCTCATCACCGAAGCGGCCGGGCACACCAACGACGGCCGCCTCCCGAACTCTTGGATGGGTGACCAGGTGTCGCTCTATCTCCTCCGGGAAGATGTTGCGGCCACCCCGGATGATCATATCCTTCTTCCGTCCGACAATGCGCAGGTATCCCCGCTCGTCCATCACGGCCATGTCGCCCGTGCGGTACCACCCCTCCGCATCCAGCACCTGTTCGGTCAGATCGGGGGCGCCCCAGTAGCCCAGCATCACGCCCTCTCCCCGGACCCAGAGTTCGCCCACCTGACCCGGCGGCAGGGGGTTCCCCTGCTCGTCCACGATGCGGATCTCCACTCCGGGCATAGGCCGTCCCACCGTCTCCGCCTGGACTTCGGGGGAATCGCCGATGTGAGGTGCAGCGACGCCTCCGCCAATTTCGGTGGCCCCGAAGCCGATGTGCAGGGCACAGCCGAACCGCCGCTGAATCTCCCGCGCCAGGTCCGGTGGACAGGGAGCCGCACCCGTCCCGCAGATCAGGAGCGAGGAAAGGTCGTACTGGTCAAAGTTCTCCACCCGTAGCATCACCGCCAGCGCGGTCGGCACCGCCACCAGAACGGTGACCCGCTCCCGCTGGATCAGTTCCAGCGCCTCCACCGGGTTGAAGTACGGCTGGATAACGAGCGTATCCCCCATCAGCAGGGCCTGTAGGAAGACCTCTATGCCGGTCGTGTTGTGGTAGCCTGTTGTAGAGAGGAAGATCTGGGGGCGACCTGCGGCCCGCAGGAGCCGCTGTTTGTAGCGGAGCAGCGCACGCCCCATCTTGGGGAGTTGGACCAGCGAGGGGCGCTTGATCCAGAGTTCCCGGAGTTTCAGGCTGGCGACGACCGGGGCAATTAGGCTGCGATGGGTGTGCATCGCACCCTTCGGTACTCCCGTCGTGCCAGAGGTGTAGAGAATAGCGAGGAGGTCCGTTGGCGAAACCTCCGGCGCAGGGATCAGCGGGAGATCGGGTATCCGCTCCGGAAGGAACTCGTCGGTCAGGTGAACCTCTATGCCTGCGGGCAGGCCCCCGGAGACCTCTTCGGGGAGGGGCTCCGCCACCACCAGGCGGGCGGGTGCCACCTGGCTCGCAATCTGCAGGACCCGCTGGGCGCGCTGGGTGGGGTCTATCGGAACAACGACCGCGCCCCGCTGGGCCACAGCAAAGAAGAGGACGATGTAGTCAACTCCAGGTGGGAGCATCAGCATCACCCGGTCCCCCTTGCCAACGCCCCTGTGAGCCAGAAAGTTGGCGGTCCGATCAATGCGCTCCTGGAGTTGGCCGTAGGTCAGCCGCACGTCCCCACAGATGAGGGCCTCCTGTCCTGGGCGATGAGTCGTCACCCGACGAAGGGCCTGGTCCATGGTCATCTGAAGGGTCAGAGGGGGCAACGACATAGGGACCCTCCTTCACTTCCAGTACGGTCGCTCTGCCTCCCAAGCCTTCTGGAATTCATCGGGGGCCGTTGCCAGGAGGGCTTCCCCCTCCGCGGTGACCGTCCCGTCGGGGAGGCGAATCTGGCCCGCGACTCTGGCCCCGGCCCCGCCGATCTGCTCCACCCATCCCACCGCTACCAGCGGAACTCCCACCGGGGTGGGTTTCCGGTAGCGGACGGTGAGGCGGAGGGTGACCATAAATGCCTCGTGGTCCTTATGGAGCATCACTGCCCGGCCAGCGATTTCGTCCAAAATCGCTGCCACGACGCCCCCGTGGACTACGCCGGGATACCCCTGATACGTCTCCGGAACGATAAACTCGGCCCGGACGACGCGGTCTTCCGGGTCCTCGTAGAACTTCAGTTTCAGGCCGCAGGGGTTCTCCCGGCCACAGACGAAGCACATTCGGGATGTGGGCTGTGGTTGCATGGTGACTTCGCGTTCTGTGTGTATCCGTGTCCTATTGGTGTGCAATCTCTGTGACCAGTTCCGCGATCTGCTCCGGATGCGCGGCCACCCGGACCCCGGCGGCCTCCAGCGCGGCGATTTTCTCCGCCGCGGTGCCTGTCCCACCTTCAATGATGGCCCCGGCGTGGCCCATCCGCTTCCCCGGCGGCGCTGTCCGCCCCGCAATGAAGGCGACCACCGGTTTGGTCATTCGCTCGGCGATGAAATGGGCCGCGATTTCTTCATCGTTGCCGCCGATCTCGCCGATAAGGACCACCGCCTTCGTCTCCGGGTCTGCCTCAAAGAGGGCCAGGACGTCCACGAAGCGGGTGCCGATGATGGGATCGCCGCCGATGCCCACGCACGTGGTCTGGCCGATGCCGCGGGCCGTCAGCGCGGCGACGACCTCGTAGGTCAGGGTGCCGGAGCGGGAGACGACACCCACCGGGCCCGGCATAGCGATGTGCCCCGGCATAATTCCCACTTTGGCCTGACCGGGCGTCAGCAGCCCTGGGCAGTTGGGGCCGATCAGCCGGACCCCCTTCATATCCAGGTACGCCTTGACCCGGATCATCTCGTTGACCGGGATGCCCTCGGTGATGCAGACGACCAGTTTCAGCCCTGCGTCCGCTGCCTCTATGATGGCATCGGGCGCGAAGGGGGCCGGGACGAAGATCACTGAGGCGTTCGCGCCCGTGGCCTCCACCGCTTCCCGGGCGGTGTCAAAAACCGGGACACGGCCGTCGCAGGCGAACTGCCCGCCCTTTCCCGGCGTCACGCCGGCGACGACCTGCGTGCCGTATTCCAGCATCTGTCGGGTGTGAAACTCGCCCTCGCGCCCGGTCACGCCCTGCACGAGGAGACGGGTGTTGCGGTCTACCAGGATGGCCATTCGTACCTCCGTGCTGTGTGGTGGTTACATACCGCGTGTTGCGACCTTGCGCCCCGCGCTCTCTCATGCGCCCCGCGCCGCGGCGACAGCCTTCTGTGCGGCCTCGGCCAGCGTCCGCGCTGTCTGAATCCTAAAACCAGAAGTCTCCAGAATCCGGCGGCCTTCCTCCTCGTTGGTCCCCACCAGCCGGGCCACGATGGGGAGGTCGGGCCGGAGTTCCTCCAGGACGGAGACGATGCCCCGAGCGACCTCGTCGCAACGGGTGATACCGCCAAAAATGTTGAAGAGGATGGCCTTCACTTTCGGATCGGCCAGGATCAGCCGCAGCGCAACCGCCACCCGGTCGGCGCGGGCACCACCGCCGATATCCAGAAAGTTGGCCGGCATCCCGCCGAAGTGCTGGATGATGTCCATCGTCGCCATCGCCAGCCCCGCGCCGTTGACCATGCAGCCGATGTCGCCATCCAGTTGGACGAAGGAGAGCCCGGCCTCCCGCGCGGCCCGCTCTGAGGGGGTCTCTTCGTCCACATCCCGCATTGCGGCCAGGTCGGGGTGGCGGAAGAGGCCGTTGTCGTCCAGGACAATCTTGGCATCCAGCGCCAGAAGTGTCCCTTCGGGGGTGATGACCAGGGGATTGATCTCCGCCAGGGACGCGTCACAGTCCACGAAGGAGCGGTAGAGCCCCTGGGCGATGCGCCCGAAGTCCCGGTGAAGTTCCGCTGGAAGGCCAATGCTCTTGGCCAACCAGAGGGTCTGGTAATTCCGCAGGCCGACGAAGGGGTCTATATGCACTTTCTGGATGGCCTCCGGCTTAGTCCGAGCGACCTCCTCAATATCCACCCCACCTTCAGCGGAAGCCATCATCACGGGCCGGGACGCAACCCGGTCCACCACGATCCCCAGGTAGATTTCCTGGCGGATGTCCACTGCGCGGGCGACCAGGACCTTGCGGACCGGCAGTCCCTTGATCTGGAGGGAGAGGATACGGGCAGCGAGGTCTTCCGCCTCCTGGGGGGTTCGGGCGATCTGGATACCGCCGGCCTTGCCCCGCCCGCCCACCAGAACCTGGGCCTTAATGACGACAGGGGGTCCCAGCCGTTCCGCAAGGGCGCGCGCTTCCTGGGGCGTTGCAGCGACCTCTCCTTCGGGGATAGGAATACCGTACCGGGCAAAAATCTGCTTGGACTGATATTCGTGGAGTTTCACAGGATGCCTCCTTTGGAGATTTCCCGCATAGAACAGCGGTTATTTGATTTTCGGCTTTCCTCCTCTCACCCCCAACGGCGCCCTGGGCGAGCCGTCGGCCTGCTGTCCCTTCGCCGCTATCCCCTCTCCGGACCGGAGGCGAAGAGCGAGGATACCGCCGCAGGCGGTGAGAGAGGAGGTGAGACCAAACGGTCACAGTTATTATACCACAATCGTGCTATTTAACCGCTCTCTTCCGCTGTCGGGTGCTGGAGGTCCTCACCCCTCCCCCTACCCCCTCCCCTCTCCTGACCTTCGGTCAGGAGAGGGGAGGGG
>JANXAH010000192.1 GCA_025062415.1 Anaerolineae bacterium | reverse complement strand
GGGCGGTTGTTGGGGGCGGGGGGGGGGGGGGGTGGGGGGGGGGGGGCCCCCCCCCCCCCCCCCAAACCCCAACTTCCAGGATGGGAGGCCTTCTATTCTCAGCCTGTACGTCGTCCTGCCCCTCTTGACCCTGGCCGCGCTGATCCAGAGCACCGCGCTGGCCGGAATTTCCCTCTTCGGGGCCCATCCGGACCTGGTCTTCCTGCTGGTGGTCGGATGGGCCTTTCTGCGCGGGCCGGTGGAGGGAGCGGTCTGGGGCTTTATCGGCGGGCTGCTCCTGGACGCGCTTTCCGGGGGACCTCTGGGAGGCTTTTCTCTGGCTCTCTTGGCTGCAGCGCTTCTGGCCGGGCAGAAATGGGGGCAGGAACTGGGCTCCGCCCTCTTCCGACTCTGGTTGCTGGCCCTGGGCGCCTGCTTTCTCTATCACGTCGTCCTTTTACTGACTCTTAGCGTCACCGGGCATCCGGTGGACTGGCAGTACGGGCTTGCCCGCGTCGCCGCGCCGTCGGCGGTCGCCAACAGTTTGCTGGCCCTGATAGCCTACTGGCCCCTCGCGTGGCTGGACCGCCGAACCCGTACGGAGGGATTCACGCTGGATGGGCGCTAAAATCATCGGCAAGCGCATCGGGAAGAACGGCAGGAACAACGAGAGGCCTCGGCCGCTTCCGGCCCGAGGCGTGGCGCGCCGCGTCGCCCTGCTGCTGACCTCACCCCGCCTCCTGCTGCTGGGGCTCCTGCTCCCTCTGATTCTGACCGTCTACGCCTTTCGGCTGTATCGCCTGCAGGTGGTGGAGAACGAACAATGGGTCGCACTGGCCCATGAACAGCGGGCCGAACTGGTCTCCATCCCTGCGCCGCGTGGCCTCATCTACAGCCGGGATGGAGAACCCCTGGTTCGGAACGTCCCCGCCTTCCGGGTCATCCTCATTCCCGCCCTTCTCCCGGACGACGACCTGAAGCGGGAGACCGAATTGAGACGCCTGGCCGCCCTGTTGAAAATCCCGTACAGCCAGCAGGGAGAACGGCCGGGCCTGAAAGAGAAGGTGGATCGGGCCCTGGCGGCTGGAACCCCGACCTACGCCCCCTATGAGCCGCTTCTCGTTGCCGAGAACGTGGACCGGGATGTCGCGCTGCTGATCGCCCAGGCAGGAGACCTGGCCTTCCCGGGCGTGCGGGTGGAGGTCGTTTCCCGGCGCCAGTACCCCTACGGCTCCCTCGTCTCCCAACTGGTCGGCTACCTGGGCGCGATCCCGGCGGAACGAGCGAAGGAATACATCTCCCAGGGTTATGACCCCGCCACCGACCGGGTCGGTTACGCTGGTGTGGAGATGACCTTTGAGAAATGGCTGCGGGGGACGCCTGGCCAGCGCTACCAGGAGACGGACATCCTGGGGCGTGTCGTGCGGGTCCTGGGAGACGAGATTCCCCCCGTCCCTGGCCACAACGTCTACCTGACGATAGACCTGGAACTTCAGCAGGTGGCCCAGCAGGCCCTGATGCGGGGGATGGAGCGGGCCAACTCCCGGCGGGGCGTTGTCATCGCGATGGACCCCCGAACCGGAGAGATTCTGGCGATGGTCAGCCTGCCCACCTACGATAACAACCTTTTCGCCGAGGGGATTCCCCTGGAGGAATTCCAGCGGCTGCTGGAGGACCCCCACCGCCCGCTGGTCAACCACGCCATCGCCGATCAGTTGCCGCCGGGGTCCATCTTCAAAATTGTCGTCGCCGCGGCAGCGCTGCAAGAGGGGGTGGTGACGCCCCGGACCCGGCTGAATTGTCCCGGCACCATTATGCTCCCCAACAAGTACTATCCCAACGACCCGGAGCGGGCCCAGCCCTTCTACTGCTGGAAAAAGACCGGCCACGGCTGGCTGGATGTGGTCCATGCGCTGGCCTTTTCCTGCGATATCTTCTTCTATCAGGTGGGCGGCGGTTTTGAGCGCTTCCAGGGATTGGGACTGGACCGCATCGTTCAGTATTCCCGTCTTTTTGGTCTGGGCGAGCCCACGGGGATTGAACTGGAGCAGGAGGCGCCGGGCCTGGTCCCCACCGCCCGCTGGAAGCGGCTTACCATCGGCGAGAACTGGTCCACCGGCGACACCTACAACCTTTCCATCGGACAGGGGTACCTGCTGGTAACCCCCCTCCAGATGCTGAACGTGATGGCAGCGACGGCCAACGGTGGGACCCTCTATCGGCCCCGCATTGTCCACCACATCACCGATGCTCAGGGGAACGTGGTGGTCCCTTTCCAGCCGGAGATCATTCGGACACTGCCCATATCGGCGGAGAACTGGAGTTTGATCCACCAGGGGTTGGAGGGAACTGTGGCCTACGGGACGGCGACCCGCGCCCAGATCGCAGGGGTCCGTGTTGCCGGGAAGACGGGGACAGCCCAGTTCTGCGACGACATTGCCCGGCAGATGGGCATCTGCCGGGAGGGATTCGCCCAGCCGACCCACGCGTGGTTTATGGCCTATGCCCCGGCGGAGGCGCCCGAAATCGCCCTCATCGTCTTCATCTACAACGGTGGGGAGGGTTCTGCGGTGGCGGTGCCGGTGGCGCAGGAGATTCTGGAGTGGTACTTTCGCCGGTAGGGGGATAGGGGCGGGGGGGGGGGGGGGGGGGGGGGGGGGGGGGGCCGCCCCCCCCCCCCC
>JANXAH010000178.1 GCA_025062415.1 Anaerolineae bacterium | reverse complement strand
CTGGTGCTGGGCCTGCCTGTCCCCCTTCTGCGGGACGAGGCGGTGGCGCGGCCGGTCCTGGAATCCCTGCGGGCCCGGCTGGTACGGGAGCATCAGTTCCAGGTGAACGGACGGCCCTTCTCTTTCGCCGTTTCCGCTGTGCGGGCCGCTGCTCAACCGGTGGGGGCCTGGGCCGACTGGGCCCTGGACAGCGAGGGCCGCTGGGCGCACAGGGCGGCCCAAACAGCGCTCGTGGCCGTCCTGGATGTCGGTTTTAACACCCTGGACCTGTACGGCATCCGAGGCGGACGGCTGGAGCCCCGGCTGGTCGGTGGGGACAAGGTGGGGGTGCGGCGATTGCTGGACCTGGCGGCGCCCGGCGAACCGTACCACGAGGCGGATGAACGGGTACGGGCCGGGAAAGTCCCCGATAGCGCCCTGGCGACCTGGTTGTCGGAAGTGGTGGGGACGGCGGAACGGGTCTGGAACGGCGCCCGGCTGGACCTGCTGCTGGTAGTGGGCGGTGGAGCGGTTCTGCTACGGGAGCGGGCGGATGCCTTTCGGCAGGCCTTCCGAACAGAGGTGGTGATCCCGAATGACCCGATAGCGGCAAACGCACGGGGGCTGTGGAAATGGGGGCAAACGGTCCGGTGGTGAAGCAGCGGGGACGGCGGCCGGGGCCGGTGCGGATGCGGCGCTTTGTCGTCACCCTCTCTCTGCATCCCGTGCTGGACGCCGAACTGATAGCGGCGCTGGAGCATACGCCGAAAGGAGGCCGGGCCCGTCTCATCCGGGAGTGGCTACGGTCCGGGCCGGTACCGGGTCGGGAGACCGCTGATACCGCTGATGTGCCTGACCTGGAGGACCTGGGCATAGAATTTTAGACTGCCCAAAATTCATCCGGAAGAATTTTGGACTGCCTGAAATTCGTAGAACCTGCGTCAGGGGGCCCCAATGAAGTACAAAACCCGAACCATCACGGAGTACGCTGTAGAATGTAACCGGTGCGGTGGGCACGGCCCCTGGGGATTGTCCCCAGAGGAGGCCAGAGAACTTGCGGCGGAGGAAGGGTGGGAACTCTGGCAGGAGCAGGCTGTATGCTACTTCTGTAAGTGGGAGGACCATCCTGACCAGAAATGAAGAACCCCCCAGCCGGAGCGGCCGACCGGGGGGCCGGTGGAGGACCGGGCAATGCCTACCACCGCCACTATTTTACCACAAAACGGAGGATCGGGCAATGAAGAAACTGCTGGAATACCAAGCAGATAGGATTGAGGCAGTGCTGGCCCAGCACCGCATTCCTGCCCGCGTCACCGGCGGGACCGTCACCCCCCGCTGGATCCGCTACGACGTCCTTCCGGCCCTGGGCGTCCGCATCGGCGCGGTCACCGGCCTGGCCGAGGAACTGGCCGCTGCCCTGGGCGTCCCCTCCGTCCGCGTCGCCCGCAGGGGCGCCGTCATCGCGGTGGAGGTCCCCAGGGAGGACCCCCGCCCTGTCCGGCTTCTCCCCCTCCTGCAGGGGCTGCGCCACGTCCCGCCCGTCACCGCACTCCTGGGCATCGCCGATGACGGGACTCCCCTCCTTCTTCGCCTTCCCTCTCCCAACGTGGCCCACGTCCTGGTGGCCGGGACCACCGGGAGCGGCAAGACGGCACTGCTGCGGACCATTGTCCTCTCCCTGGCCTACTTCAATCCGGCGCAGGTCGCGGGGGCGCGGGAGGGACTGCGGCTGGTGCTGATAGACCCCAAGGGGAGCGCGTTCCGGGACCTGGAGGGGTTGCCCCACCTGGCCCGGCCGGTTATTGCCGACGTGGCCGAGGCGGTGGAGGGCCTGAAGAGCCTGGTGCGGTGGATGGAGGTCCGGGGCCGACAGGGGGAAAGGGAGCCTGGCTGTATCCTGGTCATAGACGAACTGGCGGACCTGATGGTGGTGGGTGGGGAGGCGGTGGAGCGGCCGCTGACCCGTCTGCTGCAGCGGGGGCGGGAGGCGGGGATTCACGTGGTGGCGGCCACCCAGAAGCCGACGGCGGCGGTCATTGGGAGTCTGGTCAAGGCCAACTTTCCGGTCCGGTTGGTGGGGAAGGTGGCGAGCCCGGAGGATGCGAAGGTGGCCTCCGGCTGGAGGGGGACCGGTGCGGAGCGGCTGATGGGGAAGGGGGACTTCATTGCCGTGGCGGAAGGGAGAATTCACCGTTTCCAGGCGGCCTACATTGCGCCGGAGGAGGTACCGGGGTTGGTGGCGGAGATTCGTGGGGACGGGGAACTGGAGCGGGGGAGCGTCAGCGGAAGGGTTAGAGAAGGGCGTTGGGCGGGGGTGCTGGCGGGCCGGATGGCTGGGCCGATATCCCACCGCTGATGCCCCCGCAGCGATGCGACACGCGGTATGTCACAGGGAGGGCCTATGGACGGGATGCAGGGGATGCCGTACGGGTACGGATACGGGCCGGAGTATGGGTCCCGGCCGATGGGGAGCGTGGAGAGCCGGGTGGCGAAGCGGCTGGGGGTGGTGCTTTTGGTCTTTACGGCGGCCTTTGGGCTGACGCTGGCGGTGATGGTGGGGCAGCGGTTGAGCGAGGAGGCGATGGCGGTGTTGGCGGGGGCGGTGTGTGGGGTGGTGGCGAGCCTTCCGCCGAGTTTGCTGATTGTGTGGGTGACGAAGCGGAGGCAGGAGCAGCGGATGGTGGCGGGGCCGTATCCGCCGGTGGTGGTGGTGCAGCCGCCGCTGCCTGCGGCGTCGTCGCAGGGGTCGCCGCCGATGGGGATGGCCTATCCGCCGGTTGCCTATGGGCCGCCGGCTCCCAGGGAGTTCGTCGTGGTCGGAGAGGA
>JANXAH010000150.1 GCA_025062415.1 Anaerolineae bacterium | reverse complement strand
TGCGCTCTGGGGCGCAGGGGCCTTTGCGAATAAACTCCACACTCAACCAGGAGGTACACGATGCAGATCGCCGGTATTGAATTCCCCGACGACCTCTACTACGACAAGCAGCACAACTGGGCCCGGGTGGAGGGCAACATCGTCGTCCAGGGGATGACCGACTTCGGTCAGCGTATCGCCAAAGAGATTGTCTACGTGGAAATCCCCCCTGTGGGGAAGGCCGTGACCCAGGGCCAGACCTTCATGTCCATGGAGTCCGGCAAGTGGGTCGGGCGTATTCCCGCCCTCGTGAGCGGCAAGATTGTCGCGGTCAACGAGGAACTGGAGTTTGAACCCACCCTTATCAATCAGTCCCCCTTTGACCAGGGCTGGCTGGTCAAGATTGAGATGTCCAACCCGGCGGAACTGAACAACCTGTTCCGGGTGGATTCTCCCGAATTCCGCGCCTTTATTGAAGAGGAAGCGGCCAAATATCAGGCTCTGCTGAGCGAATAAGTTTTACCTGGGCTCCTTCCCCTTCGGAATTAACGGTGTCCTGAGTTCGCAAAAGGGCACGAAACGAAGTGGAGTGCCGTCTCAGGCCTTTGAAAAGACCACCGACGCCACTCCCTTCGCTCCGTGGCTGGCTGCGAACGTCAAAATATCCCTTTTCCCAGCCTGCCCGAAGGAGGCGAAGTTTCCTCGCGCCAGGAGGGCTCAGTCGTCCCACGTCCCCTGGTGGATGTTGCATATTTCCTGTCTCACGCCAACTGCGAGGAGGCCTTCCCGTGATCCATCAACCCCGGTGTTCTGAACCTGTCCTCCTGCTCTGCCTGGCAGGTGCTGTCTGCCTTGTCCTGTTGACCGGCTGTACTCCCAGCCCGCGCCTGGCTCCGCCGGCTGGTCCCTCATCCGGTTGGGCCATAGACCTGGAGCGGTTCCGCGCCTCGGCCCATGGCCACCTGGACTGCGCCACCTGCCACCCGGACATCACTCCCGGCGATGAGACCACACCTCATCCGGACCCGGCCCGGCTGACCCAGGACGCCCGGGCTCTCTACGACTACGCGCGCTGTGCGGAGTGCCATCCCGACGAATACGCGGCCTACGAGCAAGGCGTCCACGCCGAAGCCCGGGCTCGTTCTGAAACTGGCGCTCTTCCCGCTCCCACCTGTGGTCACTGTCACAATGCCCACTACGCCACCATCGGGACGCGCGCCCAGGTGATGCAGTTCGTGGGCCAGACCTGCGGCAAATGCCACCATGAGGCGCTGGAGACCTACCAGCATGATTATCACGGCAAGGCCGTCATCCTGGGCCGGGAGAACTCCGCCACCTGCGCCGACTGCCACGGCGCCCATAACGTCCGGGCACTGGCGACTCCTGAAGAAGAATACCAGGCCTGCCGCCGCTGTCATCCTCAGGCCACCCTGGGGTTGACCGGCTACTATGTCCATGCGCGTGAGACGCTCCAGGTTGCACCGGAGGACCCCCGCCGTCAGGACTTTGCCCTCTTCTTCTGGGTGCAACTCTTCTTTATCCTCCTGACGGCCAGTGTCCTGACCGTCTTCTACGCCCATACCGGCCTCTGGTTCCTGCGCAGTCTGCACGAGCGGCTCCGCCGACCGGTGAGCCACGCGGCGAAGAAGGCGAAAGAGGCCGGCCCTCAATACTGGCGCTTCAACATCTACCATCGGTTGGTCCACCTGCTGGTGATGACCAGTTTCTTCGGCACCACCATCAGCGGGATGCCCCTGAAGTACCCAACGGCTGGCTGGGCCCAGTGGCTCACCCGTCTCCAGGGCGGGGTAGAAAGTATGGGCATCATCCATCGTGTCTGCGCGGTGGTGATCGCCCTCTGGTGCCTGATGCACCTGGCCTACATCGCCCACTACGTCTTCGTCCAGAAGCGCAAACCATGGGGGCCCGATACGCCCGTGCCCACGCTCAAGGACTTCAAGGACATCTGGCAGAACTTCAAGTACTTCATTGGCAAGGGCAGTCGTCCCCTGTTTGATCGCTTCGCGTACTTTGAAAAGTTTGACTACTGGGCTGTTTTCTGGGGCGTCCCGGTCATCGGCCTCTCCGGGCTGGTCCTTTGGTTTGAGGATTTCTTCTCCCGTTTCCTGCCCGGCATCGTCATCAACATCGCCCACATTATGCACAGCGACGAAGCCCTGCTGGCTGTCGGCTTCATCTATATCGTCCACCTCTTCAACACCCACATCCGGTTTGAAAAGTTCCCGCTCGACAAGGTCATCTTCACCGGCAAGGTCAGCGAAGAGGAGTTGCGCCACGAGCGGCCGCTGGAGTGGGAACGGATTCAAGCCGACCCCAAGCGCGCGGAGGAGATGAGGGTACGATGAAGACCATCCGTTGCCTGCTCATCCTGCTGCTGGTGGTCCTGATCGGGACCGTCGCCGGTTCGGCTGCCCTGGCCCAGGGCCCTGGGAACGGTGGCGGGAATACGAACTGTTGGGCCTGCCACCGACAGCCGAATCCGAACACTCTCTCCGGCGCCGAGACGGAGATCGCTTTCTGCATGCAGTGCCATGGCGACCCCCAGGTAGAGACGTGGGCCGCTGAGGGTCGCACGCCGGTCTACGTAGACCCGGCCCGCTACGAGCAGACCCTGCACAGCCGTGTCGCCTGTACTGCATGCCATGCGGACGTGGCCCGCAACCCCCACCGGTCCACCAGGCCCGTCGCGTGCGAGAACTGCCACGCGGCCATTCTGGCGCATGTCCATATGGGCGCGCCCCATATGAGCATTGACTGCGCGGTCTGCCATCGCCCCGACCTGCCCTTTGTTCGGGATGCGGCGACAGGCCGCATCGTCCTGGCTCGGACCGACGCGGCCGGAAATCCGGTGGACCGGACTGCCCATACGCTGGTTGCGCGACCGGGCTGCGAGAACTGTCACTATGCGGGCAACCCGGTGGGCGCCCCGGCGGTCACGCTCCCGGCCCGGAGCATCCTCTGTATGCCCTGCCACGAGGCCGCTCCCATCGTTAAGGACCCCTGGTCGGCGGTGGGGCTCCTGGTCTTCCTGGTTGGGATGACTGTCAACTTCTCCATCTATCTTAAGGGCGAACTCCCGGGCCATCCGGGCGTGACCCCGATGCAGAAACTCTCCTATCTGGCAGACGACCTGGTCCGGCTGATTTTCTCCCGCCGCTTCTTCCGAGCGGTGGGCAGCCAAGTGGCCCACGGGATTTTCCTGAGCCGGGTGCTCCAGGAGAGTGTGAGCCGCTGGGTGGTGCATACCCTTATCTACTGGCCCTTCCTGGCCCGCTTCTTGCTGGGTCTGATCACCTGGGTCGGAGAGGCCTTCTGGCCCGCCGCCCGCTGGACCCGTGTCCTGGCGGACCGGGACACTCCGGTTGTTGCGTTCTTCAACGATCTCTGCGCCGCACTGATCATCCTGGGCGTGCTGCTTGCGCTCTACCGGCGGTTCATCCGCCGCGACCCCCGTCTGCGGACCGAGGGGGAGGACCGCGCAGCCATCTTTCTGCTGGGCACGGCCTTTTTCCTGGGCATCCTTCTGGAGGGCGTGCGGATGCTGAGCGTCGGTCTTCCGGCCGACCGCGCGGCCTGGGCGTTCCTGGGGTACGCCGTGGCGGTCGCCTTGCGGCCGCTTCCCCTGGACTGGACCCAGGTCTACCCGGTGCTCTGGTATCTCCATGCCCTGCTGATTGTGGCGGTCATCGCGTACCTGCCGTTCAGCAAGTTCCTTCACATCCTCATCACGCCGCTGGTTGCCGTCATAAACACGGTCCGGGGAGGGCACGAATGAGCCCCATAGACCTTACCTGCTATACACCGCGACAACTGCTGGAACTGGACGGTTGCACCCGCTGCGGTGAGTGCACCCTCTGGTGTCCGACGTTTACCGAGAAGCCGGACCTGGACGCGATCACGCCGCTGCGCAAGATTGAGGCGACAAAGCGGTTCATCCGCGGCCAGTATGGACTGCTGGCTCGCCTCTTTGGCCCTCGCCCTCTGAAGCCGGAGGCACTGCAGACCCACTCCACCGGCACGTATGACTGCACCCTTTGCGGACGTTGTGCTGTCGTCTGCCCGGCGCACATCCAGACCCGCGACCTCTGGATCGCGATGCGCCGGGACCTGGTCCGGCAGGGCGTCTACCCTTCCATTTTTGACCGTCTTCGGGAGATCTTTCTAACGGCCCACAACATCTCCGGGGACGATAACACCAACCGACTCATCTGGAGCCAGAACCTGCCTGAAATCCCGGAGGGAGTGGGCAAGAAGACGCGCGCGGAAGTGGTCTTCTTTGTGGGATGCGTTGGCTCTTTCTATCCCCAGTCCTACTCCATCCCACAGAACGCGGTGCAAGTGATGGAAAAGGCGGGAGTGGACTACCTGACCCTGGGCGGCGAGGAGTGGTGCTGCGGCTTCCCGCTGATCATCGCCGGAATGGGCGATGTGACGGTGGAGACGATGCGCCACAACCTAGAGGCCGTCCGCCGGACGGGGGCCCGGCGTCTGGTCGCGGCCTGCCCCTCCTGCTATCACACCTGGAAGCACGATTACCCGCGCGTCTTGGGTGAGCCCCTGGGCTTTGAGGTCCTACACCTGACAGAACTGCTGGCGGAACTTCTGGCGGATGGGCGCCTTTCCCTGAAGCCGCTGGAGGAGACGGTGACCTACCACGACCCCTGCGACTTGGGGCGGACCAGCGGGGTATATGACGCGCCCCGGGAAGTCATCCGGGCGGTTCCTGGCATCCGGTTGGTGGAGATGGAGCATCACCACCAGTACTCCCTCTGCTGCGGCGGTGGCGGGGATGTGGAGATGGCGGATAAGGACCTGGTCACGGCCGTCTCCCGGCGGCGCATCGGCGAGGTGCAGGCCACAGGGGCAAAGATTCTCCTCTCGGCCTGTCAGCAATGCAAGCGGACGCTGGCTGGGGCAGCCAGGCAGGAGAAGTTACGCGTCCGGGTGCTGGACGTGGTGGAACTGGTGGCGCAGCAGATGGCGTAGCGGGGGATCTGCGGCGGGGGGGGGGGGGGGGGGGGCGGGGGGCCCCCCCCGCCCCCCCCCGCCGCCCCCCCCCCCGCCCCCCCCGGGGGGGGGGGGGGGGGGGGGGGGGGGGGGGGGGGGGGGCCCCCCAAAAACCGCGCCAGTTCTTTGCGGGCCTCTTCCA
>JANXAH010000099.1 GCA_025062415.1 Anaerolineae bacterium | reverse complement strand
GCCCAGGAGGGCTGATTTCCAATCAGCGCCGACAGAAGGCGGCCTGCCTGGGCCTTCGGCCAACGGTCGGCCTGTGCCGACCTGTGAGAAGTGCGTCAACGAAGGTTGACGCCTGGCGCGAAGGTGCCCAGGGAGGCTGATTTCCAATCAGCGCCGACTGAAGTCGGCCTGCCTGGACCTGTGGCCACTGGTCGGCCTGCGCCGACCTGTGAGAAGTGCGCCAACGAAGGTTGACGCCTGGCGCGAAGGTGCCCAGGAGGGCTGATTTCCAATCAGCGCCGACTGAAGGCGGCCTGCGCCGGCCTTTGATGTTAGGCCATCGGCCTACACTTCAACGTCGCCAGTCCCTGGAGAACCTGAATCTTCAGATAGGCCCCAAGGGGCTTCCACATTGCCTTCGGAGAGATAACATGGAAACCTGGCGCCTTCTGGATACTGGCGTGCGGTCCGCGGCAGAAAATATGGCCCTGGACGAGGTCGTATTGACTGCCCGGAGCCAGAACCTCGTGCCGAACACGCTTCGGTTTCTGCAGTTCTCACCCCCCAGCGCGCTGGTCGGTTACCATCAGGCGGTGGAACAGGAGATTCGGATTTCCTACTGCCAGCAGCGGGGCATAGACATCAACCGGCGGCTGACCGGGGGTGGCGGGCTTTACTTTGACGAGACCCAACTGGGCTGGGAGATCATCGCCTCGCAGGAGGACCCCCGGTTCCCCCGCCAGATTGAAAAACTCTACGAGACCATCTGCCAAGGAGCCGTCCGAGGCTTGGAGAAACTGGGAATCCGGGCCGCGTTCCGCCCCAAAAACGATATTGAGGTGAATGGCCGGAAAATCTCCGGCACAGGCGGCACCAGTATGGGCAACGCGTTCCTCTTCCAGGGCACCCTGCTGGTGGATTTTGACGTGGAGACGATGCTCCGCGCCCTGCGGATTCCCACCGAGAAACTGAAGGACAAAGAGATCGCTTCGGTCCGGGAGCGGGTCACCTGCCTGGCCTGGGAGTTGGGGTATGTTCCCCCACTGGCCCAGATCAAGGCTGCGCTGGCGGAAGGGTTTGCCGAGGCCTTCGGCATCCGCCTGGAGCCGGGACCGTTGACCCCCTTTGAGGAGGACCTGCTGGCCCAGCGGCTGCCTTATTTCCAATCCGAGGAGTGGATCTACGGCATCCGCCGCCCTCTGGACTATCGGCGGGAGGTCTGGGCCCTCTACAAGAGCCCCGGTGGGCTTATCCGCGCTTCCCTTATCGTCAGCGCGGGCCGCATCCGGGAGGCCCTCATCACCGGGGACTTCTTCGCCTACCCCCGGCGGGCCATCCTGGACCTGGAGGCCCGTCTGAGGGGCGCTCCTGCGGAGATAGAGGCCGTTCGTCCTATCATAGAGGAATTCTTCGCAAAAGGGGAGGTCCGGATTCCCGGCGTCACGCCTGCGGATTTCCTGCGGACGATTCAGGAGGCCCTGGAAAAGACCACCTACACCCAGCATGGCATCGCGCCGGAGGAGGCCAACTACGTTTTCTGCGTCGTGAAGCCGCTGGCGGAAATCCGGCGCTGCCAGGCGCTCCTTTTGCCCTACTGCGCCAAACTGCCCGACTGCTCCTACCGCTATCAGGAGGGCTGTGCCCGGTGTGGCGCGTGTTGCATTGGGGAGGCCTACGAACTGGCCGACCGCTACGGCCTGACTCCCATCACCATCCAGAACTTTGAGCATCTGGAAGCGACCCTGGAGCGGCTGAAGCGGGAGGGAGCGGAGGCCTTCGTGGGGAGTTGCTGCGAGGCCTTCTACGCCAAACACCGGGACGACTTTGAGCGCATTGGCCTGCCGGGCATCCTGGTGGATGTGGACAGCACCACCTGCTACGACCTGGGCAAGGAGCAGGATGCCTACGCCGGAAAGTTCCAGAATCAGACGTACCTGAAGATGGGCTTACTGGAGAAGGTTCTCGCACGGGTGGGGCGGAATGGCCAGGGAGGTTGATCTGCTGATCGTGGGCGCCGGACCGGCGGGATGCACGGCGGCGCGGGTCGCTGCCGGGCAGGGGCTGCGTGTGTTGGTCGTGGAGCGCCGGCCCACCGTCGGCCTGCCAGTCCAGTGCGCGGAGTACGTGCCCGCACAGATTGTCGCCCACGTCCCAATCCCCGAAACGTGCATCGCCCAGCGCATTCGCGCGCTGCGCACTTACTTGCCCACCGGCGAAGTGGTGGAGACTCCCGCTCCCGGCTACGTCCTGCATCGGGTTCTCTTTGACAAAGCCCTGGCTGTGGCGGCCTGCCGCGCGGGCGCGGAAATCTGGACCGCTGCCCGTGCGGTGGAGCGCACCCCACGGGGAGTCCTGGTTCGGCGAGGAGCCGGGCTGGAGGAGATTGTCCCCCGGATTCTCATCGGCGCCGACGGCCCCCTCTCCACCGTGGGCCGCTGGATCGGGCAAACCAATGCAGAACTTATAGACACGCTGCAAGTGGAGGCCGTCCTTCCGCCATCCCTGGCCGAAGACGGAGGGCACGAATGTACTCACGTCTACTTTGACCCGGTCTACCGGGGCGGGTACGGCTGGCTCTTCCCGAAGGGGGAGACCGCCAACGTGGGGGTGGGGGTCAACCGGAGGATGGGTGGCGACCCGTCCCGCGCGCTGGCCCACCTGCTGGACCGTCTCCGCATCCGGCCCGGTGACATCCTGGGACACACGGGTGGGCCGGTGCCGTCCGGTGGACCGGTGGCCCGAACTCAGGTGGGAGAAGTTCTGCTGGTGGGAGACGCCGCCGGGCACACCCATCCGATCACGGGCGCGGGCATCTTTGCTGCTATTGTCGGTGGGACCCTGGCGGGTCAGGCCGCTGTTCGCGCCGTCCAGACCGGCGATCTGAGCGCGCTGGAGGAGTACGAGAGGGAGTGGACCGCCTTTCTGGGGGGTCCGCTGCGCCACGCCTTAAAGAAACGGCGCTACCTGGACGCGCACTGGAGCGACGACCCCGTTGCGCTGAGCGCCGCCCTCCGCCGGACATGGATCGCGTTCCGGGAGTACAGCCGACCGGAAGGTGAATCGGAAACCACGAAGAGCACGAAGGTCACACAGGAAATCTAAAGAATCTGTGCGTTCTCTGCGGTTAATCCCTGAACCACTGGAGGCTGTGATGCAGAGTCCTGAATACGTCCAGATCAGCCAAGCCGCTGCGATGGCTCTGGGCTATCGGCCAGCGCTGTTCCGCCGCAACGCCTATCTGACGGGCCTGAACCTTCTCGTGACGTACCCCGACGGATGTGTGGCCCGATGTGCCTACTGTGGCCTGCACCATCAGCGCCAGGTGCCGCCGGGGAAGCAGAAGACCTTCATCCGGGTGGACTGGCCCACCTATCCAGTAGAGGACGTCATCGCCCGTCTGAAGCGAGAGAACGGCCATCTGCGCCGGGTCTGCGTCGGGATGATTACCCACCGCCGCGCCTTTGACGACATGAACGCCGTTATCCGCCGGTTCCGCGAGGAATGCGACCTTCCCATCTCCGCGCTGATCGCCCCGACGCTGATCCGCCCGTCCCAGCTGGAGGAGACCAAAAAGGCCGGGGCAGATATGGTCGGCATCGCTGTGGACGCGGCGACGCCGGAACTCTTTGACCGCTTCCGGGGCAAGGGCGTCGGCGGACCCCACCGCTGGGAGCACTACTGGGCCGTCCTGGAGGAAGCGGTGCGGATCTTTGGCCGGTATAAAGTGGGAGTCCATCTGATTGTCGGGCTGGGCGAAACGGAACAGGAGATGATCGCCACCATCCAGCGGGCCCACGACCTGGGGGCCCACACCCATCTCTTCTCCTTCTTCCCCGAGGGCGGCTCTCTGATGGAGAACCACCCCCAGCCCCCCTATGGCCAGTACCGGCGGGTCCAGTTGGCCCGCTACATTATCAACCAGGGCTATGGTCGTTACGAGCAGATGGACTTCAACGAGAAGGGACAGGTGGTCCACTTCGGTGTCCCCGTGGACGACCTGATCCGCTACGGTGAACCCTTTATGACTTCGGGATGTCCCGGCCCCGACGGCCGCGTCGCCTGCAACCGGCCCTTCGGAAACGAGCGCGCGGGTCAGCCTATGCGCAACTACCCTTTCCTTCCTGAACCAGAGGACGTGGAACTGATCCGCTACCAGTTGCGCGAATATTTCTGAAAAACCACGAAGGACACGAAGGGCACAAAGGAGACGCCAAGGACGCAGGAGCATCGGTGCCTTAGGAGCGCTGAGTTGAGCCAGGCGGAGTTCCTCTTTCACCTGCCCTGGGAGGACCTGCAGGCGGCAGCCTGGGCGGTGCGGCGGCAATACCATCCGCCGGAAATCTTCTTTGCCGTCCCCAGCCTCAAGCGGTACGAGACCGAGGATTACCGGAACACGTCCCATCGCTTTGCCAGCATCAGCCTGACCGGGGAGCGCTGCGCGCTGGAGTGTGAGCACTGTCGGGGTCAACTCCTGAAAGGAATGATTCCGGCCACCACTCCCCAGGCGCTTCTTGCCCTGGGCAGGTGGCTGGTGGAGCAGGGTTGTGCAGGTGTCCTCATCAGCGGCGGATCCGACCGGAACGGCGCGGTCCCCCTGAAGCCCTATCTGGAGGCCATCGCCCGACTGAAAGCCCTGGGCTTGCGGGTCGTCGTGCACACCGGCCTGCCGGACCGGGAGACGGCGGAGGGCCTGAAGGCGGCGGGGGTGGACCAGGTGCTCTTTGATTTCATCGGCGACGCGGCGACCCTGCGCGAGGTCCTGCACCTGAACCGTTCCCCGGAGGAGTATGCCGAAGCGCTGGCGCTGCTGCGGGAGTTGGGGATACCGGTCGCTCCTCATATCGTCATCGGCCTTTACTTCGGCCAACTGCGTGGCGAACTGGCGGCTCTGGAGGTGGTCAGCCGTATCGGCGCGGATGTGCTGGTCCTGGTGGTCCTGCGCCCGCTTCCGGGGACGCCGATGGCGGACCTTCTGGGGGTGGACCCGGAGACGGTGGGGCGGCTGACCGCCGTGGCCCGCTTGTTGAACCCCAGAACCCCTCTGGCCCTGGGCTGTGCCCGGCCCGCTGGCCCTGCCGCTGCGGAAATGGAGGAACGGGCCCTTCTGGCGGGCGTGAACCGCATTGCCTACCCCCATCCCAGAACCGTTCGCCGGGCCCGCGAACTGGGCCTGGAATATCGGTTTGTGGAGAATTGTTGTACCCTTTGATGGGCTGGAAGGGATGAAGGAGGCGGATCCCCTCACCCCTCCTCCACCCCCTCCCCTCTCCCCCAGGGGGAGAGGGAAGGGGGAACGAAAGGGGTGTGAGAGCGACAAAGCGTCTCTGGGGGAGAAGAGGGCAGGGGGGAAGTGGGGGTTCCCCCGTCTCTGGGGGAGGCGGTCCCGCCTTTGGAGGAGCCGAAGGGTTTCCAGCCTTGTACGCTGTTGTTCAAACCATTCGTTAAACCGCAAGGATCAGCGCCGGAGGTGCTTATGAAGATTCGTCTGCTCTCCCGCGAGGATGTCCGGCGGGCTCTGCCGATGCGAGAAGCCGTGGAGGCCATGAAGCGGGCCTTCGCCCAACTCTCCACCGGCCAGGCAGAGGTCCCCCTGCGGGTGCCCCTTCACGTCCCCCGCCACAACGGCCTGACCCTCTTTATGCCCGCGTACTTGGCCGCCGACGACCAGATGGCGGTCAAGGTCGTCTCTGTCTTCAACGACAACCCAGCGCGGGGCCTGCCCCTCATCCATGCCCTTGTCGTGGTGGTGGATGCAACGACCGGTCAGCCGGCCGCGGTGATGGACGGAACCTACCTGACCGCGCTGCGGACGGGCGCGGCCTCCGGCGCCGCGACAGACCTCCTGGCCCGGCCCGACGCGGCGGTCGTGGCGGTTTTCGGGGCCGGCGTCCAAGGGCGGACCCAACTGGAGGCGGTCTGCGCGGTGCGGCCCATCCGGAAGGCGTGGGTCTACGACGTGGACCGAGCGCGGGCGGAGGCCTACGCGGCGGAGATGGCCGCGCGGCTGGGGGTCCCGGTTCGCGTGGCGGAAACTCCCAGCGAGGCGGTCAGCGGGGCCGATGTCATCTGCACGGCAACGACCTCTTCTATCCCGGTTTTTGACGACGCGGACGTCCGCCCTGGCACCCACATCAACGCCGTGGGCGCCTACACTCCCCAGATGCGGGAGGTGCCGACGGAGACCGTCCTTCGGGCGAAGGTTGTCATTGACCACCGGACCGCCAGCCTGGCGGAGGCAGGGGACCTGCTCATCCCCATCCGGGAGGGTCGGATGACCGAGGCCCACATCTGGGCCGAACTGGGGGAGATCGCCGCCGGGCTGAAACCGGGGCGCACGTCCCCCGACGAGGTGACGCTCTTTAAGTCCGTGGGAGTGGCTGTCCAGGACGTGGCAGCGGCTGCGGCGGTTCTGGAGGCCGCACGGCGGGAGAATCTGGGGCTGGAAGTGGAACTGTGAGCAGGAGTTCGTGTGGGGGAACGAAGGGCTCTCTCTGGCGGATACGGGCTGGTTCTGGTCGCTGCGACGCTCTGGGCGACCCTGGGCCTCTTCTATAAGGGGCTGGCTGCCTCCGGTCTTCCCCTGCTGACCATCGTGTTCTTCCGGGCCAGCGTTGCAGCGGTTATCCTGCTCCTGGCCCTGTTCTGGCGGGACCCCCGGTCGTTGCGCCTCTCCTGGCCGGATGTGGGCTTCTTCCTGCTCTTTGGGCTGGTGGGCGTCGCGGCCTTCTACATCGTCTACATCCACGCCATCCAGTGGGCCGGGATGGGGGTTGCGGCGGTGTTGATGTACACAGCCCCGGCCTGGGTGACCCTCTTCGGTGCCCTTTTCCTGGGGGAGCCCCTCACGCGGTGGCGGGGGCTGGCGCTCCTTCTGGCTGTGGTCGGCTGTGCGCTGGTGGGCCGCGTCCACGACCTGGCGGGGTTGCGGCTCAATGGCCCCGGCATCCTGGCGGGCCTGGGGGCTGGCCTGACCTATGGACTCTACACCATCTTCAGCAAGGTCGCCCAGCGCCGCCACACCCCCTGGGCGACCCTGGCCTGGGCTCTGACCGCGGGGGCCCTCTTCCTGCTCCCTCTGCAATCCCCCGCCGTCCTCTGGAGTGCGGTCACTACTCCATCGTACCTCTTCTGGCTGGTGATGCTGGGGATTGTGCCCACCCTCGGCGGCGGGCTGACCTTCAACCTGGGCCTGCGGCGGGTCCCCGCGTCCGGGGCCAGCGTCGTCGCCACGCTGGAGCCGGTCATCGCCGCCGTTCTCGGCTGGCTGGTCTGGGGAGAGCGGATGGACATCTTCCAGATGGTGGGAGCAGGGCTGATCCTGGGCGCAGTGATGCTCCTGACAGCGGTTCAGGGCGACCGCCCAGGTGCGGAGAGCACGATGTAGCGCGGGCTCGTTAGCCCGATTCTGCAGGCCCGGCGGTCCGCGCGGCGGGGCCCTGCGTAGCGCAGGCTGTGAGCCTGTTTTCTGCGGACCCGGCGGTCTGTGCAGCAAAGCCACAAGTATGTCCAAGGAGGTGAACTATGCCCCCTATCGCCGAGTGGAGCACTGTAGTGGTCAGCATCGTCTATCTGGTAGGCGCCTGGACGGTGACCGTCCAGATGGCACTGGCGCTGGGGCGTGTCCCTCCGTCCGAGCGGACGAGCCTGCAATGGCCGCTGTGGGCGGTCTTTGTGCTGGCCCTGGGAGATTCCTTCCACACGATCCCCCGCATCTACCGAACCATAACCGGCAACCCGCTGCCCTACGTGTTGACCTGGTTCGGTCGCCCGTGGGATTGGATCGCCCTGGGCCTGGTCATCAGTTCGGCCACGATGAGCCTTTTCTACCTGTTCCTCTTCCAGTACCGCCAGGAACGACAGGGGGTTCGGTGGGATATCTGGTCGTGGGTAATGCTGGGCCTGTTGACTGTTCGGCTGGGGCTGCTCCCCTGCCCGCTGAACGGTTGGGAGGGAGTCGCGGCGCCGGGCTGGCGAATCTACCGGAACATCCCCTTTACCCTGATGGGGATCATCGTGATCGCCGCCCTGTTTCAGGACCGGCGGAACGCCCAGGCGCGGGACCGGCGTCTGCTGGAGGCGATCGCCTGGTGCCTGATCGCTTCTTTCGTCACCTACTGGGTGACCGTGTTGGGCGCAGAGCAGTACCCCGCGCTGGGCGCGATGATGTTGCCCAAGACCATCGCTTATCTGATCGCCATCATTCTGCTGTATCGGTTAGCCTTCATTCGTCCCGTCCGCGCAGGATAAAACAAGCCCATTGCCACTTAGAGGAAAAATCTGCTTGTCCGCGTTCACCCGCGTCCCACTTCCGATAAAGTTTAAGGTTCTGCGGAATTCGCTTGGACAAAGTGCCTGGTCCCAGAAAAACGTGGATTTGGGCCCAGACGCGCTAAGCGCTTCCAGAAATGCCTGGTGCATCCAATCTCATCTTCCGGGAGGTGCTTTATGGAACTTCCTCGCACAGCAGACGTGGTCATCATCGGTGGCGGGGTGATGGGTACCAGCACGGCCTATCATCTTGCCCGCAAAGGGTGTAAAAACGTTCTTTTGCTGGAACGAGAGTCCTTCTTCGGCGTCCAATCTACGGGAAAGTGCGCCGGGGGCATCCGCTACCAGTTCGGCACCGAAATCAACGTCCGCATCTCCCTCCTCAGCCTTCCGATGCTGGACCGCTTTGAGGAGGAACTGGGCCAGCCGATTGACCTGCGCTACTGCGGCTACCTCTTCCTGCTCACCCGTGAGGAGGACGTGGAGGCCTTTCGCCGCAACGTCCAGATGCAGCGCCAGTTAGGGGTGATGACAGAGTGGCTGGAGCCCGAGGACATCGCCCGGATGGTCCCCCTTATCAATCTGGAGGGTGTCCTGGCGGGCACCTTCCACGCCCGCGACGGCCTGGCCGACCCCAACTCCGTTGTCCAGGGCTACGTCTCCGGCGCGCGGCGGCTGGGAGCCCGCCTTCTGACCGACGTGGAAGTCACTGGGATCAAGGTTGCCGGTGGCCGGGTCCAGGGCGTCGTCACTCCGAAGGGGGAGGTCTCTGCGCCCGTGGTCGTTAACGCGGCCGGGCCCTGGGCCGGGGAAGTCGGGAAGATGGCTGGAATAGACATCCCTATTGTCCCCATCCGCAGGCAGATCGTCGTCACGGGCCCGCTCCCGGAGGTTCCTCCCGATTTTCCCTTCGTTGTGGACTTTGCCCAATCCCTCTACTTCCATCGGGAAGGACGGGGCATCCTGACGGGAATGTCCAACCCCAACGAGAAGCCGGGATTTGACCAGTCGGTGGACGAGGAGTGGGAGTTGATCCACCTGGAGGCGGCGATGAAGCGGATGCCCCTTCTGGAGAAGGCGACGCTGGCCAGCCACTGGGCCGGCCTCTACGAAGTCTCACCGGACGCCCATCCTATCCTGGGTCGGGTCCCCGAACTGGAGGGCTTCTACATTATCGGCGGCTTCAGCGGACATGGCTTTATGCACGGCCCGGCCAGCGGCCTTCTCCTGGCGGAGGAAATCCTGGATGGAAAGGCTCACACCCTGGACATCTCCTCCCTTTCCATCACCCGCTTCCGGGAGGGGAAACTGATTCGGGAGTACAGCGTGATTTAGGACGAACGATGACCCGTCCCAGAATTCTCCTGGTGGACGATGATGTAGCGATCACCGAAAACCTGGCTTCTTTCCTTCAGCGGGCCGGTTTTGATGTAACGGTGGCCGCCGACGGTGAAGCTGCACTCCGGGAAATTGCCTGTCTTCGGCCCGATCTCGTCATCCTGGATGTATTGATGCCCCGTCTGGACGGGCGCGAGGTTCTCCGCCGCCTGCGGCAGGCGGGAGATTGGACCCCCGTCCTCTTGCTGACCCAGGTCGGCGAATCCACCGAACGGGCGATGGCCCTGGACGAGGGCGCCGACGACTACCTGAATAAGCCCTTTGACCCCTACGAACTGGTGGCCCGAATCCGTGCCATCCTGCGCCGGGCTCGTCCCGGCCAACCGCCCCTGACCGTTGCTCGTGCCCTCGTCAGCGGCTTCCTGCGCCTGGACCGCCTCTCCCGCCGGGTCTACCTGGAAGGACGGGAATTGATGCTCACTCCGAAGGCCGTGGCTCTGCTGGAGTATATGATGACCCACCCGGACGAACTCCTGACGCGGGAGCGGCTGCTGGATGCTGTCTGGGGGTGGGAGTATCCCGCCGGAACACGCACGGTGGACACCCGTATCGCTGAACTGCGCCGGGCCCTGGGCGACGATGCCGCCCAGCCTCGCTATATTGAGACTGTGCCCGGTCAGGGGTATCGCTTCATCGCGCCGGTGGAGACCGGGCCGTGAGGTGGCGTTTCCTGCTCGCCCTGCTGCCGTTTGTGTTGGGTCTGTTCGCATCGGTCCTGATTCATTTTCTGGGTACCAGCCCCGTCTTCTTTGCGCGGGCCGACGCAGCGGCCCTGGCCGTCCTGGCGGGCGCTTTCCTTTCCTCCCTTCTCGCGGCCGGGTTGGGGGTCTCCGGATTGCTGGAGCGGGTGCGTCGGACCTCGTTGGCCCAGGCCCAGACTCAGGCCGCCGCCGACCGTCGTCGGTTTCTCCAGCGCCTGGACCACGAACTCAAAAACCCCCTCACCGCGCTGCGGGCAGCTCTGGCAAACCTGGCCGAGGCTTCCGCGGAGGAGGACCGGTGCAAAGCCCTGAGGGATATGGAGGGGCAGATTCAGCGCCTGAGCCGCCTGGTTTCCGATCTGCGCAAACTGGCCGAACTGGAGACCCGTCCCATTGAGCACACCCCCATTGACCTGAACGGTCTGCTGGAGGAGGCCCTGGCGCTGGCCCGGGAGCGGCCGGAGGCCGCAGACCGCCACCTGACCTTGACCCTTCCCCGCGCCCCCTGGCCGCTCCCGGCCATCACCGGCGATCGGGACCTGCTTCTGCTGGCCGTCCACAACCTGCTGGATAATGCCCTCAAATTCACCCGCCCCGGCGACACGGTGGAACTCCGCGCCTTTGAGGACGGCACGACCGTCGTCGTAGAAGTCGCCGACACCGGGCCCGGGATCCCGGAGGAGGAAGTTCCCCACGTGTGGGAGGAACTGTATCGCGGACAGGGCGCGCGGGGTACACCGGGCAGTGGGCTGGGCCTGGCCCTGGTACGGGCCATCGTCCTCCGCCACGGGGGGCAGGTATCCCTGCGCAGCCGCTTCGGACAGGGCACCGTCGTCACCCTTCGTTTCCCCACCCGTTAATGTAACCGGGCCGTAACCCCCTGTTTCAGAACGGTGACATCTCCGTCAAACGCCCCGAACACCTGCGCGTTATCCTGAGAGCAGGTTTCCCGACAGGAGGTGGGGTATGACGGGAGATGGAAAAAAGCCCCGGAGAACAGAACACCGGTGCAGTGCGGAATCTCATGCCACTGCGCCTGGCAAAAGTCCTGCAGGACTGTACCCCGTATGTCTTGCAGTTTTTGCCCTGCTCCTCGCGGCCTGCGGCACACTGGAAGTTGGTCTGGAGAGCGCTTCTGTATCTTCTGGCACGGCGTGGGCGGTGTACACCGATTGGACCTATGGGGTTTCGCTCCGCTACCCAGCCCACTGGCGGCCGGTGGAAGGCTATCAGGGCCGATATGCGGGCCCGGATGGCTTCTTCCAGTTATCTGCCATCTTCGGCGAGGGGCAGACTCTCAATGAGGTCTGCCGTCGTGAGGCCTATCACAAACTGTCGCCCTATGGCTCCCAGCCGAAGGTGGGGAATATCCGCCTGCGGAACCTTACGGCGTGCCGGATTCTTCCCTCCGACGATCAACCGGCGAATATGAGCGGACAGGCGGCGATGATTTTCGCATATCCCCAGCCGGTTCAGATCAACGAAGACCTGTATCATTTCCTCGTCCTGTGGGCCGATAAGGACCACCTCCAGGAGATCGCTCAGACGGTTCGTTTCATCGCTCCTGAACCCCTTGTGCTTTTCAGCGATCCCGTGCTGGGTATCACCTTGGACATTCCCTCTACTTGGCAGGTGGACAGCCATCCGGGTGCTGAGGCCCAGTTCACCCTTCAGACCGACGGTGTCACTCAAGGGATTCTGACCCTTTCTGTTCTCTCGGAGGAGAGCACCACCCTGGAACTGGCGCTGGACGAGGTCCGGCGTGGGGCGTGGGGGCCCTTTATCCGTACCGTTCGGTCAACCACCCTGGGCGAATTTCCTGCCCTGCGGGTAGAAATGACGCCAGAAGGAGACCGGCCGTCGGTCGTTTGGCTGATTGTGTCTCCCTCTGGCCGCGCAGTGGGCTTTATCCCCCGCGGAGACGCAGCCATAGCCGAAGCCGTTCTCGCCACCCTGAGGGCTGCACCGAGAAGATAACTGCGATTATAAGCCTGGCGGTAAACCGCCGAGGTCAGCGGCGAAGCCCCCTTCGGAGGTTCAAAACCATTGCCTGTTCGGCGCATTCTCTTCCTCCCGAAGCCGAAAAAGCCCCAGGTTCACGTCCGGGGCTAAAAGTACCCCAAATTCAATAGTGGACGAAACCCTGAGAGCCCGTGTCAGAGGAGGACAAGGATGAGACGCCTGTGGATGGCTTTTCTGATAGGGTGGATTGTACTCACTGCCTGCGGCACACTGGAGGTGGGGAGGGAACAGGCCCCTGCGCCCGACCCCCGCGCAGCCACGATAGAGGCCCTGGCGACTCAGAATGCCAGACTGGCCGCCCAGGTGGCCACGCTGGCTGCGCCGACCTTTCCCTCCGACCTCGGATGGCTGGCCTATGTTCACGGCGGAGACATCTGGGTCAAAGCGCTTCCCAGTGGCGAACCCCGACGACTGACCACCGATGGGCGCAACCAGGAGCCGCGATGGTCCCCTTCCGGACAGTGGCTTGCCTTCCGCAAAGGCGAGCAGGTCTGGGTGGTTCGGGCCGATGGAAGCGACCCGGCACCCGTCGCTGCAGGGGCCCTCATCTCTGCCTTCGCTTGGGCGCCAGATAGGGACCTGCTGGCTTATGTCAGCGGTGGTGAACTCTACATTGCCAACACCGATGGCTCCAGCCTGACCAAACGGGTCTCTGCATCCCCGGAACTCCCTCGGCGTTTGGGCCGCATCGCCTGGAATCCCGACGGCCAGCGCATCGCCTATGAGTGGGAGGGCCTCTCACCGGACGGACGGCCAATCCGAAAGGGCATTGGCATCGTTACTCCTGAGGGCAAGGAGCAGAGCGTGACCCTGCCGATAGGGGACCCTCTCCTGGTCGGCTGGACAGGAGACGGCACCTTCCTGCTGGTTCAGGATGGGATGAATTCTCCCTCCCTCCTGGCGGATGGTTCCCCCCTTTATGCCCTCTTTCCCGAGCGGGAACCGATTCAACTGGCCCCATCTACACTGCCCTACCCCGACTTCGTCGCACCGGATCCCGCAGGGAGCGGACGTGTGGCCGTTGTGGCCGGAGGCGGTCGGGAAGCATGGACCAACAAGCGGCTGATCATCGTCGCCCCCTCCAGCAGCGATCCGGTGGTGCTGAGCCCTCCCAACATGGCCGTTTCCTCTCCCTCCTGGTCTCCTGACGGCGCTTTCATTGCCTACGTCGCCGCACCGGATGCTGGCACCAGCCTCGCTGGAGGTGAGGAAACGCGCCGGACCCTGATGGGGCGCCGTATCTTCGTGGTCAATACGGAGGGCCCGCCGCAGCCCCGTCCGATCACCGGCGATCCGGCCTATCGGGATGAACGCCCCCTCTGGTCGCACGATGGCTCTGCCCTTCTCTTTATCCGGATGGACGACCAGGGCCGGATCTCCCTGTGGCTTGTCTCCAGTGCGGGGGGCATCCCCCAGAAAGTGGCCGACGAATTGACCCCTGCCCCGGACTGGTTCGGCTATTATGGCCATATCCACTGGGACGACTTGCTGGATTGGTGGCGCGGGCCCTCCCAGAAAGTGGAAGCCCTCCATCCCTATCTGAGTGGCTTTCCTTCGGACGTTCCCCCCGGCCTCGTCCTCGGCACAGAAAGTGGCCTGTGGAAGGTCGGCAAAGGCAATAGCCCTGAACGAATTCTGGACCGCCTGGATGTGGTCCTCTCGCCAGACGGCAAGCAGGCCGTCTATGTCGCCGATGCCGACCTCTGGCTGATAGACCTGATAACTAAAGAGGAACGGAACCTGACGAACACCCCCGACCTGCTGGAATGCTGTCCCCAGTGGTGGCCTGCGAAACCGGGCACGCTTGTTTACAGTTCCCAGCCCGGCGATGCCGGCTGGGGCCCCAACATCGGGCTTCTGACAGTGATGGAGATCGGTCGCCCCAGATACCTGGTGGTGGGCCGGGAGTGGTCAGGCTCTTCGCCCGGACCTGCGCCCGATGGGGATACCATCGCCTTTGACCAGGCACTTCAGGGGTATCTGTTCCGCTGGTCCGACGGGCGCCTGATCCCCTTTGACCCGGCCTCCTACACCTTTGTGGAAGGGCCGACCCCCCTGACGATTGAGAAGGTGGGGAGTCCCTCCTGGTCTCCTGATGGTCGGTATCTGGCCTGGATGATGGGGGGTGATTTCGGCGAGGGATGGCGTCTCGGTCTGGGGGTCTTTGACCTCAGAACCCAACGGGCCCGACTTCTGCGCTCCTACGAACCCCTGGACGTCGGCGAGTGGCCCGGCGCGGCCGTATGGAGCCCCGACGGCCAGTGGCTGGCCTGCGTCGTCGGGCGCGCAGCCAGCCCGGACGAAGAGGGCCTCTATGTTCTGCGCTCCGATGGGAGCCAGGAGCATTATCTGGGATCGGGCCGCGATCCCGTCTGGAGCCCCAACGGGCGCTGGCTGGCCTTCCGCCGGGGCACCGACCTCTGGCTGGCCGATAGAGAGGGATGGGCCCTCCGGCAGGTTGCCAGAGAAGCCTGGCCCGTGGCGTGGCTGGCGTCACCCTAAAGGCAAAAACCTTAAGTCCGAACGTGTTGCCGTTTAACATTTATTCCGTGGTGGAACTCTTCACTCACATCCCGACCTCAGGGGAGCGGTTCGCCCTTTGGGCGCTCTGGTGTATAATGGTGTTAGGCAACGCGCCGGGCACTTTCAGGGTTCCTGGTACGCTGAAATATCTGAAAATTCGGGTTCTCCGTAGCCTGCGGCGCTGTAGCGCAGGCCGCTATGCTGGAGGCTAAAAGCCTGCGCTACGCGGCCCTCGGTATTTTTCAGATGTGCTCTAACACCTGCGCAGCCGTAGGGTGAGTCCGATGGATAAACGCGAACGCCTTCAGCGTGCGGTCGCCGGGGAGCCGGTAGACCGACCCCCGGTGGCCCTCTGGCGTCATTTCCCCGTGGACGATCAGACCCCCCAGGGCCTGGCCGAGGCTACTATCCACTTCCAGCGGGAGTGGGACTGGGACTTTGTGAAGGTTACCCCGGCCAGTTCCTTTTGCCTGCGGGACTGGGGCGCGCAGGACGAATGGCGCGGCAATCCGGAGGGGACCCGCGATTATGTTCTGCGTCCTGTCCAGTCCCCTGAAGACTGGGCACGCCTGACGGTCTTGGACCCGCGCCGGGGTTCCCTGGGGGCCCAACTGGAAGCCCTGGAGCGGATTCGGGCCGCTCTGGGAGACGAGGTCCCGGTCATTCAGACCGTTTTCAGCCCCCTGGCCCAGGCCAAGAACCTGGCGGGGGACAGCCAACTCCTCCTTCACCTCCGTCGCTATCCCGATGCCTTGCGGCAGGGCCTGGAGACCATCACGGAGACGACTGTCCGCTTCGTGGAGGTCCTCCGGGAGCAGAGGGTGGACGGCATTTTCTACGCAGTCCAGCACGCCCGATACGGCTTTATGAGCGAAGAGGAGTATCGCCGTTTTGGGCGCCCCTACGACCTGCGGATTCTGGAGGTGGCGCGGGGGATGTGGCTCAACGTCCTGCACCTGCACGGGGAGGCCGTGATGCTGGAACTGCTGGCGGATTACCCGGTCCACGTCCTCCACTGGCACGACCGGGAAGGAGGGCCCGCGCTGGAGGCGGGGCAGGCTCTCTTTGCCGGCGCTGTCAGCGGCGGAGTGGGCCGCCGGACCCTGGTCCTGGGGAGGCCAGAGGAGGTGGAGGCTGAGGTCGCCGACGCGGTGGCCCGGGCCGGAGGCCGTCGGCTGATTCTGAGCACGGGGTGCGTCGTTCCTTTGACGGCGCCCTGGGGCAACCTGCGGGCCCTACGCCGGGCTGCAGAGAGAGGCCCGAAATGATGTGGGACAACTGCAAGCAGTTGTCCCACAAGATTCTAAATAACCACGGGAACTCCCGAAGAGCCAAGAGCGGAAAAGCCACAACGGGAATTCAGGAGTGAAGAATGGACGAACGCATAGCTGAGGCCATCCGTCGCTATCTGGATCACGAGGGGAGTCTTCCCTGCGCGGC
>JANXAH010000120.1 GCA_025062415.1 Anaerolineae bacterium | reverse complement strand
GGCCCCCCTGGGTTCCGAGCCGCGCCACCAATTGGCCGGCGGGGGCGTGGTATGAGCTCCAGGGCATTCTGCATGGCTGTTTGCTCCTGACCCGTTTTCTTACTTGGGGCAGGGTTGGGGGGCGGGGGGGGGCCATGCGGGCCGCCGCCAGCCCCCCATCCCTGCCAGAAGTATGAAAAGGGGTCTGGAGCAAACAGCCTTGCTGAATGCCCTGGAGGTCTTCCGACGCACCCTCCGGAAGATGGGAGGAGAGGCTCGGAACCCAGGGGGCCGTCGCCAATTGCTGGCTCTATGGCTCCCCTGCCAGACGTACCTGGACCGAATGGTGGAAACGCTGCCCGCCGGGCAGGGAAGCCTCCTGCGCCTTCTACGGCAGGAGGTGGAGGACAACTTGCTGGATGATCCCTGTGGTCTGGCCGCACTGCACGACTCGCTGGATGCCCTGGACCACTTTTGCCGGTGGGTGAGGTCGGATGAGCCAGGTGTTTGAGGTTCTGCAGCGGCGATACCAGGACCTGGTCGCCCGAAGCCTGGAAGATCCCGCTGACGAGGCGTTCCGGGAAAGTGTCCACATTTTCTTGGGCGACGTCCGTCGGGCGGGAGCGGTGATCACCGACCCGGAGGAGCGGGGCCTTCTGCGGGCCTATATGCGGTTTCTGGCGACGGTTCTTCGGGAACAGGGGGAGGAGGTGCCTCCGATAGACCTGCTGCCGCCGCAGCGGGGGCTGGAGGCGGCGGAGACCCGCCCGACCCGTCCGGGCTTTCCGGCCTGGTTCTGGGGCCTGGTCGGCGCAGCGACGACGGCGATTCTGGCAGGGTTGCTGGCCGTCGCAGGGGCCTTCTGGACCCGGCCCGTCCCTCCGACTGCTACTCCTTTCCCCCCGCTGCCGACTCCACTCCCCACCCCCAGCCCGACTCTCACTCCCCTTCCCTCCCCGACGCCCACCCCCACCGTCGCGGCGACTCCCACACCGGCCCCCGAGCCGGCCTTCAGCGGCCTTACCGTTGCTCTGGGTGTCCTTCCCTCCGGAGAGCCCCTTCTGGTGGGAAACGACTTTGACTGGAACACGCGGGCCGTGTACGCGGTCTTTGACTACCAGGGAATGCGGGCGGGGCTCCCCTGGTCGGTGGTCTGGACCCGCAACGGGCAGGAGATCGCCCGCCAGGACCGGTTCTGGGAGGAACGGGATGGCGCTTCGGGCACCCTCTGGGCCGTCTACTACAACCCCGACGGGACGTTTCTCTTTGGGGGGAACTACACGGTCGCGCTGTACATCGGGGACCAGTTGCAGGCGACCGCGTCCTTCCGGGTTCGTTACTACGTCCCCCGGACTCCGACGCCGTAGGAAGAAATCGTTTTTCGTGGCCGCGGCTTTGCCGTGGTAACGAAAATAGTCTTTTGATGCTTTCAGACTCCAGACCCTGGGCCTATGACCTGCTGGTTTTTCCCCGGTGAACCCCAGGCCCCAGAAGGGCCGCTGGCTCGCTATCGGCCTCCCGTTCTCGCGACTGCGGCAGCCCACCACATCCGCACGTGGACGGAGCCCGGCGCGCTGGTGCTGGACCTTTTCTGCCAGGGGCCCGCCTTCATACGGGAGGCCCTTTTGGCTGGCCGCCGGGCCATCGGGGCCAACGCGAACCCGGTCGGACTGCTGATCGCCAGTCTGGAACTGGAGCCCACGCCCCCCGACCTGCGGGTTGCCCTCACCCGCCTGGGCGACACGCTGAAGGAGACGCCGGGAAAACGTCCGGTCCCCCTCTTCCGCCACATCCTGGCCTTTTATCGGGCCCGTTGTCCGACCTGCGGGGCCGAAGGGACGGCGGAATGGTTCGCCTGGGACCGGGAGACCCGCGTCCCCTACGCCAAAGCGGTCCGCTGTCCCCGCTGTGGGCCGGCCCAGGAGGGGCCGACGGACGAAGAGGACCTGGTACTGGCCCGCCGCTTTGAGCCGCGCGGCCTGGCCTATCATTACCTGCTGGACCGGGCCGCCCCGCTGGGGAACCCCGTTCGGGAGCGGGCGGGAGAACTGGTGGACCTCTACACCCCCCGCAACCTCACCGCCCTGATGGACATTCTGATCCGGGCGGAGGGGATGTCGGCAGACCGGCCCCTCCGGGCCGCGCTGCAGGGGCTTCTGCTGGAGGCGATGGACCGGGCGGCAGGCTTGGACCCCCATGGGGAGAGTCGTCCGCGCCCACGCATGTTGCGCCTCCCGGGCCGCTTCCTGGAGCGGAACGTCTGGTTTCTGCTGGAGGAGGAACTGGAGCGCCGCCTGGCCCGCACCCCTCCGCCGCCCGTCCGCCGGGCATCCAGCCTGCAGGACCTGCTCTCCGGGACAGGCCCTGCCTACTTCCTGCTGCCCGCCGCGGCTCGCGACCTCCCCCGTCACCTTCCGCCTGGCTCCGTCTCCCTTATCCTGGCGGACCCGCCGCGCCCCGACGGGGTCTTCTGGGCCCTCTCGGCGCTCTGGTCCAACTGGCTCTGGGATACCCCTATCTCCCAGGCACTTCGTCCCCTGTTGGGCCGCCGCCGGTTTGACTGGGACTGGCATCAGGAGGCCCTCCAGGTCGCGCTGGCAGCCGTCGCCCCGCTGCTGGCGCCGGACGGACATCTGGTTCTCCTGTTTGCGGAGCGGAACGAGGACCTCGTGGCGGCGGTCTCCCTGGCCGCTTCCGCCGCCGGGTACGACCTGGTGGGGTGGGGGGCCAGCCCCGAAGTCGGCTGTCAACTGGTCTGGCGCCGACGCAGGGAGACGTCCCCACCGGCGCCGCTGGACACGGTCTCCGGATTGGCCGCAGAGGCCCTCCGGGAGTGCCTCCGCCAGCGCGCGGAGCCGTCTCACCGCTTCGTCCTTCATACCGCGGTCTACGCCGACCTGGCCCGCCGTCGCGCTTATGGGCCCTTCAGCGGGATTGTCCACGCTGTCCGGGAGGGATGGGAGAGTCTGGATCTGGAACTTCTGGACGAGGATTTCCTGTGGCTGCCGTCACTGGAGAGTGGGCCGGGGGCGGAGGTGCCCCTGGCGGACCGGGTGGAAGAACGGGTCTGGTCCCTGCTGGCCGAAGGCTCGCCGCAGGAGACGGAGGCCCTGATGGCGGCCCTCTATGGGGAGTTCGGCGGGCCGCTGACTCCCGACCCCTCCCTGGTTTACCTCTGTCTCCAGTCCTATGGAGAAACGGATGGGCGGACGTGGCGGTTGCGGGAAGAGGACGTGCCGGACCGGCGGCGGGAGGAGATAGAGGCCCTGCGCCGGGACCTGGAGGCCCTGGGCCGACGGCTGCACTTCCGGCTTGGCCGGGGCCGCGGGTGGGACCTCCGCTGGCGGGAGAAGGGCCGGGATGTCTACCTGTTCCGGTTTTCCCCCACCGCCTCGCTGGGGGTTCTGCGGACCGTCCGTGTCCCCGCCGGCGCGCGCCCCTGCCTGGTGATTCCCGGCGGGCGGGCGGAGTTACTGGCGGCGAAACTCCGGCGGGACCCCCGTCTGGCTCGGGCGGTGTGGGAGACCGGCTGGCAACTGGTGAAATTCCGCCACCTTCGTCGCCTGGCCGCCGAGGCGACCAGCCGCCGGATGTTTGAGGTGATGTTGGGGTTGGACCCTGTGGTTGGCCCCAGGGGCGTGCAGATTCGGCTGATCCCCGGAGGTGAAGGATGAGACGGGCTGTCGGAATCGCCCTCAATCTCCTTGCTCTGATGGTTGCCCTGGCCGCGTTGGCCGTGGGAGGCATAGCCTACTGGAAGGCGACACAAATCCAGTTGGGGCTTCTGGAGGCGGTTGTCCAGGCCCGGAGCGCGCTCTCTGGCCTGGAGGACCGGACAGTGGAGATTCCGATTCGGATTCAGAAGACGTTCCCCGTCCAGGCCGCCATCCCGGTGCGGGAGGAGTTTGTCGTTCCTATCCGGACGGTGCTTCCGGTCTCTACAGAGGTGGAGGTTCCGGTCCAGTTTCCGCTGCTGGGGGAGCGCCGCATTGCGATCCCCATTGAGGCCAGTGTTCCCATCAGCGTGGAGGTCATTATTCCGATCAGCCGGACGCTGGCGGTGGAGACATCCCTTTCCGTGGACCTGGAGGTACCTGTGCGGGTAGATACGGCGCGCCTGGGGGTGGAAGGGCTGTTGCGGGACCTGGATGCCCGACTGGCCGACATAGAGGGCCGCCTCCGGGAGCGCTGACTTGTCGCCTCTCCTCTCCAATGGTAGAATAGAGCGCCAGGATTTTTGGTCGCAGCAGCGCTGTCGCAAACAGAAAATCTCTTATCGGGAAGGGAGCGTGTCTCTTCGCATCCGAAAGGCTCAACCGGCCGACCGGGAATCCTGTCTTCGCCTGGACCATACAATTCTCACGGAATATGCCTGGCGGATGGAGGAACGGGAGGATACGGGGGGAGTCGTTGTCGCCTTTCAAACGGTTCGGCTTCCCCGCCCGGTGATCGTTCCCTATCCCAGGCAGGCGGAGGACCTGGTCGCTGGGTGGGATGCGTGTGATCTGTTCGTCGTGGTGGAGGCGGACAAGCGGATCGTCGGGTATGGAACGGCCCGCGCGCTTCCGGGTCACGGGGTCTGCTGGATTCACGACCTGGTCGTGGACCCGGCGCATCGTCAGAAAGGGATTGGGCGAATGCTGGTCAGTCACATTGCGGCGTGGGCGCTGGAGAGGGGGTTGAGAGAGCTGGTGATGGAGATCTCGTTGCGCAATTATCCTGCCACCTGTTTCTGTCGGGCGCTGGGGTTCTCCCTGCGGGGCTATCACGACCGCCACTGGCGCAGTTCCGACATCGCCCTGCTTTTCGGTGTCTCTCTTCGTTGATCCTGTCGCGCCCTTTCTTATTTTTCTGCCCATTCTGCCATTTCGTCATTCCATCATTTGCTCATTCGTTCATTCTGTCTGTCATTCTGTCATTCTGTCATTCTGTCTGTCATTTGGCCATTCTGTCATTCGTTCATTCTGTCATTCGTCGTTTGGTCATTTTGTCCTGGTCATTTCCGATGGACTGGATAGAGAGCCTGCAATTTCTGAACACTCTGCTCACTTCCGGCATCGTTATTTTCTCCTTTGCCCTCGCGGTCTATCTCCTCCTGTACAATTTCCGCAACCGGGTAGCCCGGATTTTCAGTGCCCTGCTGGCCTGTGTTCTGGTCGTTTATTTTGTGGAACTGGCGATTGCGGGAGCGCCGCTGGAAGCCAGCCTGCACTGGCTGCGCTTTCAGTGGGTGGGAATCGCTCTGACGCCAGCGGCCTATTTTCACTTTACCCACGCGCTGCTGGAGGCGACGAACGACCACAGCCGCAAGCGGGTCTGGGTGCTTCGGGTCGCTTATTTCCTGGGGGCGCTGATCCTGGCGGGCGCCCTTTTTACTGACCGCATCGTCTGGGATGGCGTTCAGCAAGTAGGGGCGATTCACCTCCGTGCTGGTCCCCAGTTCTGGGTGTTTTTCGCCTACTTTCTCCTTCTGGTTTTCTGGGGGGTCGCCAACGTTCTCCGGGCGTGGGAGCGTTGTTTGACTTCCACGTCGCGCCGTCGGATGGCCTATCTGGCGGTGGCCTCCCTTGCCCCTGCAGTGGGAGTTTTCCCCTACCTGGTCCTTGTGGGCTGGCCCCAGCGGCTCCCTGGCGTGTTTCTCTGGGTGCTTCTCGTCCTGGGCAACGTGATGGTGAGTTTGATGCTTCTGCTGATGGCCTACACTGTCGCCTTCTTCGGCGCTCTGACGCCCGACCGGGTCGTCAAGCACCGCTTTGTTCGGTATCTCCTGCGGGGTCCCTTCCAGGCCACGGTTGTGGTTGCGATCATTGTCGCCGCGTATCGGTCGGACGGGCTACTGGGCCTTTCCCCCTTCCGGCTGGCCCTTTTCGGAGTGGTGCTGGCCATTCTGGTGGTCCAACTGGCGGTGGAATGGAGCAAGCCGCTGATAGACCGGCTTCTCTATCGGCGGGACGAGGCGGAGATTGTCTGGCTCCAGAGCCTGAGCAACCGGCTGCTGACGACGACAGACCTTCGGCAGTTTCTGGAAAATGTCCTGACCGCGCTCTGCGACCTGTTGCGGATGCCCGGGGCCTTCGTGGCTGTGGTGGAGGGAGACACGGCGCGAGTGGAGGTCGTGTGTGGGATTCCGACGATGGGCCCGGAGATTCCGCTCCCTCCCGAGGATCGGGAATCTGCGACCGCCCGCCTGCGCTCCCGGGACCGGCTTTACATCTGGAACGGGTACTGGCTGCTGCCGCTGTATGCCCGTCCGGAGTATGAACCGGGTGCTTCGGCAGGGGAACAGGAGCATTCTCTCCCGATGGTGGGGATTCTGGGGATTCGGGCCCGCGCTCCGGAGCCGGACCTGACACCCGAAGAGGAGACGTTGCTGATGTCTCTTGCTTCCCAGATTGAGGCGGCTCTGGAGGACCGGTTCATTCAGCAGACGCTCTTTGGCCTGCTGGAGCGGATGATCCCTCAAATTGACGAGATTCAGCGGCGGCGGGAGATGTTCCAGGAGGGAACCCGGGCGCTGGCCCGCCTGGCCGACCCGCTGGAGACGCCGGAGTTTCCCCAGTGGGTTCGGGACGCGCTGGCCCACTACTGGGGCGGCCCGAAGTTGACCCGGAGCCCTCTTCTGGGCCTGCAGGTCGTGGAACGGGCAGCGGAGGAACATGGCGGCCCCGTGAATGCCCTGCGGGCGGTCCTCCTGCGTGCGATGGAGCGGCTTCGTCCGGAGGGCGACCGCAGCCTGACCGCCACGGAGTGGCTCCTCTACAACATCCTGGAGTTGAAGTTCATCCGGGGCTATCGGGTCCGGGATGTGGCCATGCGGCTGGCGATGAGCGAATCGGACTTCTACCGTAAGCAGCGAGTTGCCATCCAGGAACTGGCCCGGGTCCTGGCGGAGATGGAGCGAGAGGAGCGGAGAATGCGGGGAGCAAGATGATTCGGGAACTCAGGATCGCCAACTTTAAATCGTTTGGGGACGAATTCAGCCTTCCCCTGGCCCCGTTCAGTGTCTTCGTTGGGCCCAACGCAGCAGGGAAGTCCAACCTGATAGACGCATTCCGTTTCCTGCGGGAGTGTGTGGCGGAGGGCCTGGAAGCATCTGTTGCCCGTCGGGCGGGATGGAGCAACCTCCGCTGTCGCCGTCGGCGGAAAGGGAGCACACTTCTGGGTGTGAGTGGCACAGTCGCGGTGGAGACCCTGGACGTTGCGGTGGGACGCCAGAAAAAGCAATCGTTCCACAACCTTCGGTTCACCTATAGCCTGACCTTCAACCAGGAACTGGTCGTTGTTGCGGAGAAAGGTTCGCTTACCGGGATTCCCGAAGGGGCTGAGGAGCCCCAGGAGATTTCTGCCTTTGAGCGGGATACAGAATCCGTAACCCTCCAGGAATGGTCTGAAAGTCCTCGCAAGATACCTGTTGGTGAGGCCAACCGGAGAGAACTCTTCGTCCGGACCCGGTTCTTCTCCCTGGCTTCTTCGCTCATCAGCGATGTCTTTTTAGGGTGGCGATTTTACGACCCGCTAACCCAAAGTGCCCGCTTCCCGGCGGAAATCCGCAGGCCCCATTTTGTCTCCGAAACGGGCGACAATCTGGCGGCTGTGCTCCACGCCATCCGGTCCGATGGAGGGACGCGCGAACGAATCCGGGACCTACTCCAGATGTTGGTCCCCGGATTTGAGGACTGGGATACGGAACTGCTCGCCGATGGGCGGGTCGCCTTTAAAGTTCGTGAAAGTGGGGTGCGGGGAGCCCTCCCTTCTACAGCGATTTCGGACGGCACGGTACGCTTGCTGATTCTGTTGAGCGCGCTGCTCTGGTCCGAAATTCCCCCGGTGGCCATCTTCTTGGAGGAGCCGGAGCGAAACCTCCATCCCCTGGTCCTGGAACAACTGGTCCAACTGATGCGGGAAGTATCCACCCAAACGCAGGTGATTGTCACAACTCACAGCGCGGATTTCGTTCGTTATTGCCTCCCCGAGGAAGTCTACTTGATGGATAAGGTGGAAGGTTGTACCCAGATTGTGCGAGCCGACAGCGTAGACCATATTGGCGAGTTCCTGCAGCATTTTACGCTGGATGAACTCTGGCTTCAGGGATACTTGGAGAGGGGAAGGCCGTGATGCTGCGAGTCGGCTTTGTGGTGGAGGGTAAATCAGCAGAGATTCTTTTTAGGGAAAACTTTTACCCGTGGCTACAGCGGAAAGGGATCACTGCTAAAATCATCAACGCAGGAGGACGCTCCCGATTGATCCGAGACGCGTCCGAACACCTGAAGGCTCTCAGGCTTTCTGGATGTAAGCGAATCTTCTTCGTTCTGGACCAGGAAGCGGACCCGTGTCCGCCAGCAGCAGCGAACCGGCTGGGAGCGGTGCGAGCGGAGCCAGATGTTACCGTATGCGTGGTGGCCCGGATGCTGGAAGCGTGGCTGCTGGCCGACTCCCAGGCAGTTTATAGTGTGACTGGTCAGCCCTATCGCTCAAACCCGACGGACTTTCTCGCAGATCCGGTATCCGAACTCAAGAACCTTTTCTTTAAAAAGCACAGGCGATGGTACACCGAAGCAGAAATGGCGAAGGCCATTGGTCGCTGCTTCCAGTTGGAGCGTGCGGCAAAGGGCAACCGCAGCGCTGCCCGATTTTTGCGGAAAATAGAAGAGTTGGTGGAGTAGCACTTCTGCGACTCAGCGACCCAGCGACTCTGCGACCTTGTGATCCTGAGACCTGATGGGAGGAGAAGATATGGTGGACTTCTTGCCCGGAAATGCGCCCTACACGGAAGCGTACTGGGAAGCCCTGATGCGGGAAGGGGAACACAGCCATCATCCGGCTCCGCCCGCCGACCCCGAAAGCATCTGGCGGGGATTGGGACTGGAGGGAAGGGAACGGCCGTCCCGGTCCAAATCGGCGTCCTCTCTCTCTAAGGAGGCCTCCGTCCTCTCCTCCGACGGCACCTGGGAGGCCGCCTTCCGGGCTATGGAGGAGGCTCAGATGCTCTGCCTTCCCGTGGTGGGATACAACCGGGGCGGCCTGCTGGTGGAGTGGGACGGGCGACAGGGGTTTGTCCCTGTTGCACACCTGAAGGATTTTCCCCCTCATCTGGATGAACGGGAACGGTTGCGGGCCCTGCGCACGTACCTGGGCCGGACTCTCTACCTCTACGTGATTGAAGTGGACCCGGAGCGCAACCGGCTGGTCCTTTCGGAACGGGCGACACGGGACGAGGAAATGCACCGTCGGACCCTTCTGGAGACCCTCCAGCCCGGCGATCTTTGCCGGGGCCGGGTGACCAACATCTGCTCCTTCGGTGCCTTTGTGGACATCGGCGGACTGGAGGGACTTATCCACATTTCGGAAATCTCCTGGGGACGGGTGGAGCATCCGGCGAAGGTCCTCCATCCGGGCCAGGAGGTGGAGGTCTGTGTCCTGCATGTGGACCGGGAGCGGGGCCGCGTGGGCCTCAGCCTGAAGCGAACCCGCCCGGACCCGTGGCAGGGGGTTGAAGAACGGTACCAGGTCGGACAGATTGTGCGGGGGATTATCACCCACGTCACAGATTTTGGCGCCTTTGCCCGCCTGGAGGAGGGGGTGGAGGGGCTGATCCACCTCTCGGAATTGGCCGAAGGGCACTTCCTTCACCCCCGCAACGTCGTTCGGGAAGGGCAGGAGGTCGCCCTGCGGGTGCTCCACGTGGATCCTGTCGGTCGCCGCCTGGCTCTCAGCCTGAGACAGGCGACAAACTGATGGGCGGAGGCAGGATGAGCCGCCGCCGGAAGTTCCCCACCCAGAAGCCGAAGCCCGGCCCGCAGGCCCAAACCCGCTGGGCCTGGCTGGCCGCGCCATGGTTTCAGCAGATCCTGGCGGTCCTCCTCATCCTGCTCTCCATCCTGACTTTCCTGACCCTCTTTGGTGTCACCTCGGGCCATCTGTTGAACGCTTGGATCCGCCTGCTCCAGTTCCTCTTCGGCTGGGGCGCGATCCCGGTGACCTTCGCCATCGGTTGGGGCGGCGTCCTCATCCTCCAGCACCACCTGGACCGTCCGGTCGCCTGGCGCTGGCGTTCTGTGGTGGGAGCGGAACTTCTCTTTTTCGGCCTGCTGGGCCTGACCCATCTGCTCCTGGGCCAGCGCGATCCCCTGGCGCTTATCCGGAGTGGCTGGGGCGGAGGCGTGGTCGGATGGGCCCTGGCCTATACTCTTAGCCTCTACGTGGGCTCCGCTGTGGCGGGACTCATCCTGGCCCTCGCGACCCTCCTCGGCCTGGGGCTGGCCCTGGGCTGGACGCTGGAGGACGTCCGGGAATGGATTCGGGAACGGCGCGCGGGACCGGCGCCGTCCCTGCCCCCGGCCCAGCCCTCCCGGCCGGCTCCCTCAATCGTCGCGCCCCCGACGGTGCCGCAAGAGAAGCCAGAACCGGCGCCGGAGGAACAGCCCGTCCCAGCGCCCCGCCTTCGGCCCACCCGGGCTGCTGCGCCTTCCCCGGCTCCAGCCGCCCCCGCGGCCCGGCCCCATCGGCCTGCCCTTCCCCCCCTGGACCTGCTGGAGGAAGGGGAAGAGATCGGCCTCTCCGACGAGGAAATCCGCCGCAAGAGCCGCATTATCGTGGAGACCCTGGCCCAGTTCGGCCTGCCGGTGGAGGTTGTGGAGGTCCGCCGCGGCCCTGCAGTCACCCAGTTTGGTATTGCGCCGGGGTTCACCGAACGGGCGGGGCCCGATGGCCAGCGTCGGGCCCATAAAGTCCGGGTCGCCCAGATCGCTGCGCTGGCCGACGACCTGGCTCTGGCCCTCGCTGCCCCCTCCCTGCGGGTGGAGGCCCCCGTCCCGGGCCGCTCCGTTGTGGGAATTGAGGTCCCCAACGAGCGCATCAGCGTGGTGACGCTGCGCGCAGTGATGGAGAGCGAGGCCTTTCGCTCCCTCGCTGCCAGGTCTCCCCTCGCCATTGCGCTGGGAGAGGACGTTGCAGGCACCCCCGTCGCAGCCGATCTGGCAAGTATGCCCCATCTTCTCATCGCTGGAACCACGGGGTCCGGGAAATCCGTCTGCATCAAAGCCCTGGCGACCTGCCTGGCGATGACCAACCGGCCGGAGGACCTGCGGTTTGTGATGATTGACCCGAAAATGGTGGAACTGGTCCGCTTCAACGGCCTCCCTCACCTGCTGGGGCACACGGAAGTGGAACTGGAGCGGATCTCCCGCGTCCTCCGGTGGGTCGCCCACGAGATGGACGAGCGGTACCGGAAGTTCGCCGCAGCCGGGGCCCGTCACATAGACGACTACAACGCGCGCATCGCCCGAAGCGACCCCCAGGCACGGCTCCCCCGTATCGTTGTCCTAATAGACGAATTGGCCGACCTGATGATGCTGGCGCCGGAGGAGACGGAGCGCACTATATGCCGCATCGCCCAGATGGCCCGCGCCACGGGGATTCACCTGGTCGTCGCCACTCAGCGGCCCAGCGTGGATGTGGTGACCGGGCTCATCAAGGCCAACTTCCCCGCCCGCATCTCCTTCGCCACCGCCAGCCAGGTGGATTCGCGCGTCATTCTGGATATGCCCGGCGCAGAGACGCTTCTGGGTAGGGGCGATATGCTCTACCTGGCCGCGGATGCGGGGCACCCGATTCGGCTTCAGGGCTGTTATGTGAGCGAACCGGAGATTGAGCGGGTGGTGGATTTCTGGAGGAACCAGTTGCCGGACTGGTCTTCCGAGGCGCCGTGGGAATCCATGATGCCCGCCGGAAATGGCTCTATTGGGTTCTTCTCGGAAGCGGACGATGAGGAGGAACTGCTCCGGCGGGCGATAGAGATTCTGCGCCATCGGGAGACCATCTCAGCCTCTTACCTGCAACGCCGGTTGCGGATCGCCTATCCGACAGCAGCCCGGCTGATGGAGCGGCTGGAGGAGATGGGTCTGGTGGGCCCACAGGAGGCCGCCGGACGGCCGCGCCGGGTCATTGGCGGAGATTGGCCGGAACTGAACGGAGGTGGGGAAAGATGAATCGCCAGGAGGTTGAACTGGGGAGATTGCGGCGGTCGGCGCGGATCGCCCGCATCACGGAACGACTCCAGCGGCTGGACGATGGTACCCTGGAGGTCCTGGATCGCATTACCGCTGAGGCGCTGGTCGGCGGGGAACCGACTCAGCCTGCGAAGATGAACCGCCGACAGTTTCTGGGCGCGGCCGCGGCGGGCGGCGCCGTTGTCGCCCTGACCGGCGGGCTGGTCGTCTGGCAACTCAGCAGCGTCCACACCGCACTATTGGAAAAGGAAGTCACTGCCCTGCGGGAACTTCTGGCCCTCTACGAGGAAATGGATAACCTGGGGCTGGACGACCGGCTGCGGGAGGGCATCCGGGCGGTCGGAGGGATTCTGGAGACGGCCGGGGCCATCGCCGAAAGGCTCCTGGAGGCCATCCGGAGCGCCCGCACCGCGCTGCTGAAGTTCCAGTCCAAATTTCCCGACCTCCATGCTGCTATCCGCTGGTTGAGGGAGTCGCTGCTTTCCCTCTCCCAGAAGTTGACCGCCCTGGAGAACGAGGTCAATGATTTTCTGGAGTTGACGAACCCTATCGCCGAGACCGTCGGAGGGTTCCTGGCGAGGGTTCTGGACCGGCTCCCTGGCGCCCTGGGTAGGCAGGTCCGGGGTGGCCTGGAGCGGATGGGGGAGATTATCGCCGCGCTTCCCACCTTCCTTCAGGGACTGTTCACCCGCATCCTGGAGCCGCTGGAGGACTGGTTCAACTCGCGGGCGGATGCCGGACTGAACAGTTGGCTGGTCAACCCTCTGCTCCACAACGTTCTGGACCCCGCTGAGGCACTGGTGGAGCGCGTGCTGGAACTGACGACGACGTGGAAGGAGCAACTGGCGGGGCCGTCCGAGGAAGCGCTCAACCGCCGGAGCGAACTGCGCGCCGAAATTCTGCGTCGGAAACAGATGATGGAGGGATGAGACTTGAAGCACATCTTCCGGAACGAACTGACTCGTCAACTGGCCATCGCTGTGTGCTGCACCCTGCTGGGAGCCATTCTTCTGGCTACCTGTGCGCCCTCTCAACCTGTTATCCAGACCGTGGAGGTCCCCGGTCCGACCGTCGTCGTCACTGCGACGCCGACGCCTACGGAGATCCCGCCGCCGACGACCCTGACCGTCTGCCAGGTGGGAGAGCCGGAGACCCTCTATCTGTACGGGGGCTCTTACGCTGCGCGCAACGTCCTGGCGGCGATCTACGACGGCCCTATTGACACCCGGACCTTCAGTTTTCAGCCCGTCATTCTGGAAAAACTCCCCTCGCTGGAAGAGGGCGACGCGTATTTCAAAACGGCCGTCGTCCAGGCGGGGGACCGGGTGGTAGACATAACCGGCGAGGTGGTCTCCCTGCAACAGGGGGTTCAGGTTTTCCCCAGCCATACCTGTATGGACGCCGCCAATCCGGAGTGCGTGGTCACCTTTGACGGCGCAACCCCCATTGAGATGGAACAGATGGTCGTCTCCTGGGAGTTGAAGGAAGGGGTCAAATGGTCGGACGGACAGCCGGTCACAGCAGACGACTCGGTCTACAGTTACCAGGTGGCCTGCCATCCGGACACACCCTCCTCCAAGTATCTCTGTGACCGCACGGCTTCCTATATGGCTGCTGGGGAGCGGACAGTGGTCTGGACCGGCGTGCCGGGCTACGTGGACGACCTCTACGCCCTGAATTTCTTCTCCCCTCTGCCGCGCCACCTGTGGGAGAAAGAGTTGCGGGCTACTCCTGCGGACCTGGTCAGCCGCCCGGAGAGCACGCGACAGCCCCTCGGCTGGGGCCCCTTCCGGATTGTGGAGTGGGTCCAGGGGGACCACATCGCCCTGGAGCGCAATCCCCATTACTTCCGCGCCGACGAGGGGTTGCCAAGGGTGGACCGGCTGATTTTCCGATTCGCCCCCGATCCGGAGGGGGTTCTGGCGATGCTTTTGGCCGGGAAATGCGACATCGGAATTCTGGGGGAAACGACAGATCCGCTGCTCTCGGTCCTGAAGGCCGCACAGACGGAGGGATTGCTGGAACTGGTCCATACTACAGCCCCTCTCTGGGAACATCTGGAGTTCGGCATCAATCCGGTTCCCACTTACAAGCGCCCGGACTTTTTTGAGGACGTGCGGGTTCGGCAGGCTTTCGCCCACTGCGTAGACCGACAGGCGCTGGTGGATGAACTCACCCTGGGCCTGGGCCAGGTGGCGGACGTCTACGTTCCGCCGGAACACCCTCTTTTTGCCCAGGAACGGATCGCCCGCTGGGCCTACGACCCCACGGTGGGGCGGGGGCTTCTGGCGGAGGCTGGCTGGGCCGATGTCAACGGAGACGGCATTCTGGAGGCCCAGAGCGTCCCAGGCATCCGCGCAGGGACGCCGTTCTCCGTCACCCTGATGACCATCCAGGGCGATCCTCAGCAAGAGACTATTGCACACATTCTCCGCTCTAACCTGGCGGACTGTGGCATCCTGGTGAACATTCGGACAGTTCCCATCCGGGAGTTCTTCGCCGATGGTCCGGTTGGCCCAATCTTCGGGCGTCAATTTGATCTGGCGGTCTTTACCTGGAAGAACGATATAGAGCCCCCCTGTGACCTCTATCTGACGGAGGAGATCCCCGCCGAGATGAACTGGGGGCGTCCCAACGCGTCGGGGTTCTCTAACCCGGACTACGACGCAGCCTGCCGGGCCGCGCGGGCAGCGCTGCCTGGGACTTTTGAGTACCGAAATTTCCATGCGGAAGCCCAGCGCATCTTCACCGAACAACTCCCCGCACTGCCGCTCTTCTGGCATACCCGGCTGGCCGTCGCCCGGCCCGGCGTTATCGGTTTCTCGTTGGATCCCAGTGCGGAGAGCGAACTGTGGGGGGTGGAGGAGATCTCGGTGAGTGGCCGGTAGTTTCCTCGGGTTCAACACGCGACCGGCGGCATCGGTCCTGCGTATTTGGATAGGGATGAAGGTTTACGGCGTGCGCTAAGCCGCCGAGGAGTTTCACCCTTCTCCCTGCTCTCCCCTGAAGTTTGGCCTTTTTCGGGAAGAGGGGGCAGGAAAATCTCTGAAAACTGCCTCTGGCAGCCGCAAAAGAACATAAAAGAAAGTATTTTTCACAGCGACAGCTTCGCTGCCGCTGTGAAAAATAATCTTCCTTTTATGATGCAGGGGAGGCCAGAAGCCCATGCAGAGACGCTCCGGGCCAAAAGGCCAAAGTTGGGGGAAGGGGGTGGCCCGAAGGGGCGGGGGTGGGGTGAGGAAGTCCGTCACAGGATAGAGATGGCCTTTCTGGACCTTCTGCGACTGGTGCGGGCGAACCTGGCCCGGATGAAGGGCCGGGTGGCGATGACAGCCATCGGCGTCGTCATCGGCACGGCGGCGATCGTTGTCCTCATTTCCTTGGCCTCCGGACTCCGGCAGAGCGCAGTGCGGGACCTTTCCTCCATAGGTCCATTGACAGACATTAGCGTCTTCTCCAGGAGGGTTCTGGCTCCCTTCGGGGCTCCTACCGGTGGGCAGGAACCCGTCCTGAACGACCGAACGCTGGACAAGTTCCGCCGATTGCCCGGAGTGGTGGCCGTCACTCCCAGGGAGCCCCTGGATGTTCCTGTGACGCTGCGGCTGAACCGCCTTTCCGGCTGGGTCCAGGTGGTCGGCATTGAGCCAAAGGAGGTGGACCGTCTGGGGTTCCCCATCGCTCGGGGTACAGCGCGCTTGGGAAATGGACAGGTCATTGTCGGGGCGCGGGTGGCGGAGAACCTCGCGGGGGTGATCTGGCCTGGTCTGATGCCCCGCCCCGCTTCCGGGCAGAATTCGGCCAGCCACCGGACCCAACCCTCTCCGCCCGACCTTCTGGGCCAGACCCTCCTGCTGGAAATCCTGCGCTATACGGAAGAAGGGGAACAGGGAGCGGAACGGACCGTACGTCTGCGCGTTGTCGGAGTTCTGGAGAAAACCGGGGGGTCGGATGACTACACCGTTTTTATGGCCCTCTCCGACGTACTGGACCTGAAGGGATGGTATCTGGGCCGCCCCGTGAATCCCAATCGGGATGGCTATAGTCAGGCCCTGGTCAAGGTCTCCAGCCCTCGGGAGGTCCAGCGGGTGGAATGGGAAATCACCCGGCAGGGATTCTACGCGTATTCCGCCGCCAGTGTCCTGCGGCAAATCAACTCCTTCTTCCTGGTCCTTCAGGGGATCCTCGGTGGAATTGGCGCGATTGCCCTGATCGTCGCCGCCTTTGGCATCGCCAACACGATGCTGATGTCCATCTACGAACGTACGCGGGAAATCGGTCTGATGAAGGCTCTGGGGGCTACAAACCGGGACGTTATGTTGGTCTTCCTGGCGGAGGCAGGGAGCATTGGACTTCTGGGCGGGATCGGTGGCGTTCTGGTGGGGGTCGTTTTGAGTGGGCTCATTAACGTGGGGGCCCGGACGTACCTGATGGCCCAGGCGGCCCAGAGCGGTGCCGTCTCGGAGGGCATCTCCTCTCTGGCCCACATCCCGGTCTGGCTGCCGGTTTTCGCCCTGCTTTTCGCCTCCGGGGTGGGGGTCCTCTCCGGCCTCTACCCGGCCACCCGCGCTGCGGCGCTGAACCCCATTGCAGCGCTGAGGTATGAGTGAAGCGCCCTGCGACCCTGCGACCTACGCCCTGTGACCTGCGACCTGTTAGGGGGAAAAATGGAAAATTCTGCGATAGAGAAACAGAAGGCCCGTCCTCTTCGGCTGCTGGGAGGAATGTTTGTCCGACCGCGGTCAACGTTTGAGGCCATTCACGAAACGGGTCGCCGATCCTGGTGGCTCCCTGCCCTGCTGGCGGCCCTGATGGTTGTCCTCCCGATCGTTGTTGGAGCGCCTCTGCGAGCGCAGCAGCAGCGGGAGGCCGTCGCGGCGGTTCAGGAACAGTTCGGCGAGGACGTGTCCCCGGAGCAGCGGGAACAGATGGAGCAGGCAGTGCGGGTGGCGACCTCTCCCCTGCTGATCACAGTCTTCCCATCTGTCGCGGCTCTGGTGGGGCTGGCCGTGGGATGGCTGGTCTGGGCAGGGGCTCTCTACCTGACTGGGATGGCTATCGGGAGCCACGCCTCCTTTGGCGCACTGTTCCGGACCGTGGTCTGGGCGTGGATCCCTTACGCAGTGCGGGGCCTGCTTCAATCCCTCTACATTCTGGTCAGTGGGCGGTTAATCTCCAACCCGGGACTCTCCGGGCTGGTCTACGATGCTCAATCGGTCCGGGAAGCGCTGGCTGCGCCCCCGACGCCGGGCCAGATGGTTGCCGCTGCCTTTCTGGGCCGGGTGGACCTTTTCCTGTTCTGGAATCTGGCCCTGCTGGTGGTGGGAACTGCTGTTGTCACTCGGCTCTCCACACGCAAGGCGATGGCCCTGGTTCTGGGCATCTGGCTTTTGCTGACGGGCATCAGCCTGCTCCCCACATTGATCAGCAGCCTGTTTATGAGAGGGACAGGTATTTTCGGGGGATAATCGGGGGATGTTGTGCGCCTGTAGCAGTTGGTTTACGAGCACTGTGGCCGTCAGGCCTTCGTAGTGTGCGATTCCTCCTGCTTTTTAGCCCAGGGGGAGAGATGGGAGCCAGCGAAAAGCCTGTCCTTTTACAAACAGAGGGCCTGCGTCGGGATTTCCCGATGGGCCACACGGTTGTGCATGCGCTGGATGGCGTGAACCTGACGGTGGAGGAGGGGGAATTCCTGGGCGTCATGGGCCCTTCTGGATCGGGAAAGTCCACCCTGCTCCACCTGCTGGGCGGGCTGGACCGGCCCACAGCAGGTCACATCTGGGTTCGGGGCCGGGACCTGACCGTGCTGGATGAGAACGAACTGGCTGCCTATCGTCGCCGGGAAGTGGGGTTCATCTTCCAGTCTTTCTACCTGGTCCCCACGATGACGGCGTTGCAGAATGTAGAATTCCCGATGCTCTTCGCTCGTGTTCCTCCCGCCCGACGGCGGGAGCGGGCGCTCTACCTGCTGGAGCGGGTCGGACTGGCGGACCGGCGGCACCATCGGCCCACAGAACTCTCCGGTGGGGAACAGCAGCGGGTCGCCATCGCCCGCGCGCTGGCCAACGACCCGATTCTGATCCTGGCCGACGAGCCGACAGGCAACCTGGATAGCCGAACGGGAGCGGAGGTTATGCAATTGCTGGCGGAACTGAATGCCGAGGGCCGCACGGTTATCCTGGTCTCCCACGACCTGGCGATGATCGCGTATACCCGGCGGCATATCCGGATGCTGGATGGAAGGATCGTCGGGGAGGACTGAGGGGGACCGGGCACGTTCAGCGCCCGGCCCATCGGTGAACCTGGTCGTTGGCGCCAGGGGGGCGGCGGTCTCTCGGTTAGGGGGTTTGGCTTATGGAAAGATGGTTGAAGAGGGCGGCCTGCGGCCGGGCACTGAAAGCGCCCGGCCCATCGCTGAGCCTGGCCGTTGACGGCCAGGTGGGCATTTTCCTGGCCCTGTTTCTGGGTCTGGCGGCAGCGCTGGTGGTGGTCTTCCCGGCGATGGCGCGGCCGCCGGAGCAGTTGGCCCTGACCGGTGTGGAGCCCCGAACGCTCTCCAGCACGGCCGGCGGAACGCTGAGCATCTACGGGAGCGGCTTCACCACCGCGACCGTTGCCCGGCTGGTGGGGTTCGGCTTGCTGGATACGACCTTTATCCACTCTGGCGCACTGCGGGCCGTCGTTCCGCCGGGTGTGCCCCCCGGCGTCTACGCGCTGGAAGTCAGCGAGTCGGGGTATTCGGCAACGCTCCCCGCGGCGGTTACGGTCGTCGCCCCGACCGCCCTTCCCACTCCGACTCCTGTCCCGCCTCCACCGCCGCCGGGCCGCCCCATCCTCACAATCCGCAACTTCTCCGTCCAGCCCGCGCGGGTCTACGCCGGAAGCGAGTTCGTCGTGACGGTGGAAATCTACAACAACGGGAGCCGCGGGGCCGAGAACACCCTGGTCACCTTCCCCGGTGGAACGTTTATGCCCGTGGGCCAGACGGGGCACCTGCTGGGCCTCCTGCACATCAACGCTACCGCCATCGTCACCCAGACGATGCGAGCCCCGGCCAGCCTCACCTCCGGCGTCTATAACCTACAAGTCAACCTCAGCGCCAACGACTTTGAGGGCAATCACTACGAATACCCCCAGACGGTGGCTGTGGAGGTGGTGGGGGGCGGGGCCGGCCGTCCCCAACTGGTGATCGCGTCGGCGCAGACGGAGCCGCCCGTGTTGGGGCCGGGAGATCGGTTCACGCTGACCCTGCACATTGCCAACCGCGGCGAGCGGACCGCGACGCGCGTGACCGTGGGGCCCGCGTCCACCGAGATGGTGGTCCCGGCGGAAGGGAGCAGTCTGGTCGCGGTGGACCGGGTCGCGCCCGGCCGCACGGTTACCGTCTCCCTGCCCCTGGTCCTGGGGACGGTCAAACAGGGCGGTCGGGTCGGGCTGGACCTGACCCTCTCCTACGGCGACGCGGCGGGCGGCATTTATAACGACCGCCAGACCGTGGGTCTGGAGGTGAGCGCCTCTCTGGCCGACCGACCGCAACTGCTGATCGCCGCCGCCCGGACGGACCCTTCCCCCCTCGCTCCCGGTGACCTCTTCACGCTGACGCTGGAACTTCAGAACGTCGGCGGCGGCGACGCGCAGCGGCTCCTGCTGACGCTGGGCGGCGAGGGCGGCAAGGACCTGGGCCCCTTTGCCCCGCAGGAGATGGGGAATGTCCTCTTTGTGCCTCGTGTTCGGGCCGGAGAGACCCTGTGGCTGACCGCTTCCCTGGTCGTGGACGGCGCTGCAGAAGCCAAAGCCCACGGCATCCCGGTCCTTCTGGCCTACGAGGACTCCCGCGGCCAGAGCCGAAGCGATGTCCAGCGCATCAGCCTTATCATCCAGCATCGCCCCATTTTCCGGGTCTCGTTCTATCAGCCGGTGGGAGGGGCCATCGTTGGGACGCCTTTCCCTCTCCCGGTGGAGATCATCAACCTGGGAAAGGCCACGATCAACGTCACCACGCTGGAACTAACGAGCGAGGACCTGGAAATTCAGAATGGCTCCCTCTATGTGGGGCCGCTGGATAGAGGGACTTCGGCCTCGCTGGAGGCCACGGCGACGGCCTCGGAACCGGGCACCGCGGAGGTAGTTGTCCACGTCCACTATCTGGACAACCTGAATCAGCAACGGGAGATCACCCACACGCTGACGGTGGAGGTCGGGCCGGCGCCGGAACCGACGCCGTCGGAAGGGGAAAAGCCCGCGGAAGAAGGGGGCTTCTGGGAGAGACTGTGGCGCTTCCTGCGCGGGCTTCTGGGATTGGGGAGTTAAGGGGTGGGGATTGGGGGGGGGGGGGGGGGGGGGGGGCCCCCCCCCCCCCCCCCCCCCCCCCCCCCCAAACCCCCCTCTTCTCTGGAATGGACGCACAGGTTATCACTCTGGCCGTCCTGGGAGGCGTTGTCCTCCTGCTGCTGACCGAATGGGTCCGGGCAGACCTGGTCGCACTCCTGGCCCTCATCACGCTGGGCCTGACCGGCGTGCTGACCAGCCAGGAGGTCTTTTCCGGCTTCAGCCGTTCCGCCGTCATTCTGCTGATTGCCATCGCCGTTCTGGCCGAGGGGCTCCGGCGCACCGGGATAGCGGACCGGCTGGGAGACCTGCTCCTGCGGGTGGCGGGGAAAAAGGAATCCCGACTGGTCGTCCTCTCTATGCTGGCCGGGGCGTTCCTCTCGCTCTTTATGAACAACATCGCTGCCGCGTCCATCCTGCTTCCCGTCGTCTCGGCGGCGGCCCGCAAGGCGGAGGTCAATCCCTCCCGGCTGCTGATGCCCCTGGCCTTCGGAACCATTCTGGGCGGGATGGCGACCCTGCTCACCACCGCCAACATCGTCGTCAGCGGTCTGCTGCGAGATCAGGGGCTGCGGGGGTTCGGGCTTCTGGACTTCGCCCCCGTCGGCCTGCCGCTGGTCGTCCTGGGGGTGGCGTATATGGCCCTGTGGGGCCGACGACTTCTCCCAGTCCTGCCCATCCGGGAGCGGACGGGCGTCTCCCGGCCCGAAGAGGCCGACCTGGTCCGGCTCTACCGGCTGGGGGAGCGCCTTTTCCGGGCCCGCATCCCCGCCGGGTCGTACCTCATCGGGAAGCCCCTCTCCCAGAGTACTTTCCGAGAAATCTACGGGCTCAACGTCGTCGGCGTGGAGCGAAACGGCCGGGTGACGCTGGCCCCTCGTCCCGAAATGGTTTTCCAGGAAGGGGACATCGTCCTGCTGGAGGGGAATCTGGAGGACTTCCGCCGTCGGGACCGCCCCCCATACCTGGAGATTTTGCCCCCAAGGGAGTGGACGGAGAAGGACCTGGAGTCGTCGGCAGTGGTGGTTGTGGAGGCCGTCCTGGCGCCCCGCTCCAGCCTCATCGGCCAGACGCTGCGGGCGGCCCATTTCCGGGAGAAGTACGGCTTTATCGTGCTGGCGATCTGGCGGGCCGGGCGGCCCATCCGCACCGGCCTCTCCGACCTTCCCCTTCAGTTCGGCGACGCGCTCCTCCTCCAGGGGCCGCGGGACCGGCTGGGAGTCCTGCGGACGGAGCCCGACCTCATCCTGCTGGCGGACGAGCGGGAACTCCTGCCGGTAGCGGGAAAAGGCTGGATCGCCACGGCCATTGTCCTGTTGACGCTGATTCTGGCCGCAGTGTACTACCAGGCGGTGGCGGAGATTCTGCTGGGCGGCGCGCTGGCCCTGGTCCTGGCGGGTGTTCTCCCGATGGACCGGGCCTACGAGGTCATTGAGTGGCGGACGGTCTTCGTCGTCGCCGGGATGATGCCGATGGGCATCGCCTTAAGCAAGACGGGCGCCGCCGCAACCCTGGCCCACGGTCTGCTGACCGCAGTGGGCCCTGCCGGGCCTCTGGCCATTGTCGCCGGTCTGATGGCTCTGACGGCCCTGCTGACTCAGGTGATGCACAGCGCGGCCGTGGCCGCTGTCGTCACCCCCATCGGCATTCAGGTCGCCCAGAGTGCAGGGCTGAACCCCCAATCGGTGGGAATGGCCATCGCGCTGGCGACCTCGCTGGTCTTTCTGAGCCCCCTGAGCCATCCGGTGAACGTGCTGGTGATGAGCGTCGGCGGATACCGGGTTCGGGATTATCTCCGCGTCGGCGGCCCGCTGGCCGCACTGCTCTTCGGGGCCATCCTGGTGCTCCTGCCCATTTTCTGGCCGTTGAAGTAGGACGCAGATAAATGCAGATGGGCGTAGGTAGAAAATCCGAGAAACCTGCGTCTGTCTGCGTCCTGAAATAAGGGATACGGGTGAACGCAGAAAGGCGCGGCTTTTCTCTGCAGGAGACTTTTCGGGTAGTTCTGCTCCTTGCGGTGGCGCTGGCGGCTGCGGTGCCCCTCTGGTGGGGGCCGGGCATCGTCAACACGCGCGGCGGCGGCGATAGCCCTTTTCTCCTCCAGCGGGTCCACCAGATGGCCGTCAACCTGCGGGCGGGCGTCTTTCCCGTCCGCTGGATGCCCGATGCGGCCTATGGCCTGGGCTACCCCTTCTACAGTTATTACGCGGCGCTCCCCTACTATCTGGCCGGCCTGCTGACCCTCCTCGGCGCCGACATCCTCACGTCGGTCCAACTGACCCAGACCCTGGGCTTCCTGCTGGCCGCGTGGGCGATGTACGGCTGGATGCGCCTCCGGGCCCGGAGCCCGTGGGCGGCCTGGCTGGCGGCCGTCGGTTATACCGCGGCCCCCTTTCACCTGGTCAACGTCTACGTCCGGGGCGACTCCCTCTCCGAGTTCTACGCCTTCGTCTTCTATCCCCTCGTCCTCTGGGCCCTGGACCTTCCCGCAGGCCGTCCCTTCCGCCGGGCCGCTGTCGCCCTGGTCTACGCCGGTCTTTTGCTGACTCACAACATCTCGGCCCTGATTTTTACTCCTTTCGTCCTGCTCTACACCCTGATGCGCCATCGTCCGAACCGGGGGATGCTCAGGGACCTGGGGGCCCTGGGGCTGGGGCTGGCGCTGGCCGCCTGGTTCTGGTTCCCTGCCCTGGCCGAGAGCCCTCTGGTCCAACTGGGCCCGGTGACGGAGGGGTATTTCCACTACACCAACCATTTCCGTGGCTGGAACTTGGTGCAGGACTCCTTCGGGTTTGACTACTCCCTCACTTCTCCGGGCCGTACTCCCTTTGCGATGGGGCTTGCGCAGGCCATCGGGGCAGGGGTAGGGACGCTGTCGCTCCTGGCCTGGACGATACTATTCCAAAAGACCACAAAGGATACGAAGGGCCCAAAGAAATCGGAAAAATCTCTCCGTTCTCTGCGGGTTGCCCTTTTCGGGCTGGCGGGGCTCCTCATCTCCACCCTGATGGTCACCCCCTTGAGCAAACCCCTCTGGGACCATCTGCCGCTCTTGCCGATGGTCCAGTTCCCCTGGCGGTTCCTCTCCGTCCAGGCCCTCTTCGCCGCGGCGGTCCTGGGGCTGGGGGTGGACGTGTGGCTGGTCGGGAGGCCTCGTGTCCTGATCCCGGCTTCCCTGCTGGCTGGGGCCGCGCTGACGCTGGCTGTTCTGGTTCCCCTTCGTCCCGACCGGCTTTCCATCTCGCCGGGGGACGTATCGCGGGAGCGCCTTCTCCTCTACGAACTCTTCACCGGTAACATCGGGACGACCATCCGGCACGAGTATCTCTACCAGGCCGTCGTTCCTCGCCCCTTTACCTCCGACGCCGTTGTGGAGCCCGATGCGCCGCCGCGGGCGATTCCGCTGGACGGCGCGCGCCTGGAAGCGACGCAGGTCTTCTCTGCCCCCACCCGTCAGGTCTGGCGGGTCTCCGGCGAGGGGGGCAGCATCGCTTTTCCGATCCTCTACTGGCCGGGATGGCGGGGGAGTGTGGATGGCCAGCCGGTGAAGGTGGGGCCTGTGGAGGGTTCGGGCTATCTCTTCCTGCAGGTTTCCCCTGGAGAGCACACAGTCGTCCTCTGGCTGGGGCGGACAGGTATCCGGGCCGCCGCGGAGGGGCTCTCCCTGGCCACTGTGCTGGGGGTGCTGGCCCTTCTGATGCGTGGAAGGCTGACCCTGACTTCCGTTGGTGCTGATTGGAAATCAGTCCTGTTGGGGCGCCTGTGCGCCAGCCGTCGGCCTTGGCCGACGGAGGGGTCTCAGCCGGCGCAGGCCGACCTCCGGCCGAAGGCCCAGGCCGGGCCGAGTTCTGTTGGTGCTGATTGGAAATCGGCCCTGTTGGGGCGTCTGTGCGCCAGCCGTCGGCCTTGGCCGACGGAGGGGCCTCAGTCGGCGCAGGCCGACCTCCGGCCGAAGGCCCCAACCAGGCCGACTTCAGTCGGCGCTCCAATCCTTCTCCTTTTCGTCCTGGGAGCCTTCGGCCTTCTCGTCGCCCGCTCCGCCCTTTTCCGGCCCCCTGTTGCCGACCAGAACCCGAATATGGACTTCATCCAGATGCCCTACCTGCACTCCCAGCCCCAGGGTGTCCGGTTTGAGGGCGCAGACGGATGGGCCGAACTGTTGGAATACACCCTCTCCGGGGCTATATTCTCCCCCGGCGACCCGCTGACCGCGACGCTGAAGATGGAGACCAGTTTCTCTCCAACTGTCACCCTGGAACTGGTTTCCCCGGCGGCGGTGCGGTACGACCTGACCCCGCTGGCGAAAGCGGATTGCGATTTCCATCTCTGCTCTCTGACCGTGCCTCCTGATACCCCGCGTGGCCTCTACCTCCTGCGCCTGCGGCTCTTCGGCCCCACGGGGGAACTGACTCCCCGGACTCCTGCCGGGCTGGAGCGGGGTCTCCTTTACCTGGCCCCCGTCCGGGTGATCGCAGGTCCGCCCCTTTCTCCGGAAGCGCCGGTTCTGGCGGCCTTCGGCCCCGGAATCCGGCTTCACGGCGCGACGGTCGCCCAGGCCTCGCCGGACCGGCTGTCGGTTCGGCTGGCCTGGAGCGCCCGGTTTCCTATTGCGGCCAACTACGGCATCTCCCTGCGGCTGCGGGATTCGGCGGGGCGGGATGTTCAAGTGATGGATACACAGCCCGGCTACGGCTTTCTGCCCACGAGCATGTGGCGCCCCGGTGAGATGGTGACCGACCGGTACGATTTCCCTCTGCCGCTGGGCCTGGCCTGCGGCGACCCATACACCCTGCAGGTCGTTCTCTACCGGTTCCCATCCCTGCAGGCTGTTGGGGCATACACCGTGGGGCCCTTCTCCCTGCCGCTGGAGGAGCCCTACCATGAGAAGCCTATGCTGCGCGTCTTTTCCCTTCCCCCTATCTCTTATCCGATGGACGTGAACTTCGGCGGGGAGATTCGCCTGGCGGGCTACGACCTGGCGCGGGAGGGCGACCGCCTTGCCCTGACCCTCTACTGGCAGGCGCTGGTATCTCCTCGTGCTGACTACACCCGCTTTGTCCATCTTTTTGATCCGACGACAGGGGCCCCAGTTGTCCAGAGCGACACTCCCCCACGGGAGGGAAAGTACCCCACCTCCTGGTGGGTCACGGGTGAGGTTGTCAGCGAAACTGTTTTCCTTTCTCTGACGGAGGTCCCGCCGGGCGTCTACCGCCTGGGTGTTGGCTGGTACGAACACCGCAATCCTGGGACGCCGGAGGCGGTGATCCTCCCGCTTCCGGCCCTGGGGCCGGATGGGCAGCGCTTTCCCGACGACCGGGCGCCCCTTCCGACCGAAGTCCGAAAATGACCTATCTGGGGCAAACCATCGGGAGCGATCGTTCTCACCTGGCCCGCCGTGCCTTTTCCAGGGCTGAAGAGGCCTGGAAGGCCCTGCGCTGAGGTCGGGCGTTTGCGTCGGGGCTCAAAGGGCGTGGCTCGTCGGAGCGTGGGCTGCTGGCCCGCCGAATACAGGCTGACAGCCTACGCTACGGCAGGCTGATAGCCTACGCTACGGCAGGCTGACAACCCACGCTGCGGCAGGGTAGGCTGATAGCCTGCGCTA
>JANXAH010000111.1 GCA_025062415.1 Anaerolineae bacterium | reverse complement strand
CGCCCCCCTTCCCGCCCCCATCCTGTCACCGACCATCGGAGATGACGCGCCATCCCTTCTCCACCCGCGGTGTCCTCATCTGCCTGGCCGGAACGGCCATCTGGTCCACAACGGCCATCTTCATCGCTCACCTGAGCAACCACTACCAGTTGCCCCCGCTGGTCCTGGCCTTCTGGAGGGATCTCTTTGTCGCACTGGGACTGGCCGGTGGATTCGCAGTATTCCGGCCCTCCCTCCTCCGGCTTCCGACCCCCCGCCGCGATCTGGGATTCTTCGCTGCCTACGGCCTGACCCTGGCTGTCTTCAATGGGCTCTGGACCACATCGGTGGCCCTCAACGGCGCAGCGGTGGCAACGGTTCTGGTCTACAGTTCCCCCGCCTTCACTGCCCTGGCGGAGCGGGCCCTCTTCGGGGAACGCTTCGGCCCGGTCCGGGTGGGCGCGCTCTTCCTGAGCCTGGCGGGCTGTGTCCTCGTCTCCGGCGCCTACGAACCCGCTGCCTGGAGGCTCAACCCGCTGGGAATTCTGGTCGGGCTCACCAGTGGGCTGGCCTTCACCGCCTATAGCCTCTTCGGGCGAGCTGCCCACCGGCGGGCCCTTTCCCCCTGGACGGCTACCTTCGGCGCTTTCACAACCGCAACAGCCTTCCTGCTCCTCTTCCAGCGCCCCAGCACCCTCTTCTGGCTGGGGAACCGCCTGGACGGATGGGCTGTTCTGTTGCTCCTGGCTCTGATTCCGACCATTGGAGGATACGGGCTCTACACTGTCAGCCTGACCTATCTTCCGGCCGGGGTGGCTAACCTCATCGTCACCCTGGAGCCGGTAATGACAGCAGCGATGGCCTATCTGATTTTAGGGGAGAGATTGACTCCGGCCCAATGGCTCGGAGGGGGGCTCATCCTGACCGGGATCATCCTTCTGGAGGTGGAACGGAGGACGAGATGAACGCGGCTTTCCGGGGCTCCATCCCCGGAGACCCTCCTTGGACTCATCTACTGACAACTTTACTATTGACAAATTGCAAATAGTATGGTAAAGTTCCTCCTGGAATCGGGAAGGGGTAAGGAGCATCTATGGATCGCCGCGAGGGGCACCAGCGGGGATGTTCCCGCCGGACAGTGCGGTTTCTGGAGCCCGCCCTGCTCCTGCTTCTGCACCACGGTCCTGCTCATGGCTACACCCTGCTGGAGCGCCTGGACTCGCTCGGTCTGGGAAAGTTTAACCCCGCCGTTGTCTACCGGACGTTGCGGGAGATGGAGGATCGCGGCTGGGTGGTTTCCGCCTGGGACCGGGAACAGGCTCAGGGGCCGCCCCGCCGCGTTTACCGCCTGACCCTGCTGGGGGACGAGGTGCTCCGGCTCTGGGCCCAGGACCTGGAGGAGACCCGCCGGATTGTGGAGGAGTTCCTGCGGGCCTACTATCAGCACATAGAGGCCCACCCGATGGAGATGGAGGCGTGAGACCCGCAGGCGCGTCCGACGACGGTTTGTGCTGCGGCGGCGTAGCCACCGCAACAAAATTTATTCTTTTAACAACCTTTGCCGGGCGGCAGGGAAGGCGAATCATTGTCGGAATAATGCGTCAAACTGCAACGGGCCTGCCGGAGCGCTGGCCGCCAGGCCTGCAAGGAACGCAGGCCGCCAGGCCTGCAACACAGGCTGCCAGGCCCGTAACGCAGGCCACCGGGCCTGCAAATGCAGGCTAACAGCCTGCGCTACGGTAACGCAGGCCACCGGGCCTGCAAGCAGCACAGGCCGCCAGGCCCGTAACGCAGGCCGCCAGGCCTGCAAATGCAGGCTAACAGCCTGCGCTACGGTAACGCAGGCCACCAGGCCTGCAAATACAGGCTAACAGCCTGTGCTACAGGTAACGCAGGCCACCAGGCCTGCAAATGCAGGCTAACAGCCTGTACTACGGTAACGCAGGCCGCCAGGCCTGCAACACAGGCCGCCAGGCCTGCAAGAAGCACAGGCCGCCAGGCCCGTAACGCAGGCCACCGGGCCTGCAGCGGACAGGCTAACAGCCTGTGCTACCCGTCACCCAGGCCACCAGGCCTGCAGCGTACAGGCTACCAGCCTGTGCTACTGGTAACGCAGGCCACCAGGCCTGCAAGCAGCACAGGCCACCAGGCCAGCACCACAGGCCGTCAGGCCCGTAACGCAGGCCACCAGGCCTGCAAATACAGGCTAACAGCCTGTGCTACAGGTAACGCAGGCCGCCAGGCCTGCAAGCAGCACAGGCCACCAGGCCTGCAAATGCAGGCTAACAGCCTGCGCTACAGGCCAACAGCCTGCGCTACAGGCTAACAGCCTGCGTTACGTGACCTCCGGCATTTTTCAGAAATGTTCTTAGCCCCCAAAGGGGGCTTCGCCACTGCGCCCGAGGTTTACCGCCAGACTCACGACACCAAGGGACAGGCAGCACAAAGGAATATGTTGACCATTGAGGAAATTCACAGCGCGCTGAGGCGCGTAGTAGACCCAGAGTTGGGCCGGGACATCGTAGACCTGGGGATGGTCCAGGACCTGCGAGTGGAGGGCGGTATCGTCTCCTTCACCCTGGCGTTAACCACCCTGGCCTGTCCCCTGCGGGAGAGTATCGTGGAACAGGCCCGACGGGCCATCCTGGCTCTGGAGGGCGTACGGGATGTCCGGATTTCCCTTCGGGAGATGACGCTGGAGGAACGGGCCAGCATCTGGCGGCGGCCTCCGGAACCCCAACGAGGGACCACTGCTCAGTTCAACCGGATAGAGAAGGTTCTGGCAGTGATGAGCGGCAAGGGAGGTGTGGGCAAATCGTCGCTGGCGGCGCTTCTGGCCGTGGGCCTGCGCCGTCAGGGCCAGCGCGTGGGCATTCTGGATGCCGACATCACTGGCCCCAGCATCCCCCGGATGTTCGGCCTGCAGGAGCCTCCGTTGATGGGCCCAATGGGCCTTCTCCCTGCTGAAACCACAACGGGCATCCGGGTGATGTCCATCAACCTGCTCCTTCCTGACGAGGACGAGGCTGTTCTCTGGCGGGGCCCGCTCATCAGCGGTGCCATTCAGCAGTTCTGGAGCGACGTCCTCTGGGGAGACCTGAATGTGCTGGTAGTGGACCTGCCGCCCGGGACGTCGGACGCTGCTCTCACCGTGATGCAGTCCCTTCCCGTAAACGGCATCCTGCTGGTCACCTCACCCCAGGACCTGGCAGGGATGGTGGTCCGTAAAGCGGCGCGAATGGCGGAACGCCTGGGTGTGCCCATCCTTGGTCTGGTGGAGAACATGTCCTACGTGACCTGCCCGAAGTGTGGAGAACAAATAGAGGTCTTCGGCCCCAGCCAGGCCCTGCACACGGCGGCAGTCCTGGGCATACCCATCCTGGCCCGAATGCCGCTGGACCCCGAACTGGCCCGCCTCTGTGACCTCGGACAGGTGGAGCAATACACCAGTCACGCTGCCGATGCCCTTGTTCTGGCGATCTCGCAGCGGCTGATTCCTTTCGCAGAGGGTCGCAGGTCCTATGGGAGCCATTGAGACTATGCTGCAGGAGGCCAGGACACTTCTTGAGGCCATAGAACAGGAGAACTCCGAAGCGATAGAGGCGGCCCATTCCCGTTTCCTGGAGGCTGTTGAACGGGCATGGGCCCGCTATCAGCGGGGCGAAATCACGACGGCTGTCCGGGGCTTGCCCCGGGCGATGTACCTCTGGGTCAAAGAAGATCTGCCCCATCAACTCCGGAACCCGGATCGCTGGGCTGAGGCTCGCCGTGAACTGGCCCAGTTCATCCGGACAGTAGAGCACGTGGTAGAACCCCAGGAGGGCTAATATGCAATCATCTCTTCAACTAACGACGCAACAACGGGAAACACTCCTGACCTATCAGCGGAATGAACTCACGGAACACCACATCTATACCCGCCTGGCGCGAGCGGTCCGGGAGCCCCAGAACCGGGCCGTCCTGGAGCGCATCGCGGCGGACGAACTGCGTCACTCCCGCCTCTGGGCCCGCTTCACCGGGCAAGAAGTCCGTCCGAACTGGCTCAAAGTCTGGTTCTACGCCCTGGTGGGGCAAGTTTTAGGCATCACCTTCGCGGTCAAACTGATGGAGCAGGGCGAAGAGGGAGCGCAGGAGAATTACGCCCAGATGGAAGGCGTCGTACCAGACGTGGAGGCGATCGCACAGGACGAGAAGGCACACGAGGAGGCCCTGCTGGCGATGCTGGACGAGGAACGGCTCCGGTACACTGGCTCCATCGTCCTGGGGCTGAACGACGCACTGGTGGAATTGACGGGCGCGCTGGCGGGGCTGACCTTTGCGCTCCAGAACACCTCCCTGGTGGCGATGACTGGCGCTATCACTGGTATCGCCGCTGCCCTCTCTATGGGTGCCTCCGAATACCTCTCCACAAAGGCCGAGGAGGACGGACGGAACCCGCTGCGGGCGTCCCTATACACCGGCGTTGCCTACATTTTCACTGTCCTGGCCCTTATCCTGCCCTACCTGTTACTGAAGAACCCATACCTCTGCCTGGCGACCACGCTGACGGTGGCCGTCCTGATTATCGCCTTTTTCAACTACTACGTCTCCGTGGCCCGCGACCTCCCCTTCCGGCGACGGTTCCTGGAGATGGCCGGGCTGAGCCTCGCTGTGGCGGCGATCAGTTTCGCCATCGGCATCCTGATGCGGACGGTATTTGGAATAGAAATCTAACTACAGTATAATTCCCGGCGAATCGTCTTTCTCGGGAGGGCGCTATGGCGTTGACCGTGCCGACCCTGTATTTTGACCAACCGGGCCCCCACAACACGGAGGAGACCCTCCAGGCTGCCCGGCAGCGCGCGGAACAACTGGGCATCCGGACCATTCTGGTCGCCAGCACGACCGGGGAGACTGGCGTCCGGGCAGTACAAACTTTCCGGGGCTACAACGTAGTGGTCGTGACCCATTCCGCCGGTTTCCGGGCGCCCAATGAACAGGAATTGCTCCCTGAGAACCGGGCCGCCATTGAATCTGGAGGTGGGCGTATCCTGACCTGCCAACACGCCTTCGGGGGGATCAACCGCGCGGTGCGGCGCAAACTGGGGACCTACCTGACCGATGAAATCATTGCGTTTGCCCTGCGCACCTTCGGGGAGGGGATGAAAGTCTGCATAGAGATTGCGGTCATGGCGGCCGACGCGGGGCTGGTGCGGGTGGATGAGCCCTGCATTGCGATTGCGGGGACCGGTCGGGGCGCCGACACGGCCATCGTCCTGAAGCCTGCCAACGCCCAATCGTTCTTTGACCTGCGGGTGATGGAAATTCTGGCAAAGCCCCGCCTGGGGTAGGACCTGACGGGCCTTGTAGCGACTGAAGACCGCCACAAATCGCCGATCACCGCTGTACGGAGTGCCTTTATGAAAAACGTGGAACAACTGACTTTTGAAGAGGCCTTTGCGGAACTGGAGGAGGTCGTTCGGAAATTGGAGGCCGGCGGGCTGACTCTGGAGGAGAGCCTGGCGCTCTACGAGCGGGGACGACGGCTGGCAGCCTACTGTAGCCGGAAACTGGACGAGGCGGAACTGAAAGTCCAACAATTATTACCGGACGGGACGCTGGCTCCTTTTGAACTGGACTGAATTCGTTCCCTCTCTAATCCCGGCGAACAAGAGGAGCCTGAGAAAGCGCGCGGAGGTCCACCGCTCCGACGGCAAACATAGCGATCCGCAGTTGGGTAATGATAACCGTCAGGGCCTGGAGGACGGCATCGGTGGATTCAGCGGCCGCGCTCAGCAGCGGGCGAGCGACACCACATGCGGTGGCTCCCAGAGCGATCGCCTTAGCAACCTGGATGCCATCCCGGATTCCCCCACTGGCGATGATCGGGAGGTGTGGAACGGCCTGATGCACTTCCCGGATGGCTTCCGCGGTAGGAATTCCCCAGTCCCGGAATGCCGCAGCGACCGCCTGGTGCACAGGGTCCTGACTGCGGTACATTTCCACCTGACTCCAGGACGTCCCGCCGGCCCCAGCCACATCCAGCGCGGCGACCCCCGCGTCCGCCAGTTGACGGGCGACCCGAGCGGAAAGTCCCCAGCCCACTTCTTTTACCACCACCGGAACTTCCAGCCCCCTGCAGACGGCCTCTATTTTCCGAAGCAAATCAGAGAAGTCTGTTTGGCCCTCGGGCTGGAGGGCTTCCTGAAGGGGGTTCAAATGAAGGATGAGGCCATCCGCCTCCACCCACTCTACAGCCCGACGGCAGTGGTCCACCGTGTAGCCGTAGTTCAACTGAACAGCTCCCAGATTCGCCAGCAGCAAAATATTGGGCGCCACGTCCCGCACCTGATAGGTGGAAAGCAGCGAGGGGTCTTCCAGCGCGGCCCGCAGGGAACCCAGGCCCATTCCGATTCCGAGAGCCTGGGCCGCCTCGGCCAGCCGACGGTTAATATCCCGACTCAGAGGCGTCCCTCCAGTCATAGAGGAGATCAACAGGGGGGCCTCCAGAGATTTGCCCAGCAGATTCACCCGGATGTCCACATCCTCCAGGCGAATCTCCGGCAACGCGCAATGAACAAAATGATACTGCTCCAGCCCGGTTGTCAACGTTGCAAAGGAGACATCCTCTTCCAGGCTGATTCGGATGTGGTCAGCCTTACGCTTCTGATGCAACCTCATCTCTCCCGCGGTGTTTGTTATTAGTAGCAGCATCATACCAGCAGGCCGGGGTGTTGTCAACTGGAGTTGGCAAAATTCCCTTCCTGCGCTAAAATATCCCAAAGCCACGAGGAGGTGTAAGGTGAGCGACATCTACGAACGCATCGTCAAAATCATCGTGGACCTGCTGGGGGTAGAGCCTGAAAAGGTCACGATGGACGCTCGCTTCCGCGAGGACCTGGGAGCAGATTCTCTGGACCTTGTGGAACTGGTGATGGCCTTTGAGGAGGAGTTTGGCGGAACCATCTCCGATGAAGAGGCCCAGAAGATCAAAACGGTCGGGGACGCAGTCCGATATATTGAAAGCCGGATGGCAGCATAGCCAGCCCGCTTGAACAGCCCTGGCTTCTCTTAAAAAATATTTCGTTGCGGCGGCTGTGCCGCTGCAACGAAATATTTTTCTCTTCTGTTCCTCTCGTTTGTAGGCTTCAACCCCGGTATGGAGTGAGCAGGGTGGCCTTCGCTACCTGAATTTTGCAAAATCCCACAGTTTCGCTATAATACTGGCACAACGCCTGTACACTCAATTAAAGGAGTCAGGAATGGCCGAAAGATCTCGCACCGACCGGCTTGTGGACCGCCTACGCAACCTCCAGATGAGCACCCCGGATATAGAAGCATCTGCCCTGGTCAGTGTGGATGGTCTGGCTATTGCTTCGGCACTCCCCGCTGGAGTGGAAGAGGACCGGGTAGCCGCTATGTCCGCGGCCATGCTCTCCCTGGGCGAACGGATCGCCAGCGAATTAGGTAGAGGGTCGCTGGACGAAGTCTACGTGAAAGGGGAGCGCGGGTATGTCATCCTGACGGCCGTAGGAGAAGAGGCTGTCCTGACCGTGATGGCCCGTTCCGGAGCGAAACTGGGACTGGTCTTTCTGGAAATGCGGCGGGCGGCCGAAGAACTCGCCGACATCCTGTAGGGGCTGGGAAGGAGGCATACCGTGGCAAGGAGGATTCCACCCAGCGGTCACTACTACCCGAATAAACTGGCCCGGATTTACATTATGGCCCTGGAGGAGGTCCTGGGGAAAAACGGGCTGAACGCCCTTTTAAACCTCGCAGGCCTCTCTCACTTGATTGACAACTACCCCCCGGACAACTTTGACAAAGAATTTGATTTTGCCGACTTTTCGGCGCTGAACATGGCCCTGGAGGAAATGTATGGGCCCCGGGGCAGCCGGGGGCTGGAACTGCGAGCAGGACGGGCCGCTTTTGCCCTTGGACTTCCAGGCTTTGGTCCCCTGGTTGGGATGGGCGATCTGGCCTTTCGGGCCTTGCCCCTCGGTGCGAAACTGAAGGTCGGGCTTCCAGCACTGGCCCAGATTTTCACCCAGTTCAGCGACCAGGTGAGCAAAGTGGAGGACAAGGGCGAGTATTATACCTACACGATGGAGCCCTGTCCGGTCTGCTGGGGCCGGAGGTCGGATCGCCCTATCTGCTTTGCCGGAATGGGGGTCATAGAAGAAGGCCTCCACTGGGTCAGCGGGGGGAAGAAGTTCCGGATAGACGAAATTGACTGTGTCGCTGCAGGAGGAAAAGTCTGTACCTACGCGATTTACAAAGAGCCCATTGGTTAGCCACAGACGAGGCCAGCAATGCCGCCGCACATTCTCATCGTTGAAGATGAACCGAACACCGCAGAAATGCTCGCTTCGTACTTCCAGATTCAGGGCTACGAAGTGAGCACATGTGGCTGGGGAAAAGAGGCCCTGGCCTTCGTCCAGCATACCCTCCCCGACCTGATCATCTTAGACATTCGTCTTCCAGACATAGATGGCTACGAGGTCTGCCGACAACTGCGGAGCCACCGACGCACCGCGCGTATCCCTATCCTCTTCCTCACCGAGAAGCGAGAGCGGATTGACCGCCTGACCGGCCTGGAACTGGGAGCAGTAGATTATATCACCAAACCCTTTGACATTCAGGAACTCCGACTTCGTGTGCGCAACATCCTGCGCCGTGCTCAGACGCATCCCGTAGTCCACCCTATCACAGACCTCCCCTACTCCACCCTGGTGGACGAGCAATTGACCCGTATGCTCACAGAACGGCCATGGGCGGTGGCGGTGGTGGCCCTGGACGGGATAGAGGGCTTTGCGGACGCGTACGGGTTTGTCGCCCGGGACGATGTCCTGCGAGCGTTAGCCCTGATGATCCGCCATGTCGCTGAGGAAGAGGCCGGGCCAGAGACCTTCGTGGGCCAGTTAGACGATACGACCTTTTTCGCAGTCACCCGACCAGAGCAAGCCGAACGGGTGATAGAACGGTTGCGCCATCGGTTGCGAGAGGCTATCGCTCTCTTCTACCCTCGCGAGGATTGGGAAACCCTGCGCACATCTGAAGCCAAGCATATCCCCCGCCTCTCTCTCCGCCTGGGAATCCTTACAGACCATCCCTCCTTTACCAGCCTGGACAAACTTCGCGAGGGAATGTATCGCGCCCTGCGTCCTCTCGCATAAGGGCGATTTCTGTGGCGGCAGCCAGTTGCCGCCACAGAAATCGCCTGTTTCGGGTAGTAGACACCCGAGCCTTTCCTGCTGACTAACTGGCAAGTAGTCCGCTTCCTCCAAGAGTCCTCCATTTCCCACAGGGGCCATTGTGGCCAGTTCCTGCCCTATGGTTGGGATAGCAAGGGGCCTTAGGGTGCTTCCGGAGGGCTACAATGCCGGAATGCATTGTCTGCAGAGGGGAATACCACCAGCCGGGCCTTCCCTGTCCCCGCTGTGGTGCCGACACAGAACCCTGGGAGGAATGGCGGCTGAAACCAGAAGAAAGAGGAGGCCTACCGGGCATCCTGGCGTTTACAGAGCCCCACCTCTACCTTCCCCTCCTGCTCATTCCCCTCACTGGTGCTTTCGGACTTCTATCCCTTGGCTCCGCTGCCTGGAGAGGCCTGCAGGCCGACATTCAAATTCTCATCGTCGCATTGGCGACGATGGGCTGTCCTCTGGTTCTCCAGGGAACCTACGAAGCCCGACATCGGATTCGGGAACAGAACCTGCTTGCCAGGGTCCAATTGGGATGGCGGGCCTGGCTGCGCAGGCCAATAGTACGGGCCATTTTGACCCCCGCACTGACTCTCCTGCTGATCTTCCTGATTCTGGTCGGATCCGTTTCTTCCCCTTTGCTACGGAAATTCCTGTGCCTTTTCGTTTTTGAAGAGGGCTATTGTAAAGAACCTCCACCATCAGGACTTCGGGCCCAGTTGGAAGAGACACGGCCTTTCCTGATGGCGCTGATGTATTTTGGGTTTATGCTCTCTTTTACTTACTCATCCTCCCTTCTCATTGCGATCCGGTATGCGCGAAGAATGGACGAACATCTTCCCTTGCCGATTTTCCTGGACGACGAACGCCTGGCATTCATTGTGCGAAGAGCCGCGCTCCGCCAACTGGACCGATTCCAGGGTATGGCGGTCCGGGTAGTCGGGGTGACGGGAGTTGCGGGTGAATTGGACTGGGGGCAAACCTCTTCCGCTTCCTCAACCGGAGAGCCCTCGCATCCCCTGGCCCGAAACCAGGCGCTTCAGCAGCGGGCCCGGTGGGGGGAACGGTACCAGTATTTAGGGCGGTGGAACTGGGAAGAGGCCGAACGCACCCCCGACGGAGGCCTCCGAATGCGGGCCTATGCGGACCTGGAAGAGGTGGAAGAAACGCTCAACGGGATGCAGAGGAAACGCTACACAACGGTAATTTATACCATCATGGCGGATCCGTGGGGACGAATTCGCCGAATTTACCGGAGTGAGAAACGGGCTCGGTAGTGGGGGTTAGGGGCGGTGGTTAGGGGGCGGCAGCGGCGAAGCCGCTGCCGCCCCCCATTTCATCCTACGGGGAGGGCGGAGTCTCCGGCGTCGGCGGTCCAGGGGACGGGACAGGCGTCGGTGTCGGTGGGACCGGGGTAGGAGATGGCGTTTCTGGAGTCGGAGTTGGCGATGGCAAGGGCGTCGCTGTCGGCAACGGCGTGGGCGTTGGCGTGTCTGTGGGAGTAGGCGTAGGCGTAACCGTCGGGGTCTCGGTCCTCGCCGGTGTAGAGGTCGGCGTCGGAGTTCCTGTGGGCGTCCCCGTTGGTGTCGGAGTGAGAGAGGGCGTCGGAGTAGCGGTATAGACCGCTGTCGGCAAACGGGTGGGTGTCCGGGTCGGCGTCAGCGGGGGCGGATAGGCGGGCAGGTAGAGGGGCTGCCCAACCCGCAGCACGTAGTCCGTCATACAGTTTGCCAGGCGAATCGCCTCTATAGATACCCCCAGACGGAAGGAGAGATTCCAGAGAGTGTCCCCCGGCTGAACAAAGTACCGCACCCACCCCGGCGGTGGGCCACAGGGAACACGGGTCGGGGTGACAAAGAAGGTCGGGGGCAGGTAGACGACCCGACCGGCCTGAAGGAAATCCGTTCCCAGACAGTTCCCCTGGATAATGAGAAGGGGAGAAACGCCCGAGCGCCATGCCAGGCCGTAGAGGGTATCCCCTCTCCGAACCGTGTAGGGGAGCCACCCTGCTGGTGGAGCGCAGAGAGTGGGATACAGAACGGAGAGAGGTGTCGGTGTGCTAATAAGTCCAGGCGTTACCCCTGGAGTGGGTAGGCCCGGTGTGTGCGCCGGATGAGATGGTGTGGTCCGCCGAGTGGAGGTTGGGAGAACCCAGGCTATCTCCGTGGGTGGCACGGGAGATAGCGGGGCCATCGCCCGGTCCGTCAGGCTCAGCCATAGCGCACCCAGAATAAGAAGACCACTGGCTACAGAAAGAAAAAGACCCAGTATCAGGGATTGCCAACTTCGGAATGCGCTCATCCCTCTTGTCCAGAAAGCGCCTTGGCCGCCCCCAGGCCAGCCGATAAGCCGGGTTCTGTCCCCCGGCACGGGGGCCGGGGTGGCGGTCATCTCTCTGGGACGGCGGTTGCCCGCCGCCTCAAGCGGCCCACCCGGGGCTCAGACGGAGCGGGCCACTCCGTGCAGGGGGAGAGTGTTTCCAACCCTGCGTCGCCCCTGCTTGGCCTTGCTCCCGGTGGGGGTTGCCTGGCCGCCCGGGTCACCCCGGACGCCGGTGGTCTCTTACACCACCTTTTCACCCTTGCCGGGTCCGACAGGTCGGTGTCTGGCGACTGGTGCGGATTAGATCCTGTCTTCCCGATCGCCCATCCACCAACCTACCAACCCGGCGGTCTGTTTCTGTGGCCCTATCCGTCGGGTTACCCCGCCTGGGTGTTACCCAGCACCGCGCCCTGTGGAGCCCGGACTTTCCTCACTCCGCGGCGTGCGCGGAGCGCGACCGCCTGGCCAACCTGGGGGCCATTTCATCTTAACACATCGCTCTTCATATGTCAACTCCTCCATTGCCATCGCTTGACAAAATCTCCCAGGGGGGTATACTCCGAGATGGTGTTTCGCCCATCTTTTGAGTGTTACTTACTTCGGAGAGCACAGAGGTGACGCGCAGCGCAGATAGCAATGGTCCTTTTCCCCCGCAGAGCACCGAGGTCCAGGGGAATGTCCTCAGGCCTACCCCCCTTGTTTCTGTGATTATCCCTAACTGGAACGGCGCGATCCATCTCCCGACCTGTCTGGAGAGCCTCCGTCGCCAGACCTGGCGAGATTTTGAGATCATCGTCGTTGATAATGGCTCTCAGGATGACTCCCTCAGCCTCTTAGCCCGAGACTACCCGGAGGTCCGGGTGCTGGCCCTGGGAGAAAACCGGGGCTTTGCGGGAGCCTGCAACGCCGGAATCCGGATAGCCCGGGGCGAATTCATCGTTCTTCTCAATAACGATACGGAGGCCGACCCACACTGGCTGGAAGAGGTGGTGGCCGCGTTTCGCCGGCACCCCCAAGCGGGCATCGTTGCCTCCAAGATGCTCCTGTTTGACCGAAGAGATACGTTCCACACGGCCGGAGATTACTATCGGGTGGACGGTCGCCCCGGCAATCGCGGGGTCTGGAAAACCGATTACGGGCAATACGACCAGGAGGAATATGTCTTCAGTGCCTGCGGAGGAAGCGCAGCCTACCGGAAATCTATGCTGGACGAGGTTGGATGGCTGGATGAGGATTTCTTTTACTCCTGTGAGGACGTGGACCTGGCCTGGCGGGCCCAACTGGCAGGATGGCGCTGCGTCTACGCGCCGCGTGCCGTCGTCTACCACAAGTTGAGCGCGACGGGAGGAGGCCCCGTTGCCAGTTTCTACGACGGGCGCAATTTTATTTACCTGCTGGTCAAGGACTATCCGGGCGACCTCTGGCGACGCTACTGGTATCTCATCCTGCGGGCTCAGTTCCAGTTGGCATGGGAGGCACTCCGGGCATGGCGAGGCGCCGCAGCGCGGGCCCGATTGAGGGGCATGCTGGCCGGCCTGCTGGGCATCCCCCGTATGCTGCGTAAGCGGCGAGCGGTCCAGCGCAGCCGACGGGTGGACCGGGCCTACCTGGAGTCCATCCTGACCGGAGTTGACGAAATGCCGTAATCGGGTATGATTAGAAAAAACGGGATCTCCGAACGCGCTGGATCCCCAAATTAAGTTCTTCCTCAAACGTTCTTCCCGGAGTTACGGTTATGCCAAAGAACCACGAGGCCCCGATTCCGGAGAACTCCGAGAGTTTCCTGGAGTCCGGAGTCCCGGACGCGACCGGTCGCCTGCGGATGGTCCACTCTATGTACGTGTTGGCTCCGCTTCTGCTCTTTTTTCTCATTTGCCTCATTTTGTACGGGTTGTTCCCCGCTGCTTTTCCTCCCTGGTTGACGGCATTTGCGATCACCTTGCTGCTCTCTTTTTCCCTCTTTCTGCTCCTGCTGTGGATCTGGGCTCGCAGCCGCAAAGCAGGCAAACTCGTCTTGGGCATCCTGGTCCTCCTTTGGGGTGCACTGGCTCTGATCCTGCTGAGAGAGCGGGGCCTGGTTCTTCTCTTTGGCGGCCCTCTTTTGGCATTCCCGCTTTTCCACCTGGGCCTCTTCTTAGTGAGCGGGAAACTGCTCCCCTTCCCTCCGCCAGACCGCACGGGAACGCGCCGCGAGCGCTTCCAAGCGTGGCTGCGCCAGAACTGGACGGTCTACAAAATCCTTTTAGACCACCTTTCTGGGCAGAATTATCCTATTTGGGCAATCACCCGGGCTTCCCGGGAGGAGGATCGGATTGAAGAACGGCTTCCCGGCGACCCCCTTACCCAGTTTGCCGGAGGTCAGGGAGTCATCCTGACCGACTGCGATATGGCCGTCGCTGTCTCCAGCGGGATGAAGTTTAAAGGGGTTCTGGGGCCAGGGCTCATTTTCACCAGTTTTGCTGAACGCCCGGTGCAGACGGTAGACCTGCGCCCTCAATTGCGGGCCTTCTGGGTTCAGGCGATGACCCGGGATGGCATCCAGGTAAAGGTCCTGGCCTTTACGCCTTTCCAGATAGACCGGGGCGACCAGCAACCTCGGTTGGGTGAGCCCTTTCCCTTCCGCCGAAGTGCCGCCTTCAAGGCGATACACGCTCAGATGACGTTGCTCCCCGAGTCCCCCGAAACCCAAAAACTCTCCTGGGACGCGATTCCCCAGCTGATGGGCACGCGTATCCTTCAGGACATCCTCTCCCGTTACCGCTTTGATGACCTGTATGCGCCATATGGGGTTGGAGAGGAACCGCCGCGTATAAAGATCGCACGGGAGTTCCGGGACCGTCTGAGGCAGGAACTGGAGCCTCTGGGCATTCAGTTGCTGGGCGGTGGAATTAGCAACATCCTGCCGGTAAGGCCAGAGGTGATGAAAGAACGGATCCGGGCCTGGCAGGCGGAGTGGGTCCGTCAGATTCTGGTCCGGCAGGCGGAGAGCCAGCGGGAACGGCTGTGGCGCATTGAACAGGCTCGGGCCGAAGCCCAGGCCAATCTGATCCTGGCCCTGGGAGAACGTCTGGCGGAACTGGACCGCTCAGATAGTCCTGTAGATCCGGAGGAAATAATCCGAGAATTCCTTCGGATTCTGGAAGAGATGGCCCTGCAGCCGATGATGCATCGCTACCTCCCCAAGGATGTGGCGGAGGAAGCGCACCGCTTGCTGATGGAGTACGAGTAGATCAGCATGGTCACGCTAAAACAGGCCAGACGTTATCTGAAAAACTTTCTCTTCACCGTGGGGCTGGTGATTGTAGGCATCAGCCTCATCTCTCCGATTCTGGCGCCGTTGCTGACGGGAATGGCCCTGGGGCTCTGGGGACGCGTCCTCTTTGGCGGGATGGTTGCCTTTCCACTCGTTGTCGCTCTAACTCTGGTCTTTATGGTCGCGGCCTCCTTCCTGAACCGGGTCTACGACATCCGGTCCCTTCTGGATGCCCATCGGTTCCTTCAGCGCCTTCTCTTCGGCACTTGGTACTTCGGCCCCTATTTGTTGATTAAGGAAGGGAAGATCGCCCGGGGGGCCGACACCGTCCTGCACCGGATCGGGGGGCCCGGATTCCTGGTCATTTACAACGACAGCGCTGTGATTACAGAACGGGCAGGGCGCCTGTACCGTATCTTAGCAACGAATCTCCCGAAGCGGCAGAACTATCCCTTGTTGGAGCCCTTTGAGAAAATCTGGGAGATTGTGGACCTGCGTCCTCAGCAATGGACGTTTCCGGTTCGGGCTATGACCCGCGATGGTATTCCTGTAGTCTGTGAAGCGGACGTTCGGTTTAAGATAGACGACCGCATCCTGACCCCAGATGGACAACTGACTCCCAAGCCACCGACAGACGAAGAACCATACCCCTTCACACCTGAGGCGGTTTTCAAGGCCGCTACGGCTCGCTGGATTCGGGAGCCGGATTTCCAGGGACCACCGATGGACTGGCGGGGTCGGGTGGTTGTGGGCTTTACAGAAGGCATCCTGCGCAACATCCTGGCGGAGTACCGCCTGGACTGGCTCCTGAGCCCCACCGGGGAGAACGACCACCATCCCCGGAAGGTCATCCGGGAACGACTGCAGCGAGCGCTGGAAGAGGAAGCCCTCAAAGTTGGCGCGCGAATTCTGGATGTGCAACTGGGAGAGATCCGGGTAGAAGATGACCAGATTCCGGCTCAGTGGGTAGAGGCCTGGCGGACAGAATGGGAGAGCCGGACCGCCGCAGCCCGGGTGGAAGGGGAAGCAGAATTACTGCGCATAGAGGCTGCTCGGACGCAGGCCCAGGCGGAGATGATAATCTCCCTGATTCGCGAACTCCAGTCGGCCGCAATAGGCGATAAGCAAATCCGCTCCTTTCTACTGGCGGCCCGTCTGGCCGAAAGGCTGCGCTGGATGTCCTACGATCCCTTCACTCGTGCTTTCCTTCCTCCGGAGTCCCTGCGAACGCTCCAGCGCCTCCAGCAGATTCTGGAAGAAGACCGGGCCCTGCCCCCCGCAGGAGGTGTAGGATGAAAGACATCCATCTGAGACCCGCCCTGCGCCCCTCCATACTCCTGTCCCTGGAAATGGTAAAGGAAAGAGCCGTTCTGGAACTGTTGCGGGCCTTTCAGGAGATCGTTTGTCCGGGAAAGTCCGGAACCCCTGAGAGTCAGAAAGGGATTTCCTGGCAGAAAGCGGAAGAAACCGCCCGGCAGGCTCTGGAGACTTCCCGTACCCGCCGATTCAACCTTGGGGAGGCACTTGCCCTTCTTTGCCTGAGTGAGGCCCAGCGGGAAACAGAGCGGTTAGGCCCAGCCCTCCATTCAGCCCGGGAGGCCTACGACATCCTCCAGCGCCAGCCTCAAATGCTCCAGCGACATAATGAGGCGATCGCAGCCTACAACCTGGGTCTCCTGCATCACCTTCTCGGCAACCGTCCGGAGGCACTGAACTGGTACGACAACGCCTGTCGGCTCCTGGGGCTGGCGCGGGAATACTGGAGCATTCACAACCGGCCCCAGGAGGTCCAAAAGTGTCGGGAACTGGAGGGATGGGTCTCCCGGCTGAGCAAGGTTCTCTCCTCCCCCGATAGCGAGAACTTTTCCATTCTAATTCCTGTTCCTGCCCCCGATGGCGGTCCGCCCCTTGTCGCCCAGGTCCAAATAGGCCCCTCGTGGCAGGAGTCCTCCGTCTTCATAGACGGCGAACCCTACCGTATTCTCCTGCTTCCCACCTCTCAGGCCCGGGAAATTCTGCCGACCGGCAGGGACTGCCAGATTTTTCCCATCCCAAAGGAGTTTCGTCAGAAATGGGGAAGTGGCGAACGGGACTATCTGCTCTGTGCCCCCTTTCCGCCCGATCCCGGCCTGCCCTATCTGATTGTGGAAACGCCGGAAAGGGATGAGTACGTGGATACGGCAAAGTTCAAGAGGTACCCCAACGGCAAAGTGGAAATAGAAGGCGTACCCGCAATCGTGATCGGCTACTACACTCCCTTTGCCCTGCTCCATCCCGCCTCCTGAAAACAAGATGGACGTTCTGGTCATCGGTGCAGCAAGTCTGGATGTCAAAGGGCAGGTGGGGGGACCCCTCCAGATGGGGACCTCCAACCCCGGAACGATCCGCCAGAGTCCAGGCGGCGTAGCCCGCAACATAGCCGAAAATCTGGCTCGCCTTGGGGTGGAGGTTGTCCTTATCTCCGCTGTCGGCAACGACTGGGCTGGGCGATATATCCTGGAGCAGGCCCGAAGCGCAGGTATAGACGTCCGTCACGTCCTGGTCCTTCCAGATCTCCCAACTGGTACCTATCTGGCCCTTCAAGACCAAGAGAAACAACTCATCGTCGGCCTGGACGATATGGCCGCGATTGGAGCCATCACCCCTCAGTACCTCTATCAGCGCCGTCGCCTCTTCCGGCAGGCACGGATGGTGGCGATAGACGCGAACCTGGCCCCAGAGACGCTGGAGATGGTCTTCCGGCTGGCGGCCCAGTACGATCGCCCGGTTTGTGCAGACCCCACTTCGGCGCCACTGGCGGAGCGGTTGCGTCCGTTCCTGGGGCAACTCCACCTGGTCACTCCCAACCTGGAAGAGGCTGGGGCCCTGCTGGGCGAGGTTGGCCGGGCGAGCCGCCCTATCCAGATGGCCCGCCGGCTGGTCGCCAGAGGTGTCCGCCTGGCCGTCGTCACCCTGGCGGAGAAAGGGCTTTGCTACGCCACGCGGGAGGAGAGCGGACATCTCCCTGCCCTGCGTGTCCCCATCGTGGACCCGACCGGCATAGGCGATGCGCTTACGGCCGCTATCATCTTCGGCCTGCTGGAGGGGCTCTCTCCTGGTGAGGCGGTCCGACTGGGCCTCTCCGCCGCCGCGCTCACCCTCCAATGCCGTCAGACCGTTTGCCCCGATATCAGCCTGGAACGGCTGTATGAACAACTGATCGTCT
>JANXAH010000057.1 GCA_025062415.1 Anaerolineae bacterium | reverse complement strand
GACCAGTCTCCGATGGCGGATTTCCCGCTTGAGCAGGTAGGGGACCAGGAAGTAGAACGCGCCCATCACAGCCATATATGCGAAGCCGTAGACACCGACGATGGGGTGGACCGTCATCATCCCGTAGAAGAGTTCGGCCTCGGTGGGTTCATGGTCAGTGATGCGGACGGCGTTGAGGGCGCGCTCAAAGCCCGCCAGCGCCTGCGGCGCAGCCAGGTGAGTGCGCATCAGCACTCCCTCAAAGCCGGTCATCGCCAGGAAGACGAGGGCGACGACGGCGAAGCGCAGAGTCCACTTTTCGTTCCAGCCCATTCTCGCACCTCCTCTGATATGGCAGGATAACTGCTCGCCATTGTCCTACGGGACAACCTGAATGGCGTCGGGGACGAACATCTCCGGATGCCGGGGCCCGGAGTATTCGGTGGAGCGGACGTCGTAGGGGCCGGGCTCGTCAAACCGCCAGACGATACGGTTCTCGTACCCCGGCACCACCTGCAACTGAAAGACCATCCGTCCGTCCTTGCGGAAGACGCCGAAGCCGTAGGTGACGTCCTGGCTGGTGGCGATGAACTCCACAAACTCCCCGGCCTTCACCTGAATGCCCTGAGGCGGAAGACGAATCTCATAGTCGGCGAACTCCACCCGGACCTGCTGCTGGGGCGTGGGGCGGTCCCAGAGCATCCACTTCTGCCAGGGCACGACGGGGGAGAGGGTGATGGCGTTGACCAGCAGGAAGACGACGGCCAGTACCCCCAACCAGATGCGCTCTTCCCGGTCCATGCTACCCTCCTTTCTGCCGCACTTTGGCGGCGAAGTAGAGCATAAAGAGCAGGACAGCGACGACAAAGGCCGTGTAGGCCCACCAGATGACTTCGGTGATGTACATGTTCTCCTCCTTTCCGTGAAAATACAGGGCATCCGGCCCCGGGCTCCCTTCAAATCGGCGCCGACTCAAGTCGGCCTCTTTGGGCCTTCGGCCGTGCGGTCGGCCTGCGCCGAAGCGCCGACTGAAGTCGGCCTTGCCTGGGCCTTCGGCCGTTCGGTCGGCCTGCACCGAAGCGCCGACTGAAGTCGGCCTTGCCTGGGCCTTCGGCCATTCGGTTGGCCTGCGCCGAAACGCCGACTCAAGTCGGCCTTGCCTGGGCCTTCGGCCGTTCGGTCGGCCTGCACCGAAGCGCCGACTCAAGTCGGCCTTGCCTGGGCCTTCGGCCGCTCGGTCGGCCTCCGCCGACCGGGAATCTCGGCATCGGCGAAGGCCGAAGCCTGGCACAGAGTGCCCAGGGAAGGATTTCTCATCACGCCGACTCAAGTCGGCCTTACCTGGGCCTTCGGCCGTTCGGTCGGCCTGCACCGAAGCGCCGACTCAAGTCGGCCTTGCCTGGGCCTTCGGCCGTTCGGTCGGCCTGCGCCGAAGCGCCGACTCAAGTCGGCCTTGCCTGGGCCTTCGGCCATTCGGTCGGCCTGCGCCGAAGCGCCGACTCAAGTCGGCCTTGCCTGGGCCTTCGGCCGTGCGGTCGGCCTGCACCGAAGCGCCGACTGAAGTCGGCCTTGCCTGGGCCTTCGGCCGCTCGGTCAGCCTCCGCCGACCGGGAATCTCGGCGTCGGCGAAGGCTGGCGCCTGGCACGAGTGCCAGGGAAAAAGTGAGTGCCCTTGGGCTAACCGCTTGCGCTATGCACTATGTGGCGCAGGCCATCAGGCCTGTAGCGTGCAGGTTAACAGCCTGCCCCACAGGTAGCACTGGCCGCCGGGCCTGTAGGGTACAGGCTAACAGCCTGCACCACAGGTAGCGCGGGCCGCCCGGGCCTGTAGGGTACAGGATAAGAGCCTGCACTACGCGCTACGTAGCGCAGGCCGCTGGGCCTGCGAACGCTGCTTTCTTGCCAAAGATACTCACAAGCACAATTCCCCGGCACAATCCGGCCCGCACTCGTAAGAGATGGCGCTGTGGGTGGGGAAGAGAAGGGCCAGCAGCCAGTTCAGCGCTACTCGCAGCCGGTTCTGCCAGCCGACCAGTCGCAGGAGATAGTAGAACTTCCACATCGCCCAGGCCGGGAAGCCGCGCAGGTGGCGGCCGAAGGGGTCCGCCACACCGGAGAGACGGCCCAGGGAGACCAGGTCGCCGATGTAGGTGAAGTCAAAGACGCGCGGCGTTACCCCCAGCAGGTCGGCGGCGATGTTGGCTGCCGCCACCGGCGCCTGCCGGTAGGCCACCTGTGCCGTCGGCGGGTAGACCTCCCCGGTCTGCGGATGGCGGGCGTGAGCGGCATCTCCCAGGACGTAGACGTTGGGCATACCAGGGACCCGCAGGTAGGGGTCCACCACCACTCGACCCAGGTTGTCCTTCTCCAGCGGGAGTGCCGCCACCACGGGATGAGCCCGCACTCCCGCTGCCCAGACCACCGCCTCGGTGGGAAGAGGGGGGCGGCCATCGGCGAAAACCAGTCCCTCCTCCGTCCAGTCCCGCACCCGGGTATTCAGGAGAACCTCTATGCCCATCCGCTGCATTCGCCGCAGCGCCGTCCGGGAGAGGGTCCGGTCCATCTGGGGCAGAACCCGATCCTGCAATTCCACCAGGACTGTCCGGACTTCTTCCACAGGGATATGGGGGTATTGCTCTTTCCGCAGATGGAGCAGGAACTCCCGCAGTTCGGTGACGGTTTCCACGCCGGTGCAGCCGCCGCCGACCACCGCAAAGGTCAATAGTCTGCGACGGCGTTCGGGGTTCCGCTCCCGGGTCGCCGCCTCAAAGCGGTTGATGACATGGCAGCGCAACCGCTCCGCGTCGGCGGCGGTCTTGATCTCCAGGGCCCGTCCCCGAAGGGACTCCAGCCCGTAGAAGTTGGTCACCGAGCCCAGGGCGACCACCAGAACATCGTAGGGCAGGACAGTACAACAGAGTTGGACCTGGCGGTTCTCCAGGTCTATGCTGTCCACGCGGGCGCGCAGGAAGTGGACCCGGCTGCGCCGCAGAAGCCGCCGGATGGGAGTCATGATCAGGCCGGGGTGGATGATCCCGCTGGCAGCCTCATGCAGCAGCGGCGTGAACAGATGAAAGTGGTTCTGGTCCACCAGCGTGATCTCCACCGGTGCGTCCTTCGGCAACCGGCGGTCCAGGTGGAGCGCGGTGTAGAGTCCGGCGAAGCCGGCGCCCAAAATGAGTACTCGGGTCATCGCCTGTTTGGCTCCCTTAAGTTTCCTGCGCGTTCCCTCTGGCGCTCCGGATTACGCTCCGGAACGCCGTCCCTTCCCCAGCCCTATGGATAGGCCAAGAGCGAGGATGGATGGAAACAGGAAGAAGCCATAGGCCAGCCAACCTTCTGGCTCGGGGGGAATCAGGCGTTCCGGCGGGATTATCCCCACAAATCCCCAAAAGGCGACCAGCCAGCCGAGGGAGATGCCCACAAACACAAAAGGCGCCCAGGGTATCTCCTCTCTGTGGAGGAGCAACCGGGCTAGCAGGGTGAACAGAAGCACAACAACCCACAGAGGGATCAGGAAGAGGAAAGCGATTCCGGCCAGAAGGTCGGCAGACGCGGCGACCTGACGGCTGATACTGAACGTAGCGTAGGCGGAGAATGCCGTGTACCCCAGGGCGCTCCAGGCAAGGATGGCTCCCAGAACGGGCCGGAGCCGTCGCCTTCTCCACGCTGCCCAGGCCAGCCCAAAGAAGATTCCGACCAGGGGCAGGCCCACGGGAAGGCTGACCCACCAGCCCTCGTACTGCTGGGCATACGTGCCAATGGCGAAGGCCGCTGTCAGAAAAAGGAGGATAAAACCTGTCAGAAACGCAAGAACTCCCCCAACGATGCGTCCCATCGCACACCCTCCATCTTTCGGGCGACCACCACCAGATTGGGGCTCCGGTCGGGTTCAAAGGGCGTGCCCTGCATATCGCCGTAGAGGGCGATTTCCCCGAACCCGGCCTCCTCCAGCGCGGCGGTCAGTTCCGCCTGCCGCATCGGCCACAGGCGAGTGGAAAGCACCCGTTGCTCCCACAGGCCCCCTCTCCGGTGGAGCCGGACGACGTTGAAAGTGAGCAGGCCGTCGGGGTCAAAGTCGTAGAAGCGCAGGAAAAGCCACTCCTGCTCCCCCTCCCGGTGGGCCTGGGGCTCCATCCACCGCTCCCGGCGGGCCAGAATCCGGTTGTAGTTGAGATTCTGGATGAGGAGAAAACCGCCCGTCCGCAGGCAGGCGGCGAAGTCGGCCAGGGCCGCGCGCAGAGCCTGGGGCGTCAGGACGTGGGGCAGGGAATTGCCCAGGCAGAGGACGGCGTCAAAGGGCCGGACCTCTCCCCATCCCCCAACCCCCTTCCCCTCCCCTGGCAGGGGAGGGGAAGGGGGCAAGGGAGTAGGGGAGAGGTTCAACACCCGCGCCAACTCCCCAAAGCCCGCGACCTCAAAGCGGACCTGCACCCCGGCGGCCTGGGCATTGGCCCGGGCGCGGGCAATCATCTCCGGGCTGATGTCGGCACCGGTCACCCGCCAACCCCGCCGGGCCAGTGCCACCGCGTGCATCCCGGTCCCGCAGGCGGCGTCCAGGATGTAGCGCAGGCTATCAGCCTGCGGCACAACGCGCTCAATCAACGGTAGTTCCACCGCCAGCCGGGCGGGCCAGTTCACGAAGCGGTCGTAGTCGGTGCTGAACTCTTTGTACATCGTGTTGCGGATTCCGTGTTGCGTGCGACTTGTGCCCTGCGACTTGCGCCCTGCGACGTGCTCCCTGTCACACCACCAGCATCGCCATATCCCGCCCGAAGAGGCCCAGGCGGTCGCCATCGTGCAGAGGGTGGTCCAGGTTGGACTCACAGGTGGGGACATCTTCTCGCACCCGCTGGTAGCGGAGCCAGGGGGCCATAGAGTTGCAGGTGGTCAGGAGCCGGCCGTTGAGGAAAATGTGAGCCAGTTCCGCCTGGGGAATGCCCAGCCGCGCCAGCGCGCTGCCAACGGTCTCCCCCGATTCGGCCTCCAGATAGACCACCGTCTCCCGATCGCCGCGCGGGTCGGGGCCGAAGCGACGCAGTTTCCCGTAGAGTCGGACTTCTATCATAGATTTTGCTCCCACCAGTTGGTTTTCCAGCATTGTTGCGGTATAATAACTGCAGAGAATGCAGGGCCTTTGAAAAGGAGCACACAATGGCCGAATGGGTTACGGCTGAAAAAGTTCTTGCATTGGCCGATCGGCTTCCTCCGCTGGAAAAGTTGCGCTTGATAGAATGGTTATTATCTCGCCTGGAGAGGGAACTTCAGGCCACCTACTCCCGTCCCACTCGTCTGGCGCGCGGGGTGTGGCGGGGGCTGAATCTTACCGAAGAAGAAATCGCTGATGTCCGCCAAGAGTTGTGGGGCCGTTTCCCGCGAGAGATATGAAACCCGCCGCCGTCACTGATACCCATAGCCTGATCTGGTTTCTGGAAGACAGCCCTCGCCTTGGCCTGGGAGCAGGTCAATTCTTTGACGACTGTGTTAGAGGCGAGAGCATCGTTTACGTTCCCACCATCTGCCTCGTGGAAATCGTCTACCTGTACGAGAAGGGACGAATTCCCGCCGTGTTCCGGAACCTGTTGGCCGAGGAACTGCGCCAGGGGAGCAGTTTCATCGTTGCCGACTTGACCTGGTCCGTCGTGGAAGCGCTGAGCCGTGTGCCTCGCACGTTGGCCCCAGATATGCCGGACCGTATCATCGCAGCAACCGCTCTTTCTCTGGAAGTACCCCTCATTACCCGCGACCACTCTCTGGCACAGATTCCAGGACTGCAAATCATCTGGTAACCCTCACTCCTTCCCCAACCGGTGGGCCAGTTCGTGGTATCGCTCGTGCACGCCCTCGCTCATCTCCTCTCGCTCCACCTGTTCAAAGCCCTCCTCCAGCGCCTGCTGGTCTTCCGGCAGGAGCAGCCTGTCTGCCATCGGGTAGAGGATGTAATCCTCTTTGTAGATGTGGTCTCGCAGCAACTGGACGTACTGAGCCAGGTTGCGCCGGACAGCCTCCCGCGCGGCCAGGTCGCTGGCGGCGCGGGGGAGCGCTTCCGCCACGGCGCGCACGTATCCCCGTCCCAGATCGTGCTCGTAGAGCATCACGCCGATCGGCCCGGCCTCCCGGGGCATACCCCGCTCCTCCATCCGCACAAAAAGCAATTTCTCCTCTTTGGCGTGGTGACAACGGTCGGCGAAGGTGCGGAAAAAGTCCACCATCTGCTCCAGCCGCTCTACCCGCACCTCTCCCGTCTCCTGAATCCGCTGCACCTCCCGGGCGGCGGCGTCCAGAACGGTCAGGATAATCTGGTGTTCCTGCATCAGGATTTCTGTGGGACGCATAACTGTGTCTCCTGGCTATACTGCTATATGGATGACCTCTACCGGGCACCCGTTCGCGGCGTCCTGTACACATTCCGCCAGTTCGGCGGGGGCCTCTCCCACCGCTGGATTACCCCCGACCCGATAAGCCCCTACGACCTGGCTGAACCCGTCTTCAGGATTTTCCTCAAAGAATTCCGGGCAGGTGGCCCAGCAGGCCCCACAACTGATGCACCCATCCCGATCTATCGTGACTTGCAGAAGTTTTCCGCTCATTCTGCCCTCCTGGAAAGGCTTTCCAGAATCCGTTCCCCAAATGCCCGGCCCCAGGCCACAGCCTGGGCCCGCTCCTCAGGGGTAGGCCACCAGGTTAACGCCAGCCCCTCCTGGACGACTTCAATCCCGGCCTCCTTCAGCCTCTGTTCTATCAGCGGCACCGCGCCGCCGGACCAGCCGTGGGAGCCGAAGGCCGCGCCGATTTTGTTTACCGGCCGCAGGCCAATGAGATCCTCCATCAGCGCTGCCACGTTCAGGAGCATCCGGCGGTTGTGGGTGGGCGAGCCGACCACAATGCCTTTGGCCTCCAGCAATTCCCCTACTACGGTGGTATGGTCGGTCTGGGGGACGGGGAACACACGCACCTTCACACCCGCGCTGGCAATGCCCTCCGCGACAGCATGCGCCATCTCGGCCGTGGAGCCCCACATCGTCTCGTAGACAACCAGAGCCTTCGCCCCCGCCTCGCCGCGCGCCCAGCGGACGTACTGCTCCACAATCTGCATCGGGTTCTCCCGCCAGACCACACCATGGCTGGGCGCAATGGTCGCAATCTCCAGCCCCATCTGCTGGACTTCCTCTACTTTGCGCAGGATGAGTTTGCTGAAAGGAGTGAGGATGTTAGCGAAGTACTTGCGTGCCTCGTCCCAGAGGACGGCGGGGTCCACCTGGTCGGCAAACCGCTCCGACGAGGCCAGGTGCTGACCGAAAGCGTCGTTGGGCAGGAGCAGTTTGTCTTCAGGGATGTAGGTGAACATGGAGTCTGGCCAGTGGAGCATAGGCGCTTCCAGGAACGTCAGCGTCTTGCGGCCCAGAGGGAGGGTATCGCCGGTCCCGACGACCTGCCGCTTCCACCCATCGGGCAGATACTTACCCAGGGAATCGGCGGCCCGTTTGGAGTGGACCAGGATAGCGTGTGGAGCGCGCGCCATCACGGCGGGAATTGCGCCAGCGTGGTCCAGTTCCCCGTGGTTGGCGACGACGTAGTCTATACGAGCAGGGTCTACCACTTCGGCGATGCGGCGGAGCATCTCGTCCTCAAACCCGCGCATCACTGTGTCTATCAGCGCGACCCGCTCATCCACGACCAAGTAGGCGTTGTAGGACGTGCCGCGATGGGTGTGATAGGAGTAGCCATGAAAGTGGCGCACCTCCCAGTCCACCGCACCGACCCAGTAGACATTTTCGGCAATTGGAACGGCCATCATCTACCTCCTTCGGGCAAGCCCCACACAATCTCATACGCCGCCGCGATCGCGCCGGTGGGACAATACGTTTCGCATTCGGCGCAGTAGGTGCAGTCCTGGGGCCGGGCGATGAAGGGGCCATCGGGCCCCATCTCCACCGCGTGAACCGGGCAGGAGAACAGGCAGGCCCCACACCGGTTACAGAGGGCCAGGTTGATCTCGGGAACGACTCGCTCATTGGCCATAAAGAACACCCTGGGCAGTGTTGCCTCAAGTGTATCTCAGGGAACGCCCCGCGTCTATGACAAAAGTCACATTTGGGCCGCAGTTCAGTTATAAACTCATCTTTGCCCGGCGGTAAACCATCGGGCTCGGCTGCGAAGCCCCCTTCGGGGGCTAAAAACCGTCGCCCGGCGACGTATCCCGCCCTTCCCAGGGCGGAAAAAGCCCGAAGGGCTTCGCGTTAACCCGGACGTAGGCCGATATTGCAACTTTAAAAAATTGCCCGGCAGTCCGCCGTTCTTTGCCCTCACCCCACCCTCTGCCCCCTCCCCTCGCCTCGGGCGAGCCCCTCGGCGGCCTGCCCCGAGCATTAGCGGGGGTGGCCCTCCCGCTCGCCTGCTTCGCTCCGCTCGCAGTGGCATTCTGCGGCGGCGGGCGGAAACCCTCACCCCTCCCCCGGCCCTTCCCCTCTCCCGCAAGCGGGCAAGGGGCGGGGAAATCTGTTCCCCCCTTCTCCCCCGAAGCGGGGGAGAAGGGGGGTAGGAGGGATAAGGGGGTGTCCCACCCACAAAAGGCTAAAGTAGACAAAGCATTCAATTTGACAGTTCGCCGGACCTGGTGTATGCTCAAAACGCGGGGCCTGCCCCTTTGTCCTGGCCGTGTGCCTCAAAGAGAAGCGCATCGTTCACGCGGATCGGGGTGTTCCAGATTCGTCGGGCGTCGGTGGCCACCACCGGGTGCCGACTGAAGTCGCCCTTGACCCGGGCCTTCGGCCGGAGGTCGGCCTCCGCCGACTGGAGTTTCGGCGTCAGCGAAGGCTGACGCCTGGCACAAAGTGTCCAGGGAAGGCTGATTTTTCAATCAGCGCCTCCGGCCATCGGACGATTCCGACAAAAATGAGACATACCCCGTAGACTTCCGCGCAAGGTTTCCTCCCGACGATGGATGAACAGACCGTTCAGGCGTTCCAGCGAATCCCCCTCTTCTCCAGCCTCCCCGAACGGGTGCTTCGGCGGCTGGCAGAAGTGGCATTGCGCCGCGAGTATGCGCCTGGCGCAATGGTCATTCTGGAGGGAGAACCCTGCCAGTATGTCTACTTTGTCGCTGAGGGGGAAGTGCGCGCGATTCGGACGTCTCCCGATGGCCGGGAGCAAGTGCTGGCCCAACTGGGACCAGGCGGCGCGCTGAACGTTGTTCCTCCCTTCCTGCCCCGAAAAGTCAACCACGCCACCGTCCAGGCCCTCACCCCGGTAGTTCTCTACGCCGTTCCGGCAGCGGATTTTCTCCGTCTGGTAGAGGAGTTCCCTGAACTGGCCCGGGTGCTCTTGGAGGAGTTCGCTCGGCGGCTGGACCGATTGAGCCGTCTGGTGGAGGACCTCTCCTTGCGGACAGTGCGGGCGCGCCTGGCACGCTTCCTGCTGGAGCATGCGGAGGGAGAAAAAGGGGCAGAGGCCGGCGCGACAACCGTCGTCCGGCGCTGGACGCAGGAGGAAATTGCCGCCCAGATTGGCACGGTACGGGAGGTGGTGGCCCGCACGCTACGTGCCTTCGCCGAGGCGGGCCTGCTGAAGATAGAGGGCCATCGGATTCTTCTGCTGGATCGGGAGGGACTGGAGGCAGAAGCGAGGCGACATTAGAGCCTGAACGAACGATTTGGGGGGGGGGGGCGGCCGGGGGGCCCCCGGTCTTGGGGGTGTCTGGGGGGGGGGGGCCCTCTCTCGGGCCGGGTGGGGGCGGGGGGGGGGTGGGGGGGTGGGGGGGGGGGGTGCGTTGGGGGGCGCCTGTCTTTGCGCGGGGCGCGTTGGGGGGGGGGGGGCGGGGGGGCGCCCCCCCCCCCCAAATCTCCCCC
>JANXAH010000034.1 GCA_025062415.1 Anaerolineae bacterium | reverse complement strand
GGGGGGTGGCCCGCCCCGCGTTGTTAGACTTATTTGTTCTCTTTTTTTGTGGTTTTTTTTTTCTTGCGTTGTGCGGAGAAATATCCCACATTTTTTGTTCGTTGGTGGGGGGGGGGTGCCCCCTGCCCGCAGCCTTCGGTCGGATTAGTTTGCAATTAGGAGCGCCTTTCGGCAAATCCGCGACTTTTGTTTTTTTGGGGGGGGGTGGGGGCGGGCGCCCGCCCCCCCCCCCCCCAACCCCCACCCCTGAGCAGAAGGAGGACCGCTATGATTGGCGCTGAACTGCTTGTCCGCTGCCTGATTCAGGAGAAAGTCCGCTACGTCTTCGGTATCCCCGGCGGACAACTCTGCCCGATCCTGGACGCCATCCGGCGGTTGGGACCGTCGGCGGGGCTGGACTTCGTGATGACCCGTCATGAGCAGGCCGCCGCCCATATGGCCGACGCCTACGCCCGCGTCAGCGGGGAGCCAGGGGTCTGTATGGGCACTGTCGGGCCGGGGGTGGCCGACCTGGTCCCCGGCGTCTACGCGGCCTGGGCCGACTCCATCCCCCTTATCGTCCTGGGCGCCCAGAACCAGACCTGGAAGAGTTACCCCGAACGGGGCTCTATGCAGTCCCTCAACCAGGTGGACCTGATGGCCCCTATCACCAAGTGGCAGGCCCGCGTTACTCACCCCCAGCGCATCCCCGAACTGGTCCAGCGGGCCTTCAAGGTCGCCCTCTCCGGTCGTCCCGGCCCCGTCTATCTGGACCTGCACGTGGACGTGATGCTGGCACGGGTAGATGAATCGGAACTCCCCTACCAGCCCTGGCCGCCCCAGCGGTATCGGGCGCTGGAGCGCCCCGTCGCCCCGGCCCACCTGATAGAGGAGGCGGCCTGTATGCTGGTCAACGCGGAGCGGCCCCTCATCCACCCTGGCGGCGGCGTCCTTCGCTCAGGCGCCTGGGACGAGGTCCGGGAACTGGCGGAGTACCTCTCCGCGCCGGTCACCACTTCTATGGGAGCATGCGGCGTCCTGCCGGAGGACCATCCCCTCTGCCTTATCCCCGGCAGTTACGGTGCGCTGGGCGCGCAGAACGAGGCCGACGTGGTTCTTCTGGTCGGCGGGCGGCTGGGGGACGTGGACTTCTGGGGACAGCCGCCAATGTGGGGTGAGCCCGACGTCCAGAAGTTCATCCAGATAGACATTGAGCCGGAGAACATCGCCCTCAACCGGCCCGTGGACCTGGCGCTGGTGGGAGACGCGAAGGCCACCCTGCGCGCGCTGATAGAAGCCGTCCGGCGGCTGACGCCGCCCATCCCGGAGCGGCCCCGGATGGCCGACTACCGCGCCGCGCAGGAGGCCTGGCTGGCGAACTTCCAGAAACAGGCTGAATCGGACGCCAAGCCTATCCACCCTCTCCGGCTGGTGCGGGACGTGCGCGCGTTCTTCCCCCGCGAGGCCATCACCATCGTGGACGGCGGGAACACCGCTGTCTGGGCCCACTACCTGAACCGGGTCTACGCGCCCCGGTCGTTCCTCTGGGCGGCGGATTCCGGGCATCTGGGGACGGGGCTCCCCTACGCCATCGGGGCCAAACTGGCTGCGCCGGATCGGCCCGTCTACGCCCTCTGCGGCGACGGGGCGTTTGGGCTGAATATGCAGGAACTGGAGACGGCAGCACGGCTGAATCTCCCCATCGTCGTCGTCATCGCCAACGACCGGCAGTGGGGGATGATCAAGGCCTCGCAGATGGCCAACTACGACGCGCGCTACATCGGCGTGGACTTCACCGATATCCGCTACGACGAGATCGCGCGCGCCTGCGGCTGCTGGGGGCAACGGGTGGAGGACCCGCGGGAGATTGTGCCCGCGCTGGAGCGGGCCGTTCGTTCAGGCAAACCGGCGGTGCTGGACGTCCTCGTGGACCCGTGGGCCAACCTGCTCCCGCCCGACCTGGAGAACCTGGCGGCAGTCTGGATGGAGGGATGCGAACTGCCGGAGTAAGGCACGAGGGTATCCCAGATTCGTCGGACGTCGGTGGCCGCCACCGGGCGCCGACGAAAGTCGTCCGTGGCCTGGCCTTCGGCCGAGAGTCGGCGGGGGCCGACCTGAAGTTTCGGCGTCAGCCTTCGCTGACGCCCGGCACAAAGGGCCTGGGGAAGGCGGATTTCCCCTCAGCGCCTCCGGCTATCGGGCGATTCCGACCAGAATGGGATACCCCAGGCGCACGGGCTATTTGACAGAAAAAGGAAATGTGGCATAATACAATGGAAAGCCCCACCCTGCGGGGTGAATGAGGGTATGGAGAAAAAGCGAGACTACTACGAGATTCTGGGCGTCAGTCGCACAGCCACACAGGAGGAGATCAAGCGCGCCTACCGGCAACTGGCTCGGAAGTACCATCCCGACGTTTCCACGGAGCCGGACGCAGAGGCCCGTTTTAAAGAAATCAACGAGGCCTACCAGGTCCTTTCCGACCCGGAGAAACGGGCAGCCTACGATCGGTATGGGCACGCCGGGCCGCCTGGGGTAGGATTTGATTTCGGGTTCCGGGACCCCTTTGAGATTTTTGAGGAAGTTTTCGGCGACCTGGGCTTCGGTTTCCGGACGTCCCGGCGGCGGGGGCCACGGCGGGGCGCCGACCTGCGCTATGACCTGCGGCTCCAGTTTGAGGAGGCCGTCTTCGGCTGCCAGAAGGAGATAGAGATCGCCCGCTGGGAGGCCTGTCCCAACTGCCGGGGGAGCGGAGCCGAGCCGGGCACCACGCCGGTCCGCTGCCACGAGTGCAACGGCACGGGTCAGGTCCGGCGGGTCCAGCATTCCCTCTTTGGGGCGTTTGTCAATGTGATGACCTGCCCCGTCTGTGGCGGGGCCGGGGAGGTCATCCGGACCCCGTGCCATCAGTGCCAGGGAACGGGGAAGGTCCACGTTCTGCGGCGGCTGACAGTGAACATCCCCGCCGGGGTGGATACCGGCACCCAGATTCGGCTGGCGGGGGAGGGAGAGCCAGGAGAGCGCGGTGGCCCGCCCGGAAACCTCTACATCGTCCTGGAGGTAGAGCCCCACCCGTACTTCCGCCGCCAGGGGGACGACCTAATTGTGGAACTGGTCATCAACGTGGCCCAGGCGGCCCTGGGCGCGCGGGTCACCGTTCCCACACTGGAGGGGGAGGAGCAGATAGACATTCCCCCCGGCACCCAGACGGGGGCCATCTTCCGGCTGCGGGGGCGGGGCGTGCCGCACCTGCGCCGGGAGGGCCGGGGAGACCTGCTCATCCTGACCCGCGTGGAAGTTCCTACCAAACTCACGCGCGAGCAGCGGGAACTCTTTCAGAAACTGGCTGCGACATTGGGCGGGGAGTCCATTGTGGAGGTCCGCCCGCCCACGTTCCTGGAACGGCTGCGCGAGGCACTGGGGCTGTGAGGGAACGCGGATGAACGCAGATAGATGCGGATTCTTCGGAGACTTTTTTGCGAATTACAGGAGGTGGTATGACCCCACCGGTTGACCCGGTTCTGGTCCGTATCGGCTTTTGGGAAATCCGCTGGTACGGCGTTCTGATTACCGTCGGTATCCTGCTGGGGGCCCTTTATGCGGCCCGCCAGGCCCCCAAAAAGGGCATCCACCCCGACCACATCTGGAACGGGCTGGTCCTGGCAGTGATTCTGGGGATCATCGGGGCTCGGCTGTATCACGTCTTCTCCAGCCCCCAGGGCGGGGGACTGGGCTGGGAGTGGTATCGGCAGCATCCGCTGGACATTCTGAAAATCTGGCAGGGCGGGTTGGGCATCTACGGCGCCATCGTCGGTGGCATTCTGGGCGTTGTCATCTACGCCCGCTGGCAGAAGTTGCCCCTTCTGGTCCTGCTGGACCTGGGGGCGCCGGGGCTGGCGCTGGGTCAGGCCATCGGCCGCTGGGGGAACTTTATCAATCAGGAACTCTACGGCCCGCCCACTGGCTCCTCCTGGTGGGGCGTCAAAATAGACGCGGCTCACCGTATTGCGAAGTATCCTATCAGCCAGTATCCGCCGGATACCCTCTTTCATCCCACGTTTTTGTACGAATCCCTCTGGTGCCTGATGCTCTTTCTGGTACTGGCGTATCTGGCGAAGAAGCGGGCAGATCAGTTGCGGGACGGGGATATTTTCGTGGGGTACATTGTGGGCTACTCTGTGGGGCGGTTCTGGATTGAGTTCTTCCGTCCAGACGCCTGGATGATCGGCCCACTGGCGGCCGCGCAGTGGTTCGGCTTGGCCCTGGTGCTGACGGGGATCGCCCTGCTGGTCCTGCGGCGGCGTAAGGGGAACACGCGTCCAGAGAGAGCAACGAACCCGGAGAAAGAGCAGGGATGACCCATCAGCCAGAAATTGACCGAGAAGCGGCGATTCACTGGCTCCAGCAAAGCCTGAAGCCGGCGCAGGTTCATGGCCGGAACATCTTGACCAAATTGCGTCAGAGAGAAAACTGGAGATATCTCTCGGGCGTCATTCGGGCATATCAGGACTGGGTCGGGAAGAACGAGGTGCAGGGTTATGACCCGGAGATTATTCAAGGCCGGGTGGATGCGCTGAACCAGTACAAACTGGCTGTAGAAGGTGTACCCTTCTCTGCGCAGTCCAAATTCCATTCCAGCGTTCTGGAAGAGTTTCTGTATTATCTGTTTCGGGACTTGGTGTTGGAGATGAACCGGGAGGCCCAGGTAGGGGAAGCGGCAAAGGCAATGGAAATCGGCGGAATTCGTGCGTACAGTAACCTTTATTTCGCACCAGCGAGCTTCCAGGCCTTTCTGCGCTCCCCCAGCGTAAGGGTCAACGAGAAGGACCAGGACTTCGCTATCTATCGGGAAGTCCAGATTTTGGCCGACCGTGAGAGTAGAACTCTATATGTGCCAGTAGTCTCAATAGAATGCAAAACCTACATTGACAAGACTATGCTGGAAGGGTCTATTGCCACCGCTGAGAAAATCAAGATGGGCAATCCATATTGCCTTTTTGTTGTGGTGACTGAGTGGTACGATGTGAGTTATGAAGTAGACCCGAAATACTCACGTATTGACCAGATATATGTTCTGCGCCGGGAGAAACGCAGGGCAGAGAACCCTAATCCCATCCAATACGAAGTGGTACTGGATTTATTCAGGCTGGTGCACGAGCATCTTCGGAGAGATTGGTCCCGAATTGAGGAGAAAATGACAAGAGAGGGCAAAATACTGTGAGAATGGGTCGGGAAGAGAAAGTCCGAAACAAAAGGGGAAAAGAGCAAGTTCGCGGGGGGACCAAATACCGGACGGCCGCGATCGCTGTGGAGGAGCCGCCGGAGATTCAAGAATACATCAACACCATCATCGTCGGCGACGCGGAGGAGGTCCTACGGGCCCTGCCCGCCGATAGCGTGGACATGGTCATCACCTCGCCCCCCTACAACTTCGGCCACTCCTACGCCGGAGACCCAACGGAGGATACCCGCGAGTGGAACGAGTACTTTGACAAACTCTACCGTATCTGGGCTGAGTGTTACCGCGTCCTGAAGCCCGGCGGCCGCATCGCGGTCAACGTCCAGCCACTGTTCTCCGACTATGTCCCGACCCATCATATCATCTCTCACCAGTTGCAGCGGCTGGGTTTCCTCTGGAAGGCGGAAATTCTCTGGGAGAAAAGCAACTACAACGCCAAATACACCGCCTGGGGGAGTTGGCAATCTCCCTCTATGCCCTACATCAAGTACACCTGGGAGTTTATTGAGGTTTTTGACAAAACCACCCACCGCAAGGTGGGCCCCCGCGAAGCCATAGACATCACTGCCGAAGAGTTCAAAGAGTGGGTCTACGGCCGCTGGAACATTGCGCCGGAGGGCCGGATGAAAGAGTTCGGCCATCCGGCGATGTTTCCTGAAGAGATTCCGTACCGGCTGATGCGGCTCTTCACCTACCGGGGAGACATCGTGGTAGACCCCTTCAACGGAGCTGGGACGACGACGGTGGTCGCTTACCGGCTCCGGCGGCGGTTCATCGGGATAGACATCTCCCCGGAATACTGCCGAACTGCCTATGAACGGGTCTGTCGGGAGGCCGCTCAGAAACCGCTGTTTGAGTACGGGGAAGGGAGAGAGGTAATTTTATCTTCCCCCTATCCGGACCCCAGGTTGATTGTTTGGGGGCTCTCCGAGAATCAACACGGATAGAATGGCCCTTCTGAAACGGCGGGAACGTGCCAGGCACTTCTCTAAAAAGTATGGCACGTCGCCTCGCCTTGACGGGTGTATGAGTTTCCGCCCTACAACCACGGGAATTCCCACAGCGCAAAGATGGGAAAACCCGCAACACAAGGGAGGCAAGCATGAACCGGCGGGAGCGGATTCATTCCGATCCAGAAATCCTATCGGGGAAGCCAGTGGTAAAGGGCACCCGATTGTCCGTGGATTTCATCCTCAGCCTTTTTGCCGCCGGACGGAGCGAGCATCAGGTTTTGGAGAACTATCCTGTTTTGACCCGCGAAGACCTGCAAGCGGTCTTTGCCTTTGCCGCTGATTGCATGCAGACAGAAGCCTTCCATCCCATACCGATGGAAGCCGTATAATGCGGTTCCTGGCGGACGAAAACATCCCTCTGGAAAGTATTCGCCGCTTGCGGCAGGCTGGCTATGATGTATGGGCGGTGGTAGAAGAATTGCCAGGGGCCAGAGATAGGTACGGCAACGCCCCCTTCCCGAAGGGGAATAACGAGGTGCTCTTATCGCCTGGGCTATGAATCGCGCCGTTTTGCTCTACCGCCTTCAGCAATTAGACCAGGAGGAGGAATCCCTCCGCCGCCGCCTGCGGGAAGTCACAGCCGCCCTGGGGGAGACCCCTGCGCTGCAGGAGACCCGGCAGGCCGCCGCGCGCGCCGCCGACGAGGTCCACCGCTGGGCCGTCCGCCAGCGGGACCTGGAACTGGCTGTCCAGGGCCTCAAGGGCGAAATTGCAGCCGCTGAGCGGACCCTCTACAACGGCAGCGTCCGCAATCCCAAGGCGCTGGACGAACTCCAGAAGAAGGTGGTTTCCCTGAAAAAATTGCTGGAGAAACGGGAAGAGGAACTGCTGGAGGCCATGATCGCCCGTGAGGAAGCCGAGGAGGCCCAGAAGCAGGCCCGGGCCCGTCTGGCGGAAGTGGAATCAGCCTGGCAGCGCAACCAGGCAGTGCTGGAAGCTGAGAAAGCGCAATTGGAGGCTCGGCTGGCAGAAATCGGCCGCGCTCGTGCCGCCCTGATCCCCTCCATCTCCAGGGAGGACCTGGAACTCTACCGCAACCTCCGCCGGACCAAAGGCGGTCTGGCCGTCGCTGTGATGCGCTTCGGGGCCTGCACCGCCTGCGGTATGGAGGTCCCCTCGGGCCGCCTGGAGCGGGCGCGGGAGACCGACCTCTTCTTCTGCGGCAACTGCGAGCGTATCCTCCTCCCGGAGGAGACCCTTCCATAGCCTGCGACCTGCTCCCTTGCGACCTGTGACCGAACCATGGGTACCAAAACCAGCGCCTTCGGTTCCCCCGGACGAATCGCTCACGATTCCAGCGCCTTCTACGCCAGCCGGCTCTACGAAGGGCTCCCCCAGGAAGACCCCACCCCGTATGTAGAAAACCCCGTTCCGCTGGAATTTCTGGACCGTATCCTCTGCAAATCCAGCGAGCGGATGGAGGAACTGCCGGATTGCAGCGTTCACCTAATGGTGACCTCGCCCCCCTACAACGTGGGCAAGGAGTACGACGAGAACCTGACGTTGATAGAGTACCGGGCCTTCCTGAAACGGGTCTGGAGCGAAGTGAAGCGGGTGCTGGTCCCGGGGGGCCGGGCCTGTATCAACATCGCCAACCTGGGCCGCCGACCCTATATCCCGCTCCATGCCTTCATCATTGAGGATATGCTGGACCTGGGCTTCCTGATGCGGGGCGAAATCATCTGGAACAAGGCCGCCAGCAGCAGTCCGTCCACCGCCTGGGGAACCTGGTGTTCGGCCAAGAACCCTACCTTGCGGGACATCCACGAATATATCCTGGTCTTCTCCAAGGGAACATTCGTCCGTGAGCCTCCTGCCGGAAGAAAGAGCACCATCTCCAGGGATGAGTTCCTGGAGTTTACCAAAAGCGTCTGGACGTTTCCGGCCGAGCCGGCGACAAAAGTGGGACATCCAGCCCCGTTTCCGGTGGAGTTGCCCTACCGCCTCATCCAACTCTACACCTTTGAGGGAGAGGTTGTCCTGGACCCATTTATGGGCAGCGGACAGACGGCCATCGCGGCGATCCGAACGGGCCGCCACTATGTGGGATATGACATCAACGAGGAATACGTCTCCCTGGCAGAGCGAAGAATTCGGGCCGCTCTCGCAGCGACGCAGTCAGTACAGTTGCCCCTGATAGAACTTACCGAAGCGCCCGAACTGGAACGGATGTCGTTGATGGACCTTTCAGAAGGCGGTTAAAAAATCTATCTTTTTGGAGATCTCCGCGTTCTCTGCGCTCGCTGGGGTTAGGAATATGAAACTTCCCCTGCGCCTGGCCGATCTGAGGGGCCTACTTCAGGCCCTGGATTGGGACGAACTCTCCCTGGCCGTTCAGCGGGAGGCAGCCGCGCGCCTGGCCATCGTCGGGCCGGTCAACTCCGGCAAATCCACCCTCTTCAACCAGATGATGGGCCGCCGAATTTCCCCGGTCACTGCGGTGCCCGGCACCACTCAGACCGTTCTGGAGGAGCGATTCGGGCCCTTCGTCCTGGTAGACACCCCCGGCTTCGGCGAAGTGGGCGGGATGGACCGGGCGGAGATCGCCCGGCGCGCCGCGGAGGAGGCCGACGTGGTCGTCCTGCTGCTGGACGCGGCCGCCGGAATCCGTCAGTCCGATTACGATATCTACCGATCGCTGGCGGCAACCGGGCTCCCAGTCATCGTGGCGCTGAACAAGATAGACCTGGTGCGGAGGGAACTCCCCGCCATCCTGGAGGACGCCCGGAAGAAACTGGGGGTTGCGCCGATCCCCATCTGCGCCAGAACCGGCGCGGGCGTGGCGGACCGGCTCATCCCGGCCATTGTGGAGGCGCATCCCTGGATCGCGGTTGCGCTGGGGCGGGCCCTTCCGGCCTACCGGCGACAGTTGGCGGAACGGCTCATCCGCAGCGCAGCAATCCTGAACGGGATCATCGCAGCCGAACCAGTGCCGGGGCTGGACGTCCCCTTTCTCCTGGCCGGACAGGTCCGGATGGTCCTGCGCATCGCGGCCATCTATGGCGAGTCCCTCTCCGCCCGCCATGCCAAGGAACTCCTCGCCACCATTGCCGGAGGGATCGGGCTACGCTTTCTGACGGGGCAACTGGCGAAAGTTCTCCCCGGCCCTGGCTGGGTCATCTCCGGGGTGGTCACCGGCCTGGGGACGTGGGCAATGGGAGAGGTTGCCGCGCTGTACTTTGAGACCGGCAAGCGACTGACCCCGGCTCAGTTGCGCGCTCGCTACCGGCAGCAGGTGACCCAGGGAAAACGAAGGCTGTTCCGCCGGCGTGTTTTGTGTTTAATGTGGGGGCTTGGGGGGGGGGGCTGCGCCGCCCGCCCCAAGCCTAAAAACTCCAAGGAGGATGAACGTGCTTTCTCGGGCTCAGACCCTCTACGACCAATTGGTCTCCTGGCGGCGGGATTTCCATATGTATCCCGAACTGGGCTTTCAGGAAACTCGCACCGCCGCGAAGGTCGCAGCAGTGCTGGCGTCGCTGGGGTACCGCGTCCGCACGGGCGTGGGCCGGACAGGTGTCGTCGCGGAGCGGGGGGAAGGACGCCCAGTGGTTGCCCTCCGCGCCGATATGGATGCGCTTCCCATCCAGGAGACCAACGATGTCCCGTATGCTTCCCGCATCCCCGGCGTGATGCATGCCTGTGGGCACGATGCCCATACCGCCATCGCGCTGGGCGTGGCGGCGCTTCTGGCGGAGGAGGCCTTCCCCGGCACCGTTCGCTTCCTCTTCCAGCCCGCGGAGGAATTGCAGGACGAGGAGGGGCTCAGTGGCGCGCAGCGGATGATTCAGGACGGAGCCATGGAAGGGGTGGACTTTATCCTGGCTTTGCACGTGGACCCCTCTATCCCGGCGGGAGACATCCGGCTGGAGACCGGTCCGGCGTCGGCGGGGGTGGACACCTTCTACGCGACGATCGTCGGGCGGGGCGGACACGGCGCGTCTCCCCACAAAACGGTGGACCCCATCTACCTCGCTGGGCACGTGATTCTTGCCCTGCACGGCATCGTCTCCCGGCGCATTCAGCCCACGGCTCCCGCAGTGGTGACCATCGGCACCATCCACGGGGGAACAGTGGACAATGTGATCCCGGAGACGGTGGAACTTCGGGGGACGATTCGCTACAAGGACCCCGCGGTTCAGGAGCAAATTCACACGGAGATAGAGCGGGCGCTGGGAATTGCCCGTACGCTGGGCGGAGATTACCGGCTGCGTATAGAGAAAGGGTACCCGCCGATGGTCAACGACGCGGGAGTTGTAAACCTGCTGCGGGCGGTGGCAACGGACCTGCTGGGTCCGGAGCATATCCGGCCGCCGGAAGCGGGGATGGGAGCCGAGGACTTCGGATACTTCTCCGCGTTGGCGCCGGGAGCGATGCTGGACCTGGGGTGTCGGCCCGAAGATGGGGAACGGCCCGCCCATAGTCCGCGGTTTGATATAGACGAGCGGTGTTTGCCTGTCGGGGCGGCGATTCTGGCCGAGGCCGCGCTCCGGCTGCTGCGGGGCGCCGATTAAAAATCGGCCTTCCTGGGCGCTCCTGCGCCAGACGTCGGCCTGCGCCGACGCTCAAATGCATTAAAAATCGGCCTCATTGCGCACTCCCGCGCCAGACGTCGGCCTGCGCCGACACTCAAATGCATTAAAAATCGGCCTTCCTGGGCGCTCCCGCGCCAGACGTCGGCCTGCGCCGACGCTCAAATGCATTAAAAATCGGCCTCCTTGGGCGCTCCTGCGCCAGACGTCGGCCTGCGCCGACGCTCAAATGCAAGGAAGCAAGGAAAACGCTCGCTGCGGCGGCGTACGCCGCCGCAGCGAGCGTTGTTTTCCCCTACCCGAAGGATTCGTGCTCGGTGCGGGCGATAATCTCGTCCTGCAGCGCCTTCGTGAGGTCACAGAAATAGTCACTGTAGCCTGCCACCCGGACAATGAGGCTCCGGTACTGTTCCGGGTGCTGCTGGGCGGCCCGCAGCGTCGCCGCATCTACCACGTTGAACTGAATGTGGTGGCCGTCCAACCGGAAGTAGGTGCGAATGAGCCACACCAGGTTGTCCAGGCCCTCGTCCGTCCGGAACAGGGAGGGGGAGAATTTCATATTCAGCAGCGTCCCGCCTGTGCGGACATGGTCCATCTTGGCAACGGAGCGAAGGACCGCCGTCGGGCCGCGGCGGTCGGCGCCCTGGACCGGGGAGACCCCCTCGGAGAGGGGCGTCCAGGCCTTCCGCCCATCCGGCGTGGCGCCGGTCACCGAGCCGAAGTAGACATGGACAGTGGTCGGGAGCAGGTTGATGTGATAGCGCCCGCCCTTCGTGTTGGGCCGCCCATCCACCGCCCGGAAATAGGCCTCAAAGACCATCCGCATTACGCTGTCGGCGTAGTCGTCGTCGTTGCCGTATTTGGGGGTTCGGTTCAGCAACATCTGGCGGACCCGCTCGTAGGGCCCAGCGAAGTCGGCCCGCAGTGCGGTCAGCAGTTCGTCCATCGTCAGCGTCCGATGGTCAAAGACGTGATAGCGGATGGCCGTCAGCGCGTCGGTGATGGTCCCCAGTCCCACCCCCTGGATGTAGGTGGTGTTGTACCGGGCCCCGCCGTCGTGGTAGTCCCTCCCTTTCGCAATGCAGTCGTCAATCAGAATGGAGAGGAACGGCGCAGGCATATAGCGGGCGTAGAGGCGCTCTATGACGTTATTGCCGCGGACTTTCACATCTACGAAATAGCGCAATTGTCGCTCAAAGGCGGCGAAGAGGTCCTCAAAGGTCTCAAAGTTCTGCGGGTCGCCCGTCTCCAGGCCGATGCGGCGGCCCGTGCGAGGGTCCACGCCGTTATGCAGGGTGATCTCCAGAATTTTGGGCAAATTCATGTAGCCGGTGAGGATATAACTCTCCTTGCCGAAGGCACCGGTCTCCACGCAGCCACTGGTGCCACCATTGCGGGCGTCGGCGAGGGACTTGCCCTGACGCAGGAGTTCCTGGACGACCAGGTCGGCGTTGAAGACGGAGGGCTGGCCGAAGCCGGTACGGATAATGCGGGCGGCCCTCTTGATGAAGGCGTCCGGGCTCTTCTTGCTGACCTGGATGGACGCGCTGGGCTGCAGGAGCCGCATCTCCTCCACCACATCCAGGATGAGGTAGGTGAGTTCGTTGACGCCGTCGGAGCCGTCTTCCCGCAGGCCCCCCAGGTTGATCTGGGCAAAGTCGGTGTAGGTGGCGCTCTCCGCCGCAGTGACACCCACTTTGGGCGGCGCAGGCTGGTTGTTGAACTTGATCCAGAGGCATTGGAGCAACTCTTCGGCCTGCTCGCGGGTGAGCGTGCCCTCCTCCAGCCCTTTCCGGTAGAAGGGATACAGGTGTTGGTCCAGCCGCCCGGGGCTGAAGGAATCCCAGGTGTTCAGTTCGGTGGTGACGCCCAGGTGGACGAACCAGTAGTACTGGATGGCCTCCCAGAAATCCCGCGGCGGATGTGCGGGGACGTGGCGACAGACCTCGGCGATGCGTAAAAGTTCCTGCCTTCGCTGGGGGTCGGGCTCACGGGCCGCCAGTTCCTCGGCCTTCTCCGCGTGCCGGTGGGCAAAGCGGATGAGCGCGTCGGCACAGATGAGCATCGCCTTCAGTTCTTCCTGTTTGTCGTAGGCCTGGGGGTCGTTGAGGTAGTCCAGGTTCGCAAGAGCCCGGCGAATGTCCGCCATAAAGTCCAGAAAGCCCTTGCGGTAGATTTTATCGTCCAGAACGGTGTGGCCAGGAGCCCGCTGTTCCATAAACTCGGTGAAGACGCCAGCCTCGTAGGCGGCCTTCCACTCGTCCGTCATCTCCCGGAAGATGAGGTCGCGCATAGATTTGCCGCGCCAGAAGGGGATGATGACCTCGGCGTAGACCCGCCGGGCCTCCGGGGTGACCCGGAAGGGGATTTTCTCCCGCGAGTTCAGGATGTCCAGGTCCTCCAGACTGTGGCAGCAGAGTTCGGGGTAGGTAGGCGCGGCCTTGGGGAACGGCCCCTTCTCCCCCACGATGAGTTCACCCTCGCCGATATAGATGGTCCGGTGCTCCAGGATATACCGGAAGGCCAGGGCCCGCCGAACCGGTGCGGAGACGGGGCCCAGGTCTTGACGGTAGAACTCGGTGATGAGTTCGGCCCGTTCGGTGGAGAGGGTGGGCACGGCGTTCAGGCTCTCCTCCCGCAGTCGTCGGACGCGTTCGGTCATCGGCATAGATGTCCTCCTTACTTGGAGCGCGCCTGGCTACAGAGAGTCAGGCTCAACTGAAACCTCAAAGGGCATACTCCGTGTACGTTGTCTCGCAGGGGCGCCCCCGGCCGATCCAGGCCCGCCGATGGGTCACATCTATGATGATGCTGAAGACCGTCACGGACTCTATCCCGTGCTTGCAGATGGAGGCCGGATAGTTGGCGTGGTCCGCCAGCAGGGCCATAAAGCGCTCCGGGGAAAGACGCCCAAAGTTCTCCCGCAGGAGCCGCATCGCCCGGTGATAGCGAAGGATAGAGCCGCCGATGTCGTTCCGGTCGGCCTCCAGATGGCGCATAGCGGGGCTCAAATAGTGGTTGGTGTGGGCCAGGATGTCGTCCTCTATGTACAGGGCCTCGTAGTCGGTGGCGGACCCCTCCACACTGTAGACTTCGCCCCACGGGTCAGCGATAATGTTGTTGTAGTTGGACGCGCGCTGAGGCAGGAGACAGGCATCCATAGCCTCCCCCAGCCGCCGCGCGGCCAGGATGGCCCGAACCATCAGCAGGCGCGGGACACCGGGCCGGACGTCCCGCGCGGAGACCTCGTTGCCGGTGAGCGCGATCCCGGCAGCGTTGAAGCCTGCGCTGATGCCCAGTCCGTCCAGGGAAACCCCCAGGAACTCCGGCTCGTCCCCGGCCTGGACCCGCAGGATGACCAGCCCCTCTTCCCGCTCCGGGGCTTCGTCGTTGGTGTGGGCCAGGAGAGTGGAACTGTCTACGGTGGCCCGGCCGCGCGCGGCGAAGTCGGTGCAGCCACGAGCGCGCCAGTAGGCCGGTTCCCGGAGTTCTTCGCACACCGCCAGGAAAATCTCGTCAAAGGGACGATCGGCCCCTTCAGCGATGCCCTCCAGTTCCTCCACGTACTGGGGATAGACGGCACGGGAATAGGCCAGGCAGAGATGGGCCTGATGGAGGGCATCTTCCCAGGACACCCCGCGCGGAATTTCCCCCCGCAGGCGCTCCAGCCGACGCCGAATATGGTGCCGCCAAGCCTCACCGATCTGTCGCCCCACCTCCCGATGAGTCCCGCGAACGGTTAAAACGGGAATAAAGGACTCCATTCCTCTCCTTTCGGGCTGTGCCCATTATCAGCCCTTGGTAAATCGGTGATTCCAGGTCCTCCAAAGCATCTGGGGCATACCAGCCCCCCTCAGGCGGACTTTTTCCAGGTCAGCCTTGGAGGCCAGACCCAGCGTTCGCGTCAGGTCAGCCACATTCCGAGAGGCAAGGCCTCCAGTTTCGTCCAAAGAAGCGAAGCAGAGAAACAGAGGGCAAAAGATCACGTAGCGCAGGCTGTTCGCCTGCATACTCCAGGCCAGACAGCCTGCGCTACGGCGCCACAGGCCCCCGGAGGACCTGATTTTCAGATAGGCTCTTACGGCCGCGTGTTCCGCATCACCAGCGGCAGGTAGATCCAGTACCGCCGCGCCGTAGTGAAGGTCGCCGTGGCGGAGCCGCTCCCGGCGTTGGCGGAGGCGAAAGACACCGTGTTGGCGACAGTGCGGTTATACAGGCCGGGGTCGGTGCCCAAAGTGGCCGTGAAGACCAGGGTCACCTGTCCGTTGCCCGCCACCGTCCCCGTCCAAGTGATGACGCCGTTCTCGTAGACGGCGCCCGCCGGTTGCTGAATCCACCCGCCGAAGGTCACCTCCGCAGGCAGGGCGTCCGTCAGCACCACGCCCACGGCCTCCCCGGCCCCGCCGTTGGAAAGCACCACCGTGTAGGTCACCACCCCGCCGGGC
>JANXAH010000030.1 GCA_025062415.1 Anaerolineae bacterium | reverse complement strand
CCTGCACAGCGGGGACATGGACAAAGTCTACAGCGCGCTGATTATCGGCACGGGCGCGCTGGCGATGGGAATGGAGGCTTCCATCTACTTCACTTTCTGGGGCCTCCAACGGCTGAAGAAGAGTGGCCTGGAGAAGGGGCCTCTTTCCAAGATGAACTTCCTGGGCCTGGGCCGGTGGATGGTCCGCCAGCGGATGAAGAAGGCGAACGTCGCCACCCTGGAGCGGCTGATGCGGGATTTCAAGGAACTGGGAGGCAAAGTCATCGCCTGCGAGATGACAATGGAGATTATGGGCATCCGCCGGGAGGACCTGCGGGAAGATTGGATTGACGCCTATGGCGCTGTCGGCACCTATATCCAGGAGGCGCGCGGCTCCCAAATTACCTTGTTTATTTGAAGTATGGAGTATGGAGTAGGGAGTAGGGAGTAGGGAGTAGGGAGTAAGGGGAGGGAGTTGGGAGTCCTTCGCCACCGGATCCAACTCCTGTACGAAGTTATCGCCCCTCGTCCTCCCTTTAGGAGAGCAACGCAGGCGCGGCCGAACCAAAATTCGCCTTTCCAGTCCGACTTATAAATCCCGCTGACCGCATCTTGCATCCTGTATATGAAAGGAGTGCTATGGACGAACCCAAAGCCTGGTGGAAATGCTCCAACTGTGGCTATACCTTGCAGGCCCCGCAGCCGCCAGAGGTCTGCCCTTCCTGTGGTCAGAAGTGCATCTTCGTGGATGCCACCTGTTACATCCCCGAATGCGGGGGCCCCGGTAACATTGACCCTCAAATTGCCAGCAGGAGATAAGTTGCTATGGAAGCCAAAGGAAGTGTGCCCGGTATCCACAACCAACACCATGTCCTGTTCTACGCTCTATCCACCTGCATCTGGTGCAAACGGGTCCGCCAGTTTCTGGAATCCAAAAGCGTTGCTTTTGACTTTGTCTATGTGGACCTGCTGTCGGGTGCGGAGCAAAATGCGGCGGTGGAACAGGTCCGCCGCTGGAACCCCTCTGTCTCCTTCCCCACTCTGATTATAGACGGGAAGCGCTGCATCGTCGGTTACCGTCCCGAAGAGATTCAGGAGGCCCTGGGGCTATGAACCAGATCTCGCGCGAAGAAGTAGAAGCCCTCTATCAGCGGCTCTACGAGGAGGCCGAGGCTTCCGGCTACCACCTGAACCCCGATAAGGAGTTCACCCTGGCGCTGGTGGAGGGCCTGCTGGTCAACGAGGCCCGCTACGGCTACTGGGCCTGTCCCTGCCGCCTGGCAACGGGCATCAAGGAGAAAGACCTGGATATCATTTGCCCCTGCGACTATCGGGACGCCGACCTGCTGGAGTGGGGAACCTGCTACTGCGGTCTCTACGTCTCCGAAGAGGTCCTGCGGGGAGAGCAGCCCCTGCAGCCCATCCCAGAACGCCGCCCGCCGGAGGGCCAGCGGCCCCAGGAGCAACCCGCCCGTCCCCCCGCTGTCTCTGTCACCCAACTCCCTCTTCCTGTCTGGCGATGCCGGGTCTGTGGGTATCTCTGCGCGCGGGAACAGCCCCCCGCAGTCTGCCCCATCTGCAAGGCAAAGCGGGACCGGTTTGAGCGGTTTTTGTAACCACCAAGACACGAAGGCACGGAGATTAAAAATTCAAAATATACTCTTCGTGTCTTTGTGTCTTCGTGGTAAAGGAGGAAAACATGCAAACTCGGAAACTGGGCTATACCGACCTGTATTTGACCACCATCGGCCTGGGGACCTGGGCTATCGGCGGCGGCGGGTGGGCCTATGGCTGGGGCCCCCAGGACGACGCCGACTCCATCCGCACCATCCAGCGGGCCCTGGACCTGGGCATCAACTGGATAGACACGGCCGCCGTCTATGGCCTGGGCCACTCCGAGGAAATTGTGGGGAAGGCCATTCGGGGCCGGCGCGACCAGGTCATTATCGCCACCAAGTGCGGCCTCGTCTGGGACGAAGGGAGCACCACCCCTTACGGGCGACTCAAGGCCTGGAGCGTCCGCCGGGAGGTGGAGGCGAGCCTCCGGCGGCTGGGCGTGGACGTCATTGACCTCTACCAGATCCACTGGCCCAACCCCGACGAGGACATAGAGGAAGCGTGGGCCACTATCGCCGACCTGGTACGGGAGGGGAAAATCCGCTACGCGGGGGTCTCCAACTTCAGCGTGGAGCAGATGAAGCGCATCCAGCCCATCCACCCCATCGCTTCTCTTCAGCCGCCGTACAATATGCTCCGGCGGGATATTGAGGCCGAGATTCTCCCCTTCTGCGCCGCCAACAACATCGGTGTCGTTGTTTACAGCCCTATGGCCTCCGGCGTGCTGACGGAGAAGTTCTCCCGAGAATGGGCGGCCTCCCTGCCCGAGGACGACTGGCGGAGGAAATACAGCGGCCATCTGCGGGAGCCGGAGTTGAGTGCCAACCTGATGCTGCTGGAAGGGCTGAAGGCCATCGCGGCCCGGTACGGCCGAACTGTCTCCCAACTGGCCATCGCCTGGACCCTGCGACGCCCGGAGGTGACGGCGGCCATTGTGGGCGCGCGGCGGCCCGAACAGATAGAACAAACGGCCCCAGCGGCGGACTGGACCCTCCTGCCGGAAGTTCTGGCGGAGATAGATGACCTGCTGGCCCGCCGGGAACGGATGCTAAAAGCGTAGAGATGGCCTCCCGCAGGCTTTGAAGCCTGCGGGAGGTTTGTATTGCGGAGGTACAGAATGTATCAACGAATTCTGGTTCCGCTGGAGCGAGAAGGTGGTCAGGAGGCCCACCTCTGGCATGCCACCCGGTTGGCCTCCACCCTGAAGGCTGAACTTCACCTGGTACACATTATTCCCATCGTTTCTTCGGACGAGTACTTCTTTCAGCAGATCCAGGTGGAAGTCGGCTCCCGTGGCGCGCGGCGCAAGGAAGAAGTGGAGAACTACTTCCGGCGTCTGGAAGCCCAGATGCAGGAGCGGGGCATCCCGGTACGGACAGCGGTTCTGTTCAGTACCCGCCCGGAGGACGAGGCGATTCTGGAATATGCAGCCCAATCCCATTGCGACCTCATCGTCCTTCCCAACCTGCGGAAATCCCTCCTGAGCCGATGGCTCCAGGGCAACATTCCGGCCCGGGTGCAGCGCCGATCCACGATACCTGTCCTGTTCGTGAGCGAGGAGGTAGAGCAATGAGCCGTGAACAGATTCTGGAATTTCTGAACCACGACCTGCGGTCCGAACTGGCCGCGATAGAAATCTACACGGCCCACGCGCGGGCCCTGCAGGACGACCCTCTGGGGGAGGGCATCCGGGCCATCCTGGAGGTGGAGCAGCGACATGCTCGGGACCTGACGGCGCGCATCCGGGCCCTGGGGGGCACTCCTGCCGAGCCCGGTGGCCTGGAGACCGTCACCGGGCGAGCGGTCGGTGCGGCGACGGCTCAGGCCGACCCCGTGGAGATGCTGCGGCTGGAACTGGCTGAGGAACAGCAGGCCATCCGGGACTACGCCTCCCAGATCGCCGAGATTATGGACGACGACGAGACGGTTGACCTGCTCACCCACAACATGGAAGACGAGATGCAGCACGCCCGCTGGTTGAAGGCCCAGATTCGTCGCCTTTCCCGGCACCCGTAATTGGTGGGCATCAGCAGACCGATTTCCCTGCTACCAGGAGCCGTATGAGCGAGAAAGTCGTCGTTCGCCAAAACCGGGACTTTTTGACCGAAATCCTGGCCACGGACCCGCATCGTCCGGGGGATTCAAAGTTGTATCCCGTGGAACACCTCTACCACCTGACCCCCTACGGGATGCTGCTGGCAAGCCTGGGCACCTGCACAGCCATTGTCCTGCACACCTACGCCCAGCACCACGGCGTGGACCTGGAAGAGGTGGAACTGCGGCTGAGCTATGAGCGCATCTTCGCCGACGACTGTCGGGACTGCGAGGCCATAGATACCTACGAAGAGCAGATTGTGGAGGAAATCGCCCTCAAAGGCCATCTCTCTCCCCAGGAGCGTCAGAAACTGCTCCTGATCGCCCGTCATTGCCCTATCCACAAAATGCTTCACCAGGGGATAGAGGTGGTTTCCCATTTATCTGAATCCTGAGGGAGAGAATATGCGGCGGCGGCCTTTAAGGGCCGCCGCCCCACATCCCACCTACCGATACGATGGAGGTCAACATGGAGAAGGTGACCATTGAAGTCGGGGATATCGCTCCCGATTTTACCCTCAAGGACCAGAACGAGCAGGAGGTCACCCTCAGCGCCCTTCGGGGCAGGAAGGTCGTCCTCTCCTTCCACCCCCTGGCCTGGACCCGGGTCTGCGCGATCCAGATGCAGGACCTGGAGAAACACCGGGAGGAAATGGAGCGCCTGGGCGCGGTAGCACTGGGGTTGAGCGTGGATAGCGTCCCCTGCAAGAAGGCCTGGGCAGAGTCCTTGGGCATCCGAGAGACCCCTCTCCTGGCCGACTTCTGGCCCCACGGCGCCGTCGCCCAGGCCTACGGCATCTTTCGGGAAAAGAACGGCTTCAGCGAACGGGCCGTCTTTATCGTGGATGCCGAGGGGATCGTGCGGTTCAAGAAAATCTACCCGATGCGGGAAGTGCCGGATATCGGGGAGATCCTGAAAGTGCTGGAGGAGATCTGAAATGGCCCGATACAGCAAAGAGACCCGTCGGAGTCCGGAGAAGGTGCTGGAGAAGGCCCTGGCCTTCTTCGGCCCCGGCGGTCTGGGCCTAAAGGTGGAAGAGCAGAGTGGTTGTTGCCTTCGTCTGATCGGAGGCGGGGGCTACGTCCTGGTCCAGATAGAGTCGGTTGAACGGAGCCGCACCACCGTCCTGCTGGAGACGCGGGAGTGGGACTACCAGGTACGCCAGTTCCTGGAGAGTTTATAGAATTGAAGAAAAGGACCCTCGCGATACCTGTGTCTCCCCTTGCGTCCGAACCTCGGTCTGGGCCCCACTTGCCCAAAAAGGCAAGTGGGTGTATTGTATCTCAAAACCCAGCAGGAGGAAACGATGGACCTGTTCGCCAAGTGTGCGTCCTTCACCGATGCAAAAGCAGCTCAGTCTGCGGGGCTATATCCTTATTTCATCCCCCTTACCGACAGCGAAGGGCCTGTTGCATGGGTAGGCAATCATCGCCTCATTATGATCGGCTCCAATAACTACCTGGGCCTGACAACTCACCCCAGGGTCCGCCAGGCAGCCATGGACGCAATCCAGCGGTACGGGACCAGTTGCACGGGTTCCCGTTTTCTCAACGGGACGTTGGAACTGCATCTGGAACTGGAGCGACAACTGGCGGAGTTCGTGGGGAAAGAGGCGGCCCTTGTCTTCTCTACGGGCTATCAGACCAATGTGGGGACCATCTCCGCGCTGGTGGGGCGAGGGGACTTCGTCATCACCGATAAAGAGGACCACGCCAGCATTATAGACGGCTGTCGCCTTTCCTACGGCGAGATGCGCCGGTTCGCCCACAACGACGTGGAAGCCCTGGACCGGGTCCTCTCACGGCTACCGGAGGAGGCCGGGAAACTGGTCGTGGTGGACGGGGTCTTCAGTATGGGTGGGGACATCGCCCCTCTGCCGGACCTGATCCGGGTCTGCAAGAAATACGGTGCCCGCCTGATGGTGGACGACGCCCACTCTATCGGCGTCCTGGCAGACGGCCGGGGGACAGCAGCCTACTTCGGGGTTACTGAGGACGTGGACCTGATTATGGGGACGTTCAGCAAATCCTTTGCCAGTCTGGGCGGCTTCATTGCCGGGGACGCGGACGTCATCCACTACATCCAGCATTTTGCCCGGTCCCTTATCTTCAGCGCCAGCATCCCCCCGGCGAACGCGGCGGCTGCGCTGGCGGCCCTTCAGATTATGAAAGAAGAGCCAGAGCGCTGCCGGCGGGTTATGGAAATTGCCGACCGGATGCGGTACGAATACCGGCGGCTGGGGTTCAACGTCGGCAACAGCCAGACGCCCATTATCCCCATCATCATCGGCGACCGGAACCTCACCCTGTTGGCGTGGAAGATGCTCTTTGAGGCCGGCGTCTACACCAATCCGGTCTTCTCCCCGGCGGTTCCCCAGGGCCAGGAACTCCTGCGGACGTCCTACATGGCGACCCACACAGACGAGCACCTGGAGTTTGTCCTGGAGGCCTTTGAGAAGGTGGGGAAAGCGTTGGGGTTGATTTCGTAGAAACGCTGGGGCGCAGCGGCGGCCTCGCCGCCGCTGCGCCCCAATGCTACCCTTCCGGCCTTTTCGGCGCCTGCAGGAATCTTTTGGCCTCCTCCAGAACCATCCGTTCCGTCCGGTGGCTTATCCGCTGGATGGCCTCGTCCACAGCAAACCAGGCGACCGTGTCCACCTCGGCATCATGACGTGAAATGTCGCCGCCCCGCCAGGCCATCAGGAAGTAGTACACCTTCTTGTGATACCGAACCCGTTCCCCGCCCTCCTGCCACCAGTACCAGTACTCTATGGGCGTCAGACGGGCGACAATCTCCGCCTCCAGCCCCGTTTCTTCCCGCACTTCCCGGAGCGCGGCCGCCTCCAGCGCTTCCCCTCTCTCCACCAGCCCCTTGGGCAGAGCCCACCGGTTCCCTACGGAAATAAGCGCAACCTCCACCTCGCCCCGTTCGTTTTCCCGATAGACAACGCCCCCTGCGGAGAGTTGAAACCGGGCCGTCACGTCTCCTCCAGTCGCAGGATAGCCAGGAAGGCCTCCTGCGGAATGACCACTTCCCCGAACTGCTTCAACCGCTTTTTGCCCTCTTTCTGCTTCTCCAGCAGTTTACGCTTACGGGTCACGTCGCCGCCATAACACTTGGCCAGCACGTCCTTCCGCAGGGCCTTGATGGTCTCCCGCGCAATGACCCGACTGCCGATGGCAGCCTGGATGGGGACCGGGAACAACTGCCGGGGGATGACCTCCTTGAGCCGCCGGACCAGCGCCGAGCCCTTCTCGTAGGCCTGGTCCCGGTGAACGATGAGGGCCAACGCGTCTACCGGCTCCCCATTGACCAGGATATCCAATTTCACCAGGTCCCCCGGCCGGTAGCCCTCAAAGGTGTAGTCCATAGAGGCGTACCCGCGCGTGACGGACTTGAGCCGGTCGTGGAGGTCCACAATCATCTCTGAGAGGGGCATATGGAACGTCAGCACGACCCGCTGACTATCCAGGTACTCCGTCGTCTCGTACTGTCCCCGACGGCGGGTCACCAGTTCCATCACCGGCCCGATGTACGCGGCGGGAGTGAAAATCTGCACCTTCATCCAGGGCTCCCGAATTTCCTTGATGACCGAGGGATCGGGCAGGTCAGCAGGACGGGAGACCTCCAGCACCTCTCCCCGCGTGGTGACGACCTGGTAGGCGACGCTGGGCGCCGTGGCGATCAGGTCCAGGCCGTACTCCCGCTCCAGCCGCTCCTGAACGATCTCCATATGGAACAGGCCCAGGAAACCGCAGCGAAAGCCGAACTGGAGGGCCTGGGAAGTCTCCGGTTCAAAGGTCAGCGCGGCGTCGTTGAGGCGAAGTTTCTCCAGCGCGTCCCGCAGGTCCTGGTAGTCCTCCGCCTCCACCGGGTAGAGACTGGCGAAGACCATCGGCTTGGCAGGGCGATAACCCGGCAGAGGCTCCTCGGCGGGACGGTCGGCGTCGGTCAGCGTGTCGCCCACCCGGCAATCCCGGACCGTCTTCAAACCAGTGGCGATATAGCCGACCTCCCCGGTCTCCAGTCGGCCGGTCGGCTCCATTTCCGGGGTGAAGATGCCGATTTCCACCGGCTCCGTCACCAGCCCGGTGGACATCAGCATCAGCCGTCGCCCCTTCTCCACCACACCATCCACCACGCGCACGTAGGCCACGACGCCCTTGTAGGGGTCGTAGTGGGAATCAAAAATGAGGGCCCGCAGAGGCGCGTCGGATCGGCCAGAGGGCGGCGGGACTTTCTGTACCACCGCCTCCAGGACTGCCGGGACATTCGTCCCCTCCTTTGCGGAGACCCGGAGGACCTCCTCCTGGGGAACACCCAACAGGTCGGCAACCTCTCGCGCGACTTCGTCCGGGCGTGCGGCGGGGAGGTCAATTTTGTTGACGACAGGGATAATCTCCAGCCCCGCGTCCAGCGCCAGGTAAAGGTTGGCCATTGTCTGGGCCTCAATCCCCTGGGAGGCGTCCACGACCAGGACGGCCCCCTCACAGGCCGCCAACGCCCGGCTGACCTCGTAGGAGAAGTCCACATGACCGGGGGTGTCAATCAGGTTCAGTTCGTAGACCCGCCCGTCGGCCGCGCGGTAGGTCATCCGGACCGCCGACGCCTTGATAGTGATCCCCCGTTCCCGCTCCAGGTCCATAGAGTCCAGGACCTGCTCCGCCATCTCCCGCGGGGAGATGGTTCCGGTCAGTTCCAGGAGCCGGTCCGCCAGCGTGGACTTTCCGTGGTCTATATGGGCGATAATGCAGAAATTACGAATCTCCTCCTGTCGCATCGGTTTTCATTTTAACAGGGGTGAGGGGATTGTCAAGCGGACTTGCTTTGTCACGCAAAATATGCTACAATTTACTCGCCTTTTGCGGTTCCCCAAGGAACGTCAAACCGGAGAGAACGTTGGAACCACCTGGGGAGAAACGTCAACAATTGCAGGAGCCGTCCTCGGGCAGAACGAGGGGGGATACCTCGCTCGTTCTTCCCCGACTGATCGCCCTTCTGGTGGTGGGGCTCTGGGAATGGGTGAGTGACCACCGTTCTACCCGTTCCCTGATGAGCCGGGCTTCTGCACACTTGGCTTTGGCCCTGATTGCTGTGACGGCCCTGGGGCTGAGCGCGCTTCAGACCTCCCCGGACTTTAAGCCCGCATCCCCTGCTATTGAACTGTTCGCCCGCCAGAACCCCGCACAGAACGCTGTTGCGTCGGCCTCTCTGGCGCCCAACCTGTACCGCCGGTTCAAGCCCGACCCGTGGGCACCCATCCCGGTTCGGGCCAATCCCCATACAGAAATCCCTAAGCGACCCCGCTTGGGCGTCATCACGTACACCGTCCAACTGGGAGATACGGTTGAGGGAATTGCAGCCCAATTTGACCTTCAACCCACGACGATTATGTGGGCCAACCCTGCAGTGGAGGATGCCCCGGACCTCCTGCGTATCGGTCAGGAACTGATCATCCTGCCGGTAGACGGAGTCTACCACACGGTCAAAGAGGGAGAGACGCTGGAGTCCATTGCGAAAAAGTACAAGGTGACTGTGGAGGCGATCACCTCGTGTCCCTACAACAACCTCCAGCCTCCCGATTACGCTATTGAGCCGGGGATGAAACTGATCGTTCCGGGCGGCGAGAAGCCGTGGGTGCCCAAGGTCGTGACCAATTACACCGGGCCGGTGCCAGAGGGCGCACGGGGGACCGGGCTCTTCCAGTGGCCCGTGCTGGGAGTCATCACTCAGAGATACTGGTACGGCCACCGAGCCATAGACATCGGAGTTCCGGTCGGGACAGCTGTCTACGCGGCCGACAGCGGGTTTGTCAGTTTTGCCGGATGGACGGACATTGGCTATGGCTACCTGGTCGTCATTGACCACGCCAACGGGTTCGCCACCTACTATGCACACCTGAGCCGAATCTATGTGACAGTAGGCCAGAAGGTGGAGCGGGGCCAGGTCATCGCCGCATCGGGCAACACGGGATGGTCCACAGGCCCCCACATCCACTTTGAAATCCGCTATATGGGAGTTCCCCAGAACCCCCGTGCGTATCTCCCCTGAAGCACAGGCGGAATCCAGTGCCAGGGGCCTCCGAAGTCCCTGGCACGTTTTTTTATCCCCTGTATCTCCGCACCTGCCGCATCGGTGTGCCGACCATACGGAACGCGCGTCGCTCCGCCTCGTAGCGGATGCGCTCCTCATCCAGCGTGACCAGTTCGCCCTCCCAAAGCAGGGGACGCCCGTCGCAGAAGACGTAGCGAAGGTCGGCGGGATGGCTGGCGTAGACGACGTTCGCGGCCAGATCGTGGCGAGGAATCCAGTGAACCCCTCTCGTATCCATCAGGATCAGGTCGGCGGGAGCGCCGGGCCGCAGGACGCCGCTTTCGACGAACCCCAGCGCGCGGGCCGCCTCCTGCGTCGCCAGCCGCAGGAGCAGATCGTGCGGGAACGCCGCCGGATCGCCGACGCGGTTTTTGTGCACCAGCCCCGCAATACGCAGGACTTCCAGCATATTTAGGTCGTTGTTGGAAGCCGGGCCGTCCGTCCCCAGCGCCACTCGGACCCCTGTCGCCAGGAATCGGTCCAGCGGAGCCATCCCCATCGCCAGTTTCATATAGGTCTTGGGGGTGTGGGCCACATAGACACCCTTCTGGGCCAGGATCTCCAGGTCCTCGTTGGTCACAGCGATGCAGTGGGCCGCGAGGGTGGGATGGTCAAAAATGCCCAGGTTGGCCAGATGGGCCACCGGGGTCCGACCGTAGGCTTTCAGGGAGTTGGCGACCTGCTCTTCCGATTCCGCCAAGTGTAAGTGAATCCCCACGCCCAGCCGCTCCGCCTCCTCCACTATGCGGCGGAGGAACTCCGGCGGGCACATATAGGGGGAGTGGGGACCCAGCACACAGCGGATTCGGCCCTCCGCTGCACCGTTCCATTCCCGGATGAAGGCAACGGTATCCTCCAACGTGGCACCACCCACTTCGTGTTCGGCGCCGATGCCGAACTGACACCAGGCCAGATGGGCCTTCATCCCCGCCTCGGCAACCGCGCGGGCGACCTGGTGCATCCAGAAGTAGTGGTCGGCGAAACCGACGATGCCGCAGCGGATCATCTCGCAACAGGCCAGCGCTGCGCCCCAGTAAACGTCCTCTTCCTCCAGCGCCGACTCAGCGACCCAGATTTTCTCGTTTAGCCAGCGGTCAAAGGGAAGGTCTTCCGCCCAGCCCCGTTCCAGCGTCATCGCGGCGTGGGTATGGGCGTTGAAAAAGGCCGGAAGGGCCAGAAACTCCCGCCCGTCTATGGTCCGCTCCGGAACGAAATCCGGCGGAACTGCCCCGATGGCCCGAATCCGGCCCCCTTCTATGGCGATGTCTACTTCAGGGAGCAAATCGTGTTCCCCGTCCAGCGGAATTGCAGTGACCTGACGAATCAGCAGACGCATCGGGTTCCCTCCTTTGGGAATTCAGGTTCTTCGGGGGCTTAGCGACCGACCCCCTTCGTCGTCGCAGCAAAGGCGGTCAGAGGGCATTTGTGTTGTGGGCAACTGCGAGCGGTCGTCCACAAAAGTTAACGCCATCGGGCTGTTAGCCTCTGCCGGACGCCTTGAAATGGCCTCCCGATCGCTGAGACGGGTCGGGACATACCAGGCGGGCATGCCTGGCGTTCAGTCTACTGTCGGGTGCCCCGCACGATCAGAACGGCGTCGGAGTTCACGGGCTGCCAGTGGACGGAAAGGGAAAACCCGAAGTCCCGCCAGACCTGAAGGGTCTCGTCGGGCAGGACGCGGTTCTGGCCGGTGATGCGGTAAAGAAGGCGCAGTGCGCAGGAGAGAAAACTCCGACCACCTGGAATGGCGGTGAGAACGAAGACAAAGGTTCCCTGCGGGGCCAGGACCCGTGCGACTTCCCGTGCGGTGGCGGGGTCCAGGATAAACTCTGTGGGAAAGGTCGCGACGACCGCCTGGAAAATGCGATCGGCAAAAGGAATCTGTTGGGCGCGGGCCCGCACCATCCGGGGCGGTAAACCGGCCCGATGGAGACGCCGATAGGCCAACGCGCCCATCTGCGGGGAGAGATCCAGCCCCACCGGTCGGAGCCCCTGGCGGGCCATCCGCAGGAGCAGGTGGCCTGGCCCGTGGGCCAGTTCCAGAACGAGCCCGCGGGGGAGAAAGGGAAGGGCGGTGGCTCCCCATTCTGTCCACTTTCCTCGCGAGACAGCCCAGGCGACGGCGTCGTAGGCCCAGGCGAAGGGACCATAGAGGAGGTGAAAGAATAGGCGCAGGCTCCAAAGGAGGAGGGCCGGGGGGGGGGCCAGCCCCCCCCCCCCCCCCCCCCACAACGTGGCCCCGGTGGGGGGGGGGGG
>JANXAH010000206.1 GCA_025062415.1 Anaerolineae bacterium | reverse complement strand
CGGGGCGTGTGTGCCCCCCTCACTTTTGCCCTACTTGTGGGCAAAGGTGGGGGGGGGGGGGGGGGGGGGGGGGCCCGCCCCCCCCGCCCCCTGTCTGCCCTCAGGCTTGGGCCTCCACGCTCTTGATAATCCGCTCCAGTTCGGCCGAGAGTTTCGGGTCCAGAGGCTCCGGCTGGTGGGTCTCCAGGATGCGCTGAGCCATGGCCCGCGCCCAATCCCGGGCGCCATCCCGCTTGGCCTCCCACTCCTCGTAGGGACGCCGGTCCATAAACTTCGGCACCCAGAGTTCCCGCATATGCCGTTTGGTGTGCCGATGGGCCAGGAAATTGCCCCCCGGCCCCACGTCCCGGATGGCGTCCAGCGCCAGGGTCTCGTCGTTGACAACGATCCCCTTCATCATATGATACACAATGTCGTAGATTTCGCAATCCATCAGCATCTGCTCGTAGGACCAGATGCGGCTGCCGTGGAGAAGCCCAACCCCCAGGAGCATATCGGACATCACGACGCAGGCCATAAAGGTGGAGAGGCTGTTTTCAATCCCGGCCTGCCAGTTGGGTTCTTTGGCACCTGTGGCGAAGGAGCCCATAGAGAGAGGGACGTTGTAAAAGTCGGCCAGGACGTTGGATGCCGCTCCGAAGAGAAAGTCCTCCGGGCCGCCGCCGGTGTAGCCGCCGGTGCGCAGGTCCATCGCGGTCTGAGCGGCGGCGTAGAAGACGGGCGCGCCAGGATAGGCCAACTGGATCATCGCCAGCGCGCTGATGACCTCCGCATTGCCCACGACCAGGTTCCCCGCCAGGGTCGCCGGGGCGGTGGAGCCGCAGGAGGTCATCGTCATAAAGCCAACGGGGATACCGGCCTCGGCGGCCACCAGCGCCGCCTCCAGTGTGCCGGGGTCCTGCCCCAGGGGCGGCGCCGTACAAAGCGCATAGGAGAGAACGGGGCGCCGCCGAAGTTCCTCCCGACCCCCGGCGATGAGGGCCGCCATCTCCACCGAGGCCCGCGCCTCCCGCTCCGAATAGATGCTCTCCGTCTGGACATGTTTGGTGGTGTTCTCCCAGACGGCCTTCAGTTCGTAGAGGCTGCGCGTCTCGGGTGGGCAGTCCTGGGCAGAGACGGGGACCCAGATAAACGCGACTTCCTCCACGTAGTCGGCGACGCGGGCAATTTCGGCCACGTCTTTCAAAGTGGAGCGACGACGCTCCCCCGTGTAGAGGTCAATGACCTGGACGCCACAGCCGTCGGTGCCCACGTAGACGTGATTGCCATCCAGGGGAAGGTCCTGAGAGGGGTCACGGGCGGCCAGGGTGTAGACAGGCGGGGCCTTCTTCAGGGCCTCCTCAATGAGGTGACCGGGGGCCCGAACGATCTTGGTGTTTCGGTCCACTTTCGCCCCGTGGGCCTCCCAGATGTCCAGCGCCTTCGGGGACGGGAACCGGACACCGACATTCTCAATGACGTCCAAAGTGGCGGTGTGGATGCGCCGGACGTCCTCCGGACTGAGAATCTGGAGGCTGAGGCGGGGGTCGGTAATGGACTTGATGGGTCTGGGCATGGAACCTCCTTGACAGGGCACAGGGTCACGCGCCGCAGGGCGCAGGGTCACAGGGAAGACAAGCCCGCGCTATTTCGCAACCAGTTGCCGGGCGACGGCGACAGCGCCGATGGCGTCCTCGCTGTAGCCGTCGGCGCCGATTTCCTCGGCCCATGAGCGGGTGACCGGAGCGCCGCCGACCATGACCTTGACCTTCGGCCGGAGCCCGGCGTCCTCCAGGGCCTCAATGACGTCCCTCTGGCGGACCATCGTGGTCGTCAGCAGCGCGCTCATTCCCACGATGTCGGCGTTCACCTCCCGCGCCTTTTCCACAAAGGTCCGGACAGGGACGTCCACCCCCAGGTCGTAGACGCGAAAGCCGCCGACGGAAAGCATTGTCGCCACCAGCGTCTTGCCGATGTCGTGGATATCGCCCTCCACAGTGCCGATGACGACCGTGCCCAAGGTCTGGCGCGCCCCGCCCCGCCGGGTAATTTCAGGCTCCAGAATGGCGATAGCAGCCTTCATCGCTTCGCCGGCCAGAACCAGGTCGGGGAGGAACATCTCCCCCTTGCCGTACTGTTCGCCCACGTAGTCCACGCCGGGGACAAACCCCTTGTTGATGGCCTCCAGGGGGTCTATTCCCTGTTCTATGGCTTTACGGGCCAGTTCTGCAGCAAGGTCTGGGTCGCCGTCTATGATGCTTTGGGCCATGGCTTGAAAGAGGTCGTCGCTCATCGTCTCCTCCTAAAAGGGTTTGGGCGGGGGTGTGTCCCAAACTTGTCGGGTAACGGTGGCTGCCATCGGACGCCGATGGAAGTCGTCCTTACTGGGGCCTTCGGCCGGGGATCGGCCTCCGCCGACTCCCTATGGAGCGTCGGCAAAGGCCATGCCCAACACGGAAGCACCCCAGAAGGCTGATCTCCTATCTGCGTCTCCGGCCATTGGATGGTTTCGACAAAGAAGGGCACACCCTTCGGGTGGTGGGAGTGCGGTGGGAATCGGTCGCCGCAAAGTCCCGTTTCATCTGCAGTTGTGAAATGATGATAGCACAGTTTCGGGGACCTGTCAAGCGGAGGAGATCGGAAAACGAAAGAAATAGGTTGCAATAGATTGGAAAGTGTGCTAAAATGGACAGATGTCGTTGATAAACGAACCTGAGGAGGGAAAAGACGATGGTTTCCGGAAAGGCTCCAGAATTGCGTCTCTCGCCTCCGGGCCCCCGGGCTCAGGAGGTTGTCGCCCGGAGCGACCGGGTCGTTTCACCGTCGCTGCCCCGCGCATACCCTCTGGCTGTCGCACGGGCCTACGGGTGTGTGGTGGAGGATATGGACGGCAACCGGTATCTGGACTGTATGGCGGGTATCGCTGTCTGCTCCACGGGCCACTGCCACCCGCAGGTGGTGCGCGCCATCCAGGAGCAGGCGGAGCGGCTGATCCACATCTGCGGGGCCGACTTTTACGATCCCCAGTACATCGCCCTGGCGGAGCGACTGGCTGCCATCACCCCCGGCAGCGAGCCCAAGCGGGTCTTTCTGGGGAACTCCGGCGCGGAGGCAGTGGAGGCGGCGCTGAAACTGGCCCGCCACCACACTGGGCGGCCCTACATCGTCGCCTTCTTCGGGGCGTTCCACGGTCGGACAATGGGCGCCGTCTCCCTGACCGCCTCCAAACCGGTCTACCATAGGGGGTTCGCCCCCCTGCTCTCCGGCGTCGTCCACGTCCCCTATGGCTACTGTTACCGCTGCGCGTACAATCTGACCTATCCCTCCTGCAACCTGGCGTGTGTGGACTTTATTGAAGAAATCCTCTTCGGGAAGTCCATCCCGCCGGAGGAGGTAGCCGCGGTCTTCGTGGAACCCATTCAGGGAGAAGGCGGGTATATCGTCCCGCCGGACGGATGGCTCCAGAAACTGCGGGCCCTCTGCGACCGGTACGGCATCCTGCTGGTGGCCGACGAGGTGCAATCGGGGATGGGACGGACGGGAAAGTGGTTCGCAGTGGAACACTGGGGCGTGGTGCCGGACATTCTCTGCGTGGCCAAGGCGCTGGCCTCGGGGATGCCTGTCTCGGCGATGGTCGCAAAGGAATCGGTGATGACCTGGCCGATGGGCGCGCACGGGAGCACGTTTGGCGGGAACCCCGTTGCCTGCGCGGCGGCTCTGGCGACAATAGACGTAATTGAGCGGGAAGGACTGATGGAAAACGCGCGCCGGGTCGGCGCGCGGTTCCTGGAGAACCTCCGGGGGCTGGCAGAGGAGTTGGCGAAGGAGACCCCGAAGTCGCCCCTCTACATCGGGGACGTGCGGGGGATCGGGCTGATGATCGGGGTGGAACTGGTGCGGGACCTCCGGACAAAGGAGAAGGCGAAGACGGAGGCGGACCAGGTGGCGACGGAGTGTTTCCGGCGGGGGCTCCTGGTGTTGACCTGCGGGCCCAATGGGATTCGTTTCTCGCCGCCGCTGGTCATCACCGAAGCGGAGGCCGACACCGCCTTCGGAATCTTCGCCGATGCGGTGCGCGCGGTCCGGGGGATGTAAGACTGGGGCGCGCAGGGGCGGGGCCAGCGGCGAATGCCGCTGGCCCCGCCCCCTCTTTCGCGGATGGGAAATCAGCCCTCGTTTACCCCTACAGGACGTTTGCCCAAATCAGAACCCCCATGATCACAAAGGCTACCGCGGCCGCCTTCCGAAGAATGGTCTCCGGAACAAGGGTTGCGAGGGCCTGTCCAAAAAGAACCCCCAGCCCGGTCACGAGGGCGAGGGCCAGGGCAGCCCCCAGAAAGACCGCCAGGGGCTGCCCATATTTGCAAGTCTGGGCAATAACGGCCAGTTGGGTCTTATCCCCCAGTTCCGCCAGGAGAAGCAACCCCAGGGTGGAGAGAAACGCCTTCCAGAAAGCAGCCATTCCCTGTTCGCTCCTTTCTCACGGAATCACTATCGCTGCGACAATTATGAGCCCGGCGGTTTTGCCGCCGGGCTCCATTGGGAAGCCCTGTTCGGGGGCTAAAAACCATCGCCCGGCAACCCGGTCTGCCCTTTCCGGGGACTGAATCAGATATCAGGACCATATGTCCGGGCTTACAAAATGTTTACCACGGAGCCCTGCGGGGTCTTGGTCACCTCAATGCGGGCGGGGAAAGCGTCCCGCAGGTCCTCCAGGTGCGTGATGACAAGAATGCAGGCGAACTCGTCCTGGATGGAGTGGATGGCCTCCACCAGCCGCTCCCGGCCCTGGGGGTCCTGGGAGCCGAAGCCTTCATCTATAAAGAGGGTCTGCAACTGGGCACCGGCCCGACGGGTCAGCAGGCGCGAGAGCGCGATCCGCAGGGCAAAGTTGATGCGGAACTGCTCCCCGCCGGAGTACATCTCGTAGGGCCGTTCCCCCAGTTCGTCCGCAATGTGGATATCTAGGGTCTCTCGGACCTCGCCGGAGAGAATCTCCCGCTGGGTCTCCAGCCGGACGTGCATCCGTCCCGCCGTCATCCGGGCCAGGAGATGGTTGGCCTCTGCCTCTATCTCGGGGATGACGGCCTCTATGATCATCGCCGGGATACCCTTGATGCCGAAAGCGGTGCAGAGTTCTTCGTAGAGGGAGGCCCGGTGGGCCAGTTGGGCCCGCTGCCGGAGGCGGTTTTCCTTTTCTCGGGCCAGGTTGTCACAGGCAGCGAGCCGCTGCCGGGCTGCGCCCAGCCGCTGGTCGGCCTGGAATTTCTCCTCCTCCACCCGCCGGAGTTCGGCCTCCAGTGCGGGGGCTTCTACCAGCCGCGCTTTGAGCGCGCGGGCCCGCTCCTCCAGTTCCCCGTAGCGGGCTTGCTCCGCGGCCAGTTGCTCCTCCCAGCGACGCCGGGTCTCCTCCAGCCGGGCCAGTTCCCGCTCCTCCCGCTCCACACCGGTCCGGGCTTCCGTCAACTGCTCCCGTCGCTCGGCGTAGATTCCCAGTTCCCGGACGGCCCGACGGGCTTCCTCGTGGGCGGCAGCGTCGTAGCCCAGCGCGGTCTCCTGGGCCCGTATCTCCTCCAGCGCTGCGCGCGCCTCGTGGGCGTAGTCCTCCGCCGCCAGCGTGGCCGCCAGCCGGTCATACTCGGCCTGAAAGGCCTCCAGTTGCCGCGCCGCCTCGTCGCTCTCGCGGAGGCGCTCCGCCAGTGTCGCAGCCTCCCGCTCCAGCCGGGGGAGGGACTCCAGCCGGGCCTCATTCGCCCTGGCCTGTTCCTGTAGGCGTTTCAGTTCCGCTGCCAGGTCCTTCAGACGGGCTGCGTTGGCCCGATAGATATTCCCTTTCTCCCGGCCCTCCCGCTGAATCTCCTCCAGCAGTCGCACCCGGTCGTGTTCGCTCAGCGGACGGCGACAGAGAGGGCATACGGCCCCAGCCCCCTCCAGCATCGCCATCTGCTCCTTCAGGACTTCCATCTCTTCCTTCAGGACCTGGTTGCGGGTCTGGAGTTCGGTCGCCTCCAGCGCCATCTGACCAAGGGTCTCCCGCAGGGCCTCGTGCTGCTGGCGGAGTTCGTTCAGCCAGGCGATCTCCGTCTGGAGGATCTGATGCCGCTGGAGGAGGTCAGGGGTCACCAGGCGGGAGCGAAGCATTTGAATTTGCCGAACCAGACCCTCTTGGTGAAGTTCCAGGCTATGACGGGCGCGAGCGATCTCCGCCTCCAGTGCGCTCCGCCGCTCCCGGAGTTCCGCAAGAGCGGAGAGTTTCTCGCTCAGGGCTTGCTCCTGTCTAAGCGCAACCTGATAGGCTGCGTAGCCCTGTTCTATCTCCTCTGCTTGCTCCAGCAGGGCCCGGTATGCCTCCAGGCGGGCCTCCCGCTCCCGCCGCTCCCGATCCAGCGCGTCCAGTTCCCGCTGAGCCTGGGCGACGCGCGAGGCGGCCTCCGCCTGTTGCTCCTGGACGCGGCGATATTCGCCGCGCAGTCGTTCCAGTTCCTCCCAGGCCGCGCGTAGCCGCCGAAGTTCGGCCTCCCATCGCTCCGCTTCCCGCTGGGCTTCCTCCACCTGGGCCTCGTACTCCGGGCGGCGGGCCAACTCCCTCTCTATTTCCTCCAGGCGCAGGTCGTTCAGACGGAATTCGGCCCGGATCGTTTCCAGACGGGCTTTTGCCCGTTCCTCGTACTCCTGCCAGATGTCCAGGCCCAGAATATCGCTGAGGACCCGCTTGCGTTCAGCGGGGGTTTTGATGGTGAACTCGTCGGCGCGGCCCTGGCGGAGAAAGGCCGAGTTAATGAAGGTCTCGTAGTCCAGGTGAAGCAGCCGGGTAATTTTCTCCTCGGTAGTGCGGATGGAACTTTCGGCCAGGGAGCGCCAGCGGCCATTATCGTGAATCTGGAGGTCCAACAGGGAAGAACCGCGTTTGCCGCTGCGCCGTCGGCGGATGACCCGATAGAGGTCATCCCCCAGGCGAAAGGTGAAATCCACCTCCATTTCCTCCGCGCCCTGGCGAATGAGGTCGTCGTCTCGGCGGGCACGGGCCTTGCCCCAGAGAGCCCAGGTCATCGCGTCCAGCAGTGCCGACTTCCCGGCCCCGTTCTCCCCGCTCAGACAGGCAACATGAATGCCGGTAAAATCCAGTTCGGCCTGACGGTAGGGCATAAAGTTGGTCAGACGGAGTCTCTGCGGAATCATACCAGTTCTATCTCCCAGTCCACCACATGCAGGTCTGGACGGTTGGTCTCTATCCAGTGGATGGCCTGTTCCAGCAGGGCGTGGATGCGGGCTGCGTCGTTGGCGACGGTGACCAGGGCAATGACAGACGACTGCCAGAGGTCCTGGTCGTCCACCTCGGCGACGGCCAGGTTGAACTCTTTGCGGAGGCCGTTCAGGAGAGGCTTCAAGCGTCCCCGCTTCTCTTTCAGAGACCCGTTGCCGGGCAGATACAGGTGAATGCGACAGAGTCCGATGAGCATGCGGGCGAGTAGGCGAGCAGGGAACAGATGGTACAGGCAAGGGGGATGATACCGCATTTGGGGAAAGCGCGCAAGTCGGAAATTGCGATGTGTGGCACAATCCCCAGAGCAGGTGATCACTTTCAGTTGCAAAATCTTACGCAGCGCAGACCAAAACCGACGCTATGCCGCAATGCCCATTCCTATGGGCGATTTGCTCCTCGCCCACGCAAACTCCCGAAGCACCATCTTTGCCTAAAGGAGATACCGATGCTAAAGAGCACACCCAGATCTCCACCTGAGTTTTTGCGGATCGGCGGGAAACTGCTGGCCCTGATGGTCGTCCTGGTGCTCATACGGTCGCCGGGGCCAGGTCACCACCCGACCGATCCTCTCTACTCCATCGCCCTGTCCGATCCCGCCCTGACTATCCCTGCTGCCGACTGGCCTCAACTTCAACGAGATCCCCAACACACCGGCTACAGCCCTCAATAAGTTAACCCGCCCTACCGCTACTATTGGCGCTGGAACGAGGTCCCTTTCGCCAGCCGCACCCAGGCCGTCGTCGCCGACAACCGCCTGTTCATCGGTTCCTTGAACGGCCGGATGTATGCCCTGGACGCCGACCAGGACGCCGGGGGTGGACCACCGACCATCCTCTGATCGCGCGATGTCGGCGCGCCTATCCGGGATACCGCCGCTGTCTACAACGGGCGGGTCTACTTCGGAGCCTACGACGGCCGCGTCCACGCGCTGGACGCCGCCACCGGCAACCCGTCTGGTCCTTCCAGGCCGGCGGAGGGATCGCCGTTGCGCCCGTGGTGGATAATGGTGTTGTCTATCTCGGCTCCACCGATGGCGTCTTCTACGCGCTGGATGCCGCCACCGGCGCACTCCGCTGGACCTACAATGTGGGCGCGCCCATCCTCAACTCCGCCGCACTCAGCGCCGACGGCCAGACCGTCTACTTCGGCGCAAGAACATCTACGCCTATGCCCTGCGCACTTCCGACGGGAGACTGCGCTGGCGCACCCGCCTTCAGGGGCAATCGCTGGCGGAACGGTGGCCCGTCGTCGTGAGCAACACTGTCATCTATCGCTCTCAGCCCCTGCGGAATTTTCACTTTCTCCTCCACGAAGGAGACGACGGGATGGATCGGGCCGGGCCGGTACACCCGGACTGGGCTACCGACTGGACCCAGATGCGCCCGCGCATTGTGGCTTATCTGACCGCCAACCCCGACCGGCAGACCTTCTTTGCGCTGGATGCAGCGACCGGCGCGCTGCGGGACGTGGCGCCCGTCCTCTTACCTACGGCGACGGGGATGCACCCGCCCCGTCCGTCGTCAAAGACGGTCCCGCTTACCTGGTCTACCGTGCCCGTCGCGGCATCCAGACCGACGGCCGCTCTGGCCACGTGACCACCCTCTACGACGCCGAACTGGGGCGGATGGACCTCGCCACGCTGGACATCACCGGCCTGACAGCAGCCGAAAGCCGGTCCACCCTGCGCCGGTACCTGGACCGCCCGTGGGGATTGGGAGACCTCTATTATCTTCAGAAATTGATCGCCACCATAGAGGCCCCTGGCGTAGAGGATACCACGCCTCCTGTCATCCGGAATGTTCGGGTCGTTGGGGTCACTTTCTACAGAGCGACCGTCGCCTGGGAGACGGACGAACCAGCGACCAGCGAGGTGGAGTATGGGCCGACGACTTCCTATTCGTTCCGGCTCACCCAAGGCGGCCCGGTGACGGAACACCGTGTCACCCTCATCGGCCTGCGACCCAATACCCTCTACCATTTCCGGGCCTGTTCTACCAGCGCGGGCGGGCGCAGTTGCTCAGAGGATAGCACGTTTACGACGCAAAGGGGTTACCTACTGTTTCTGCCCCTGATTCTGCGAAAGTAGTGCACGGCCGGGTCCTGCGCGTCGGACAATAGCGGGGCGGCGCGGCGGCTTTCGCCGCCGCGCCGCCCCCTCATCGCTAAATATCCCCGCATCGGTCACCAGCGCCGATGAGATTCCGGCGCCGGTGACCACAGGGCACACACTACCCGCAGCGCCGGGGACCGCAGGGCACACACTACCCGCAGCGCCGGTGTGATCCCCAGCGCCGGCGACCGCAGGGCACACACCACTCGCAGCGCCGCTACGCCTCCAGCGCCGAAAGCAGTGCCGGCAGCACCTCCTGCGGGTCCGCCTCTATGCAGAGATCGGCGAGACGGAAGATGGGGGCGGTGGGGTCGGGGTGGATGGCGAGGATGAAGCGGGAGTTCTCCACGGCGGCGTTGTGGTAGGTGTCGCCCCGAATCCCCACCGCCACATAGACCTGCGGCGCAACAACGACGCCTCGGAGGTCTATCACTTTGTCGGCCCCGATCCATCCGGCGTCGCGCGCGCCGCGGTCGCCCGCCACGCGGCCGCCCAGCGCGGCCGCCAGGCGCTCCACCAGGGAGAAGTCGCCCGCCCGACGCCCCGCCGCCACAATCACCGGCGCCTGCGCCAGCGGGACCTCCGGCGGGGTAAAGCCCTCCGCCGGGCCCAGTACCCGCACCCGCGGCTCCACTGGGGCAACCTCCACCATCCTTGGCTCACCCTTCCGGTATTTGTCTATAAAGGGCATCGGGAAGGCGCCCGGTTCCACCGTCAGGACCTGGGGACGGGCCTGGGGACAGGCGACAACTTCAAAGTACTCCCCTCCGTAGATGGGAACGGCAGCCTGGACCGTCCGGGTTGCCTCGTCCAGCGTCATCGCTGTGACGTGCTCTATCAGGCCGCCACCCAGCCGCTGGGCCACCCGCGGGGCCAGTTCCTGCCCCTGCCGGGTCGCACCAAAGAGGATGACCTCCGGCCCCTCGGCCTGAAAGAGCGCAGTCAGCACCTCTAAATAAGGCTCCACAGCAAACGAGGCCAGGGAGGGATGGTCGGCCACCCGGACGCCGTCGGCGCCGGCCTGGTAGAGGGTCTGCGCCAGGTCGGAGACGCCGTCGCCCAGAAGGACAGCGTAGACATAGGCGCCGAGCGCGCCCGCCAGATTCCGAGCCGCGCCGATCGCCTCCAGCGTCACCGGCGCAATCTCCCCATTCACCACATCGGCGACGACCCAAATACCTCCGCCGCCCTCGGCCTCGGTCACTTCCTCCTGCTGGGCCATCAGTAAGTCCAGGAAGGATGCGTCCATCGGATCCTCCGTGAACAGGAATCTCACCACGAAGTTAATTTTTAAATTTTTCTTCGTGGTTTAAAGAACTATCGGGGCAGGTGGGCGCGCAGGGCGTCGGCGGCGGACCGGGCGATCTCCTCCAGGCTCCCGGTCAGGCGGACGCCGCGCTCCCGCTCCGGCGGGAACTCCTGCCCCCGTCGCTCCAGCATCGGGGCTAACTCCTCCGGCGCCACGAGGTCTTTCGCCTCCCAGCGCTCCAGGGCGGCTGCGATCTCCCCCACATTGCGGTAGATGTTGATGAGCCGCCGGCCGTCGGGATAGCGGAGTTTCAGGGCGCCGGGGACGAAGGTGACGACAGCCGGAAGGGGTGCCTCCACCCACACGAATCCGCTGCCGTCCCGCTGGACCGCCCGCACAGCCCCATCGGCGACTTCGGCGGTCCAGGCTCCGACAATCTGCGGCCAGCCCAGGGCCTCCGCCAGCCGGGGGCCCAGTTGTCCCTGTCCGGTATCCAGAGTGGTAGCGCCGGTGAAGAGGAGATCGGCGCCGCCCAGCCGCTCCACCGCGGCCTTCAGGACCCGGACCATCACGCCGTCGTCGGGCAGAGGCATAGGCTTACCGGCGATATAGATGGCCCGGTCGGCGCCGCGGGCCAGCGCCTGCCGCAGAATGTCGTCGTCGGGCAGGAGGGCGCGGGGCAGCACGACGACCTCCGCACCATTGGCCTCTTTGATCCGCAGCGCGGCCTCCAGCGCGCAGCGATCGGCGGGCTGAAGGATGTACTCTTCCCGGTTGACGAAAATCCGTCCCGCCCGCCGGTTGACCACAATCCCGCGAGGGTCCAGAACGCGTCCCAGAATGACGATGATTCGCATAGTTTTTCCTCCTTCGTCGGCCGCAGGAACCGGCAGCCCGTTCAAAGACCGGACTATCGTTGCCTTTTGTTGTTCCTGTGTGATTTAATAAACGAGGATACGAAAAATGGGTGAGACGAAACGACGACCCGTCAACTATTTTTCATCCGACTTCTGCTGGAGCCCAATCCTGAGGGCGTTATACGGTCACCAGCCCGGACGTCTCGGGCCTGGTGACCGAGGGCTGGACTCCGGATGAGATTCTGCACAACGTCCAAGAAGCCCTCAGCGGCCTGCTGGAAGCCTGGCAGCAACTGGGGATAGAGCCTCCGGCTGCGCTCCGCCCGTTTACGGCTGACCGTCCTTAGGCGGTGGAGATGCTGGTGGCGGTCTGATGCGCTACCTTGAACTGGCCCGGCGGCTGCTCAGAAATTGCGTTCGGATAAAGGGAGCCACCATATCTGGTACAATCCATCCACCGAGAAGGTCGCCTCGGTGCCGGATAGGGGCTCCAGAGACCTGGCTCCTGGGACCGTTCGTGCTATCTTACGGGAATTGGCATCAGCCGTCAGGATTTTGGCCCTATTCGGTAAGCAGAAATCGGATTTTCGCGCAAGATGAATCTGGCGCAGTAGCACTGCGGTGCTCCCATCTTGCGCCACGTTGCCGCAAAAATCGCTTTTTAAGTGTGCTTTTCGCCTCTCCGGTCTCTGCAGGGCGCCCTCGTCGGTCCTCCGGATTCCTTACCCGATACAGGCCTGGTGGCCTGCGTTGCAGGCCCGGCGGCCTGCGTTACGTGCACAGGCTGTTAACCTGTATTTTGCAGGCCTGGCGGCCTGCGTTACGTGCAGGCCTGGTGGCCTGCGTTGCAGGCCTGGTGGCCTGCGTTACGTGTAGCACAGGCTGTTAGCCTGTTTTGCAGGCCTGGTGGCCTGCGTTGCAGGCCTGGCGGCCTGCGTTACGTGTAGCGCAGGCTGTTAGCCTGTATTTTGCAGGCCTGGCGACCTGCGTTGCAGGCCAGTGGCCTGCGTTACGGGCCCGACGGCCTGCGTTACGTGTAGCACAGGCTGTTAGCCTGTTTTGCAGGCCTGGTGGCCTGCGTTGCAGGCCAGCGGCCTGCGTTACGTGCACAGGCTGTTAACCTGTATTTTGCGGGCCTGATGGCCTGCGTTGCAGGCCGGCGGCCTGCGTTACGTGTAGCACAGGCTGTTAGCCTGTTTTGCAGGCCTGGTGGCCTGCGTTACAGGCCCGGCGGCCTGCGTTACGGGCCCGGCGGCCTGCGTTACTTGTAGCACAGGCTGTTAGCCTGTATTTGCAGGCCTGGTGGCCTACGTGTAGCACAGGCTATTAGCCTGTATTTACAGGCCTGGTGGCCTGCGTTACAGGCCCGGCGGCCTGCGTTGCAGGCCAGCGGCCTGCGTTACGTGCACAGGCTGTTAGCCTGTTTTGCAGGCCTGGTGGCCTGCGTTACGGGCCCGGCGGCCTGCGTTACTTGTAGCACAGGCTGTTAGCCTGTTTTGCAGGCCTGGTGGCCTGCGTTACAGGCCCGGCGGCCTGCGTTACTTGTAGCACAGGCTGTTAGCCTGTTTTGCAGGCCAGTGGCCTGCGTTACAGGCCCGGCGGCCTGCGTTACGGGCCCGGCGGCCTGCGTTGCAGGCCAGCGGCCTGCGTTGCAGGCCAGCGGCCTGCGTTACGTGCACAGGCTGTTAGCCTGTATTTTGCAGGCCTGGTGGCCTACGTGTAGCACAGGCTATTAGCCTGTATTTACAGGCCCGGCGGCCTGCGTTACGGGCCCGGCGGCCTGCGTTACGGGCCCGGCGGCCTGCGTTACGGGCCCGGCGGCCTGCGTTACAGGCCCGGCGGCCTGCGTTACAAAGATACCCGGTTGTTGTTTCCCGTTCCCTGCGACGTGCGACATGCGACCTGTTACGGGCGAATGCGCATGCCGAACTCTCGGAAGATGTTGCTGGCGATGACAATGCGCTGGATCTCGTTGGTCCCCTCAAAGATTTCGTTGATCCGGGCATCGCGGAAGGCCCGCTCAACGCCGAAATCCCGCGTGATGCCCAGCCCGCCGTGAATCTGGACCGCCATATCCACGGCGCGGGAGAGGACCTCGGAGCCGTAGAGTTTGCACATCGCCGCCAGTTGGGTGAAGGGCTGGCCCGTATCCACCATCCAGGCGACCCGGTAGACCAGGCTGCGCAGTGCCTCAATCTCGGTGGCCATGTTGGCGATCATCCACTGGACGGCCTGTTTGTGGGCCAGGGCCTCGCCGAATTGAACGCGGGTTTTAGCCCAGTAGACGCACTGTTCCAGCAACTGCTGCGCGCCGCCCAGACAGGCCGCGCCCAGGGTCAACCGCCCCATGTCCAGGGACTTCATAAACGTGATGAAGCCCTCGCCGACTTTGCCCAGGACATTCTCGTGGGGCACCCGCAGTTCCTCAAAAACCAGTTCGGCGGTGCTGGAGCCCCGGATGCCCATCTTGTCTTCCTCGCGGGCCACCTTGAAGCCGGGCCAACTGGTCTCCACGATAAAGGCGGTGATGCCGCCGCGGGCGCCCAGAGCCGGGTCTGTCACTGCCAGGACGGTGATGATGTCGGCGAAGCCGCCGTTGGTGATGTAGACCTTGCCCCCGTCCAGAATCCAAGAGTCACCCTCCCGGACGGCGCGGGTGCGGACGTTGGCGGCATCAGAGCCGGCGTTGGATTCCGTCAGACCGAAGGCGGCGATTTTCTCTCCACGGGCCAGGGGAGTCAGGTACTTGCGCTTTTGTTCCGGGGTCCCGTCCAGATAGATGGACATCGCGCCAATGCCGATATGCGCGCCGACGTTCACCGCAGTGTTGGCGCAGACCCGGCCCAGTTCCTCCATCAGGATGCAGTACCCCGTCTCCCCTGCGCCCATCCCACCGTACTCCTGGGGGAAACAGACGCCCAACAGGCCCATCTCCCCCAGTTTGCGCAGAATCTCAAAGGGGACCTTGTGCTCCCGGTCCAACTCCGCTGCAATCGGCGCAATCTCCGTCTCGGCGAACTCCCGGATCATCCGGCGCAGGGCCTGGTGCTCTGGCGAAAAGGTGAAGTCCATAGGGACCTCCGTACTCCGTCGTGTTGCGTGTTCCTACTGGTGCTGCGGCACGATGACCAGGTCCTTCTGGGCGAAGATGTGCCGCGCGACGTTGAAGAGATGGACCTCCGTTGGGCCACCGATGATGCCCAGGACGCGGGCATCCCGATACTTGCGGGCCATCGGGTAGTCCTCCATAAAGCCGTAGCCGCCCAGAACCTGGAGCATCCAGTTGGTGACGCTGCGGGCGATGCGGGCTCCGAAGGCCTTGGCGACGGAGGCGTCTACGGAGAAATCCTCCCCCTGGTCCATCAACCAGGCGGCGCGGTAGACCAGGTAGCGCAGCGCCTCTGTCTCGGCGTAGGCGTTGGCGATGTAGTTCTGGATGGCCTGCTTCTTGCCGATGGGGACGCCGAACTGAACCCGCTCCGTAGCATATTGGGCAGCCACGTCCACCGAGGACTCAGCCAGGCCCAGCCCGACGGCGGCCAGGGCCACCGCCATCCGGTCCACCGCCCGTTTGGCGATCGTCGCTCCCTCTCCCGGAGCGCCCAGCCGGTTGGCCTGGGGGACACGACACCCCTCCAAGTAGACGGTGTTGAAGTAGACGGAGCGCAGGCCCAGGGTGGGCTCCCGGTAGCCGACGGTCAGGCCGGGAGTGTCGCGCGGGACCAGGTAGGCGTCTATTCCCTGGGGGCCGCGGGCGAAGACCAGGAACAGGCCGGCCAGTTCGCCATTGGCGACCCAGGTCTTGACGCCGTCCAGGATGACCTCTTCGCCGTCGGGGACAGCGCGCGTCTCCAGGGCCAGCATGTCGCTCCCGGCGTCGGGTTCGCTTAAGGCGAACGCCCCGATGGCTTCCCCCGCCGCCATCGCAGGAAGCCACTCCTCCTTCTGGGCATCCGTCCCCGACTCCAGAATGCTCATCGCCACCAGACTCACGTGGGTCGCGACAGTGACCGCCAGGGACGCACAGGCCGTGGCGAGGTTCTCCAGAAGCAGGACGTAACTGACGTTGTCCAGCGCGGCGCCCGCGTAGTCCTCCGGAATGGTCGCGCCCAGGAAGCCCTGGTCCACCGCCTTACGGAGAAGTTCCTTCGGCATACTTTCCGCGTGGTCCATCTCCTCCGCCCGCGGCGCCACTTCCTTGGCGGCGAAGTTCCGGAACATGTCGCGGAACATCCGCTGCTCTTCGTTAAGGGCAAAGTCCATGCGTCACCTCCTGTGCAGGGTCGCAAGGGCGCACGGGCGCAAGTCGCAGGTCGCAGGGCAATAGCACAAACTTCTTGGGCCGCGCTGGTGCGCTGATTGGAAATCAGCCTTCCCTGGGCACTCTGTGCCCAGCGTCAGCCTTCGCTGACGCCAAAGCGGGGGCGACGAAGGCCGACCTTGCTGCGATGTTGTAGGGCATCGCGCCCGGTTTGCGATACCGGTTAGAAATTCTCAAACCGCTCCAGAGCCGGGGCGCCTGTCTCGTGAAGCGTTCCCAGGTGCGATGGGGTTTCGTCGCAGGAAGCCAGGGAGTACGTCAGAGAACGGATCGCGTCGCCTGGATAGCGCTTCATCCCATTGGCTTTACGGCATACTCCCTGCTCCCTGCGACGT
>JANXAH010000104.1 GCA_025062415.1 Anaerolineae bacterium | reverse complement strand
GTCGGCCTCTCTGGGCCTTCGGCCGATGGTCGGCCTGCGCCGACCCTGTCCCTACTCCCGGTCTTTGATCTCCTCCCACAGGCGGTCCATTTCCGCCAGGGTCATCTCTGAAAGGTTTCGCCCTCGCTCCCGGGCAAGCGTCTCCAGTTCCCGGAAGCGGCGGGCAAAGCGGGCGTTGGCCTTGCGTAGCGCGGTCTCCGGCTCCACCCCCAGGTGCCGGGCCCAGTTGGCGATCGCAAAGAGCAGGTCTCCCAGTTCCGCCTCCACTTCCTCTGGCGTCCGGGCTGCCTCTACCTCCGCCAGTTCCTCCTGGACTTTCTGGGCCACTTCTGCGGCGCTTGACCAGTCAAAGCCGACCCGCGCGACCCGTTCCCCGTAGACATGGGCCTGGAGAAGTGCTGGTAACGCCGAAGGAACTCCGTCCAGCATAAAGCCTTCTCCGGCTCGTTCCTGTTCCTTGAGCCGTTCCCACCGGGGCAGGACTTCCTCCGCCGTTCCCACCTTCACGTCGCCCCAGACGTGGGGATGGCGGCGCTTGATTTTTGCGTCTATCCCGGCGATGACATCGGCCATTCGGAAATCGCCCTCTTCGGTGGCGATCTGGGCATGCAGGACGATCTGAAGGAGCAGGTCGCCCAGTTCCTCCCGCAATTTGTTCATATCCCCTGCGTCCAGCGCGGTCAGGACCTCGTAGGCCTCTTCCAGCAGATGGCTCCGGAGCGACTCGTGGGTTTGGGCCCGGTCCCACGGACAGCCATCAGGCGCGCGCAGATGGGCCACCGTTTCCTGAAAGCCCTCAAAACTGCTGACCGGTGGCAGCGGCGGGATGTAGAGGGACGTCAGGTGATCCACTTCGTGATGATCCAATTCCCAGAGGGGTATCCAGAGCACCCTTTCCTGCTCTGTCCCTGCTGCGATGACCAGTGCTACGGAGTGGTCGTCGGGGTACTGGTTCATCAGGGTCAGTTTCAGGTCACTGGCGAGGGTCCGGCTGTGGACCTGACCGATGAGTGCCGGGAGGTCGGGGTTGAGAGGTGGATGGTGACGCGCGGCCAGGTCTATCCCGTCGTAGAGTTGCAGGCCCGGCCCCAGCGCGTCCAGGCCCAGTGCGGAGAGCGTTGGCTCCACAAAACTGATCCCCTCCACAATTCGCACCGGCAGGCCCTGCTCCTTCGCCCTCCGGAGAATCTCCGTCACTGTCGCTTCGCCAACCAGGGGATGGCCGGGAACTGCGTAGACCACTCCCTCCGGGCGCTCCCCCAGCCGCAGGACCTCCTGAACGATGGCTTCGTAGACCTCTGCAAAGTCCTCTGCCTGTTCGTAGAGGGCGTCAAAGGAGCGCAGGGACAGGTGGCCGGGCAGATGTGGCACAACGGGGTGTTTGGCTGTCCGCAGCCAGACCTCCTGTGCCGCCTTCAATACCTCCCACGCCTCCAGCGTCAGATGCCGGGGATTTCCGGGTCCCAGTCCGACAAGGGTGATAGACATAGCGTGCTCCGTGTTGCGTGTTGCGTATTCCGTACTCTGTTATTTCCGCGCCTTGTGCTTTACGATGTGCGGCCTTACGACCTGCGACCCTGCCCTTGTACCCTGCCTTCCGTCATTCCACTTCAATGCTCTCTACCAGCAATTCCTTTCCGCCCACTGCAATGGGCCGCAGCGCGCCGCAATGGGGACAGGTCCAATCGTCCCCGCCGGGCTCGTACTCCGCGCCACAATCCAAACAGCGGAACCGGGCCGGCACATGTCGGATAGTCAACTCTGCCCCCTCCGCCGGAGTTCCCTTGGTGATAAAGTCAAAATAGAACCGGATGTACTCCCCCACCAGTCCGGAGAGTTCTCCGACGACCAGATTGACCTTTAAAATACGATTCGCCCCGGCCTCCTTTGCGTGGGCCAGGGCGATCTCCAGAATAGATTGGGTGACGGAGAGTTCGTGCACGACCGACCCACCTCACTATCCACTAAGGAACTCCGGAAACTGCCAGACAATGGCCCGGCGAACCTGCCGGATGACGTAGGGAGAAAGTACCAGCCGGAAGTCGCCCCGCAGCGGGTGCAGAGGGACCTCCCGGAAACAGCGGGGAAAGACGATCCCGTCCAAAGGGACGTTCGCGTCCAGAAATACCCGGGCCTCAGGACGTCGTCGGGACGCCGTAGGTCTCCCGATAGAGGGCTTGCTGCTCCTCTTCCAGTTCCTCCATCGGTTGCTCTTCCGTCAGGCCCTGTTGTTGGGCCACACGCCCCCGACGATGGGAGAACTCCCGAAGGTATCGTTCGTCTCCTCTCCCTGCCCACACCGGCACAATCATCACCACCGGAAGACCGCCCCGCTCCACAATGAAGGTCTCGCCGTCCCGGTAGGCCCGTCGGATGATTTCCCCAAAGCGGTTCTTCGCCTCCGTCGCCGAAATAACCGTCGGCATCGCTCACCTTCCCGGCGCTCCGACAACCGTCGCCTTCAGAGACGACGGTCGCCCAGATGGCCCAATAAAGTTACCACAGAGCCACGTTGCCTGATTATAGCCAACGTTGTCCAATCCGACAAGTTGGGGAAACTGCGGAATTTGTCATCGGCGACCCGACGGAAATAGGGCGGCCTCAAGCCCGCCGGACCAAATACGTGGGCGCGCTCAAGGACGAAAAGACCCTCGGCTTCTGGATGCTCGTCCTGGCCGTGCCATACCGGGGACGAGCCATCCCGTGCGGGCGGATCACCCGCTCTCCCGAACTACTACCCAGCAGGTGGATTCCCGCAATCAGAATCCCTTTCGGGCCTTTGCCACCCTGAAAGCGTTGCTGAGGGAACGCCCTCTGGTCCTGGATCGGGAGTTCAGTTATCTGGATTTGTTGCTCTATCTGGGAGAGGGGATTCGTTTTGTGATTCGCCCCCATCTGGGGAGCCATCCGCCTCGGTTCTGGGATTCCGAGGGACGGGAGGTCTCTTTGGAGGT
>JANXAH010000089.1 GCA_025062415.1 Anaerolineae bacterium | reverse complement strand
TGGCGCTCAACCGGATGCGGCGGATGTGGAGAAGTTTCGGACGCACGATCAGGCGGAATCGCTCGTTGCGCTCTGGACTTCTATTCGGGAAGCCCGAAACGATGTGGATCATGCTGGCATGAATGAGCCAGACCCTTACCTTTCCACCATACCCCGCATCCGGGCGGAATGAAGGTGACAGATGGCCACGGCCAGCGCGTCGGCCGCGTCGTCGGGGGATGGGGGCTTTTTCAGTCCCAGGAGCATCCGTACCATCTCCTGCATCTGCCGCTTCTCTGCGCCCCCGTAGCCGGTCAGAGCCTGTTTGACCTCGCCGGGACCATACTCCGTTACCGGAAGCCCCGCGTCGGCCAGAGCCAGCAGAACCACGCCGCGCGCCTGCCCAACGCTGAGGGCTGTCCGGACGTTCACGTTAAAATAAAGTTCCTCCACCGCTGCCTCGTCGGGTTGCCACTCCTGGATCAGGCGCTGGAGTTCCCGGTAGATGGTCTGCAAGCGCTGAGGGAGCGGCTGACCCGGCGGTGTGGTAATGACTCCATAGGCCAGGGCCCGAACTTCTCTCTCCGTTTCCTCTACGATACCGTAGCCGGTCGTCGCCGTGCCGGGGTCTACTCCCAGGACCCGCATCAGGCCGCCGCCTCAAACCGTGCCATCACCTCGTCCGAGATGTCCAGATTGGAGTAGACCTGCTGAACGTCGTCCAGGTCCTCCAGGGCGTTGATGAGGTTCATCACTTTCAGCGTGTCCTCTTCGGACAACTGGACAGTGGCTTTGGGGACGAGGGAAATCTGGGCCTGCTCAAAGCGGACCCCCAGTTTTTCCAGAGCCTGTCGGACCTCCTGGAAGGTCTCCAGGGGGGAGAAGACTTCAATCAACTGGTCGGAGATGACGACATCCTCGGCGCCAGCCTCCACAGCGACCTCAAAGATGCGCTCCGGGTCCACGCCGTCGGGGGAAATAGCGATGTAGCCCTTGCGCTCAAACTGCCAGGCGACGGAACCCGCTTCGGCCATCCGCCCACCCTGACGGCTGAGAACGTGGCGCAGTTCGGCGACACACCGGTTGGGGTTATCGGTCAGAACGTGGATCATCAGCGCCACGCCGTTAGGCGCATAGGCCTCATAGAAGGTCTCGGAGAGTTCGCCCTCCCCTTTGATCTCACCGGTCCCCCGCTTGATGGCCCGCTCAATGTTCTCTTTGGGCATATTGGCGGCCCGGGCACGATCAATCGCCAGGCGGAGCCGGAAGTTGGCTTCGGGGTTACCGCCGCCTTCCCGCGCGGCGACGGTGATCTCGCGCGCCAACTGGGTAAAGAGCCGCCCACGCTTAGCGTCCATCGCAGCCTTTTTGTGTTTAATGGTAGACCATTTGCTATGACCCGACATTCGCTCCCTCCCCAAAAGTCTGTGCAGTGCAACAGCGACCTCGTCCCCCGGCAAAGGGTGGGGGCTATCTTATTATAACCTGCCCGCGTCATGGATGCAAACGTCTGAAACTCAGATGAAAAACGATTGACACCAGCGCCCAATTGTGCTATAGTTTGCCCAAACTTCGCGTCCAGGGACTCGTATGGCTTCTATCCGTCTTTTTACGATTCGCGGTATTCCCGTCCGGATGCATATTACCTTTCCCCTAATCCTGCTCTGGGCAGCCGTTCAGTTCGGGGGGACTCAGGGAAACTGGCTGCGCGGGGCCGCCTTCGGCATCGTCTTCACGCTGCTCCTCTTTGTCTGCGTTGTCCTGCACGAACTGGCCCACAGTGTCGTCGCCATCCAGTTCGGAAGCCGTGTTCACGAAATCACGCTGTTGCCGCTGGGTGGGGTCGCCCAGATGGAGCATGTTCCTGAAAAGCCCCTTCAGGAACTGGCGATGTCGGTGGCGGGCCCCCTCACCAGTGGGGTCATCGGCGTCGGGCTGGCGGTGCTGACCGTCTTGCTCTTTCCGCTCCGCATCTGGGGAGACTTCCTCCGAGCGCTGGGGTCGGGGGGTACCCTCCAATGGGCCTACCTGATGCCCTATCTGGCGGTAACCAACCTCTTCCTGGCCCTCTTCAACCTGCTCCCCGCCTTCCCAATGGACGGCGGACGGGTGCTCCGGGCGCTCCTGGCCGCCGTCCTGCCCTACGGACGGGCCACGGTCATCGCGATCCGGGTCGGGCAGGGCCTGGCCTGGATGATTGGGCTGGCGGGGCTGCTGGCCCGTGACGTCTTTCTGATCCTGATTGCTCTCTTTGTGTACGCAGGCGCGGCGCAGGAAGGTCGGATCGTCCAACTGAAAACGGCCCTGGCTGGCCTGCGGGTCCGCCAGGTCTACTCCCACCCCGTCCAGCCTGTCCAGGCTGAGGAGCCACTGAGCCGTGTGGTGGACCTAATGCTGAGTGGCTTTCAGACCGACTTTCCCGTCTGCGACGGGGAGCGGCTGATCGGGATGCTCTCCGGAAGCGACGTCCTGCGCGGGCTGAAGGAGCGCGGCCCGGATACCCCCATCTCCGAGGTGATGCAGCGGAACTTCTTCACGGTGCAACTGGAGGACGACCTTTTTGACGTTCAGCAGCGGATGAGCGAGCAGGGGCTGGAGGCCGTGCCCGTGGTGGAGGGGAGCACGTTTCTGGGATTGCTGACCCGGCGGGACCTGGAGGAGGCCTACCGGCTGGTGCTGGCCTATCCCGCCCTGCTGCCCCGTCGGAGCGCCGGGGGGTAGAGGAAGAGGTCCGATGATCTTGGCGGAAGGACTGGTCAAACGGTTTGACGACTTCACGGCAGTGGCCGGCGTTTCCTTCTCTGTCCGGGCAGGGGAAATTCTGGCCCTTCTGGGGCCCAACGGGGCTGGGAAAACGACGACGGTCCGGATGCTGGCGGCCATCCTGATGCCCACAGAGGGACGGGCGATCATCGCGGGATACGACACGCGCCAGGATCCCGTTGCGGTTCGCCGGAACGTGGGGCTGCTGACGGAACAGCCAGGGCTCTACCTGCGGATGCGGGGGGACGAGTACCTGGAGTTCTTCGGGCGGCTCTACGGCCTGGACCTGGAGGTCTGTCGCCGCCGGGCGCGGGACCTGCTGGAGCAGTTTGCGATGCCGGAGGCGTGGGGGCGCCGGATCGGAGAATACTCCAAGGGGATGCGCCAGAAACTGGCGCTGGTGCGGGCGCTGTTGCACGACCCGCCAGTGTTGCTGCTGGACGAGCCCACCTCGGCGATGGACCCCCACAGCGCCAAACTGGTCCGGGACGCTATTGCGAGCCTACGGGATAAGCGGCGGGCCATCCTGGTCTGCACGCACAATCTGGTGGAGGCGGAGGCCCTGGCCGACCGGATCGCCATCATCCGGCAGGGGCGGATTGTAGCGACGGGGACTCCGGCGGAACTGAAGCAGCAATTCCTGGGCCCGCCAGTGATGGAACTCCGGCTGGCCTGTTCCACCGATGGAGTTGGTCCGCTGGTGGCCCGCTGGGCCCGGGTGGTGGAGGAGGGCGCCTCCTGGCTGCGCTACGTGACCGAATCCCCCGAGACGGACAATCCCCGCATCCTGCAAGCCCTGGCTCAGGCGAACATCCCGGTGGTCACCTTAAGCGAGGTTCCCCGGAGCCTGGAGTCGGTCTACCTGAGGGTGGTGGAAGGGTAGGGGGAGGACGACAGCGGCGGCCCGCCGAAGGCGGGCCGCCGCTGTCGTCGCGCCTACGGAAGATGCGCCTGCAGAAAAGCCCAGGTCTTCTCCGCCACCGTCACCCACTCCGCATCCACCGTCAGACAGTGGCCAGAGTTGTGCAGGACCACCAATTCTTTTTCCGTTGACCTCACCCGCTCGTAGGTGTAGAAGGCGCTACGGGGGTGGATCGCCCTATCGCGGGTCCCGTAGAAGATGAGCAGCGGACAGGTCACCCGGGACAGGCGGCGGCGAACGTGGTATATCAACTTGAGCAGTTCGTGCGCCGCCCGGACCGGATACTCTTCGTAACTCCAGATGCGCAGGTCGGCCTGAGGGTCGGCCAGGTCTTTCTCCGGCGACTTGGGACGCCGAGAGATGAAATGCTTTGCAATGGGGGTCAGGTAAATCAGCCGGTCGGCGACGAGGGTCGCCGGAGAGTAGAGGACGGCACCGGGCAGGTCCGGATGGCGCGCGGCCAGGTAGAGGGTGAGCAGGGAACCCATAGAGAGCCCGCCGACGAAGACCGTCCGGCAGCGGGCCCTCAGGTCGGCAAAGGCCCGTTCCACGTGCTGGGCCCAGTCCGTCCAGCGACAGCGGTTCATCTCCTCCACGGTTGTCCCGTGTCCAGGCAACAGCGGCGCATAGACAGTCATCCCGCGCGCGTGGAGATAGTCGCCGACGAGGCGCATCTCCGGCGGGGAGCCAGTGAAGCCGTGGATGAGCAGAACGCCCACCGGCCCGCCCTCCAGCAGGAACGGGGATGGGTCCAGATGAGGGTGTCGGGTCATCGGAAACCTCCAGAGTACAGGTGGGGAGACCCTACGCCACTCCTGCCACCAGCAGGTCCAGCGCTGCCTCGGGCGTCAGGTCCCCTGTCTTGATAGCCACGTCCAGGTCCAGCAAATAGCGGTAGACCTGCTCCAGTTGCTTCAGCGTAAAGTTCGCGCTCTGGTCGTACAACTTCCGTGCCACAAAGGGATGGAGGTCCAGAGTCCGCGCGATGGTCGCCGAATTTTCCCCTCGCTCCCGCAGGTCTTTGGTCTGAATCAGCAGGCGAAAGTGCCGGACGATCATCGCCATCACGCCCATAGGGTTCTCCCCGCTCTCCAGCAGGTGGTGGAGGAGGACCATTGCGTCCTTTCCTCGCCGCTGGCCCAGGGCATCGGTCAGGTCAAAAATCACCACCTGCCGGACGTAGGGGACCAGTCGGGCAACGTCTTCAGTGGAAACCGGACGGTCTCCCGCGTAGGTCACCAGTTTCTGGATTTCCTGGTCCAGAAGCCGCAGGTCCTGCCCCACCAGTTCCGCCAGGGATGCGGCGGCCCGGGGGTCTATCGTCCCTCCGTGCTTCTGCGCCCGCTGGCGAATCCAGCCGGGGAGGGCCTCCGGCGCAGGGGGTTCAAACCGGCGGACGTATCCCTCCTCCCGCTCCCGCGCCAGAGCCAGAACGGGATGGTCATCGGGGAGGTCCTCCTCTTCTACCAGGATCAGGCGGGTCGTCCGGGGGAGGCTTCGCAGGAGACGGAGGACGCCCTCCAAGAAGGCCCGTTCCCGACCCCGTCCCAGCCGGGTCAGCAGTCCGGAGACCACCACCAGGCGGCGGTCGGCCAGAAAGGGGGGCGTCTCACAAGCGGTACGGAGTTCGTCCAGGGTGACCGTGCGGCCGTCCAGGACAACGGTGTTCAGTTCCCCCAACTCTCCCATCCGGCGGCGCAGTTCGGCGACGGTCTCGCCGCGGGTGAATTCATCGGTGCCATAGAGGATGTAGAAGAGGGGCGTCGTGGGGACCATCCCATCCTCAGCCCTCGGTATAGACGTAGTGGGCGACCGTCGGGCCGTATTCCTCCCGGACGACCGCGACGATGCGGAGGTTGCCCACGCGGGGGTCTGTCGTCAGGGTAGTCTGAAGGGCAAGGCCCAGCCGCTGGCCCACGATGGAGGCCAGGGTGGCAATAAGGAGGACCGTGGGGAGCCGCCCCAGCCATTCGGAGAGGTTGCGACGGCGGGGGGTCAGCACGAGGAACGCGCCCAGCCCGGCCAGCGTGCCCGCTGCAACGGCGTTCGTGCCGCAGAAAGGATGGACCGCCAGGTCCTGCCGGCCGGCCTTCAGCAGGGCCAGGGCCTCCTGCGCTGCCTCCAGGACGGCATCTGTAGAAAGGTCGCCGTAGAGGACAAAACCACGGGGGGTGGAACGCCCCACCACCCGGATGTTGCGGTAGCGCTGACTAAGCAGGTGGATGGTCGCGTGCTCCAGCGCATGGTTGCGCCGGACCTGGGCGACCATCTCCCGAACGCGGGAAAGCAGAGTTTCCGCCATCGCTGATCTCCAGGGCTTAAGCGCTGGCCTCCCTGCTCATTTACCGGCGGGAACCACAACTGGCGCAGGAGGATGCAGTGCAAGAGGAGCAGGAGGACCCGCTCCCTGCGATAATCCCTTCGCTGCCGATGGCCGCAAAGAGGGAGATCTTCCGGCTCGTCTGCATGCTCCCGCAGTGGGGGCATGCAATCGGAGCATCCGCTTTGGACATTGGACGCAGCGCGTCAAAACGATGACCGCATTCCTGGCAGATGTATTCATAGAGCGGCATGGTTTCACCTCCGGATGTATTTTACATCCGGGGCGAAAGGACGTCAACCTGACCTCACCCCTCCCCCAACCCCCTCCCCTGGGCGGAGCGGGTGGGGGGGGGGGGGGGGGGGGGGGGCGGCGGGGCGGGGGGGGGGGGGGGGGGGGGGGGGGGGGGGGGGGGGGGGAGACCCGCCTGCCCCTGGCCTTTTCCGGCCGCTTGGCCCCGGGGGCCCTGCAAGGGGAGGGGCAGCTGGGGCCAAGCCCCTTCCGGGTGGACCTCCAGGGGG
>JANXAH010000064.1 GCA_025062415.1 Anaerolineae bacterium | reverse complement strand
AGCGTCAACACAGGTTGACGCTCGGCGCAGGAGTGCCCAGGGGAGGCTGATTTCCAATCAGCGCCAACCGAAGGCGGCCTTCCTGGGCCTCGGGCCGAACGAGGGCCTGCGCCGTTCTGTGAGAAAGCGTCAACGGAGGTTGACGCTCGGCGCGAAGCGCCCAGGGAAGGCTGATTTCCAAAGCACAATGGACCGACACTGGCAGACTCTGGAACTTCCGAAAATCCTGGAACGGCTGGCTGCGCATGCGTCCTTCTCCGTGGGCGCAGAGAAGGCCCGTCATCTGACTCCCAGCAGGAACCTTTCAGAGGTTCGGGAGCGGCTGGCGACTACCGCCGAGGCCCGCCGGTTCCTCGCCGAACGCCCTCAGACCGACCTGGGCGGCGTCCGGGACCTCCGGCCCCTGGTGGAGGCGGCGCGGCGCAGCGTTCTCCTTTCTCCCAGCGATCTGCTGGACATCCGTCAGACCCTGCTGGTGGCCCGGCGGTTCCGGCAGGTTTTCGCCCCCCTGGAATCGGCCTACCCGCGCCTTTCGGCCATCGTTTCCCGCCTGGCCCTCTGTCCGGACCTGGTGGAGGCCATCGGCCGCGCCCTGGACGACCGGGGCGAGGTCCGGGACGACGCTTCCCCCGCTCTGGCTCGGGTCCGGCAGGAACTCCGAGTCACCCATGACCGGCTGATGGACCGGCTCCAGCGGATCATCGCTTCTCCGGAGAACCAACCCTTCCTGCAGGAGCCCCTGATCACGATGCGGGAGGGCCGCTACGTTATCCCGTTGAAAGCGGAGTTTAAGGGGCGAATCCCTGGCATCGTCCACGATCGCTCCGCATCGGGAGCAACGCTCTTCATTGAGCCCCTGGCAGTGGTGGACCTGGCCAACGCCTGGCGGGAACTCCAGTTGCAGGAGGCCGAGGAGGTCCGGCGCATCCTGGCAGAACTCACCGCTCGCGTTGCGGCGCACGGGGAAGAACTGATAGAGACGGTGGACGCGCTGGCCGACCTGGACCTGGCCTTCGCGGCGGCCCGTTACGCCGAGGAACTGAACGCCGCAGAGCCCGTGATGACCGACGGGAAACCCCGCCGGGACCACGCGCGCCTGGCCCTTCTGCAGGCCCGTCACCCTCTGCTGGACCCAGCAACGGTCGTCCCCATAGATGTGGTGCTGGATGGAGAGACCCATGTCCTGGTCATCACCGGCCCCAACACCGGCGGTAAGACCGTGACGCTGAAGACGGTAGGGCTTATGGCGCTGATGGCCCAGTCGGGCCTGCATATTCCGGCCGCGCCGGGCTCCTCTCTCCCCGTCTTCCACGCTGTCTACGCCGACATCGGCGACGAGCAATCTATAGAGCAATCCCTTTCCACCTTCTCCGCCCACCTGACCAACATTCTCTCGTTCCTCCATCGGGCCGACGAGCGGTCCCTGGTCCTTCTGGACGAACTGGGCGCGGGGACAGACCCGGCGGAAGGTTCCGCGCTGGCCCGTGCCCTCCTGGAGGCCTTCCGGAGAAAAGGTGCCATCATCCTCGTCGCGACCCACTACCCAGAACTGAAGGCCTACGCGCAACTGACCCCTGGTGTTCGGAACGCGTGTGTGGAATTTGACCCGGAGACGCTCCGGCCCACGTATCACCTAACTATCGGACTCCCTGGCCGGTCCAACGCTTTTGCCATCGCCCGCCGCTTGGGGCTGGACGAGGAAATTGTCCGCCAGGCCGAGGCGCTCATCTCCCGAGAGGACCGGATGACGGAAAGCCTCCTGGCCGACCTGCACCGGCTGCGGCTGGAGGCCGCGCGCGCCCGCGACGAAGCATTGGCGGCCCGCGCGGAAGCCCGTCGGCTGGAAGAGGAACTTCGGAAGCGGTTGGCTCAGATTGAGGAGGAACGCGCGGCGATTCTGGAGGCAGCCCGTCGGGAGGCTCAGGCCGAGGTAGAAAGATTGCGAGAGGAACTGCGCGCCCTGCGCCGAAAATTGGGGCAGATCGCCGCAAAGCCCCTCCCGCCGCAGGCAATTCCCCAGGCGCGGGAGACCATTGCCGACGTGGAGGCCGAACTGGAGGAACTCTCCGAAGCGGCCGAAGAGACCCTTCAGCCGCCCCCCACCCCACCCTCCGGTCCCCTTCGGGTTGGGGAGACCGTCTGGGTGGCATCCCTGCGGGCAACGGGCCAACTCCTCGCCGTGGAGGACGGTGAGGCAGAGGTTCAGGTGGGAGCCCTTCGGGTGCGCGTCCCCGTTCGCGAACTGGAGTGGCGCCCCTCCCCTACTCCACCCCCGACTTCCTCGGCGCTCCGGGCCCGCGCGACCGCCGTGGGCGCTGGTGTCTCCCCCCGCCTGGACCTGCGCGGCCAAACAGTGGAAGACGCGCTGGAGCAACTGGACCGCCACCTGGACGCGGCGATGCTGGCAGGGCTCCCGTGGGTTCACATCGTCCACGGCAAAGGGACCGGCGCGCTGCGCCAGGCGGTGCGGGACTTCCTGAGCCGCCATCCCCTGGTCCGCTCTTTCCGCCCTGGCGGGGATGGCGAAGGCGGCGACGGCGTGACCGTCGCCATCCTGAGCGAGGAGTAGATGGCCTAAAACCCCCATTCGTTGGAGGAAACACGATGACCTCTATCCGCCTGGATGTCTGGCTCTACGGCCCCGTGGCCCGCTACGGCGGGACGGAAGACCGGGGCGCTTATGCCCACCTGGAGATGACCCTTCCCGAAGGGACGACGCTGGGGGACCTGCTGAACCACCACCTGGGCATCCCCGCGGAGGAGCGGGGGATGGTCTTCGTCAGCGGTCTGCTGGCCGCGTTCCCCGGCATTGACGCCGGCCTGGACCTGATCCTCCAGGACGGGGACCGAGTGGGCGTCTTCCACAGCCGGAGTATGTGGCCCTTCCAATACCGCTTCGGCGCGGCGATGACCCCTCAGTTGCAGCAGGCGCTGCAAGCGCGGAAGGACGCGGGCATCCGCCACTCCTACCGCTCCGCGGGATGAAAGGGGGGCTTTGGGGGGGGGGGGGGGGGGGG
>JANXAH010000037.1 GCA_025062415.1 Anaerolineae bacterium | reverse complement strand
GGCGGCCCTGCCGCCCCCCCGCCCCCAACCTTTACCCCTTCAGCGCTTCCTCCAGGTCCGCCAGGATGTCCTCTACCGCCTCAATCCCCACCGAAATCCGCACCATCCCCTCGGTGATGCCCAGCGAGGCCCGCTCTTCCGGCGTCAGGCTGCGATGGGAGGAGCGAGCCGGATAGAGGACCAACGTCTGAACATCGCCCAGGGAGGTCGCGGGCACGCAGAGGCGCAGCCGGTCCATAAACCGGAAAACCTCCTCTCGCCCTGCGTCCTTCAACTCAAAGGTCACGATGCCACCAAACCCCCGGCCTCCGAAGAGCCGCAGGGCCAGGTCGTGCTGGGGGTGGGAGGGAAGCCCGGGGTAAAGGACCCGCGCAATGCGTGGGTGCGCCTCCAGCCAGCGGGCTACCGCCTGTGCGCTGGCAAACTGCCGCTCCACCCGAAGAACCAGTGTCCGCAGGCCCCGCAGCAGAAGCCACGCCTCCATCGGCCCCAGATTGGCCCCCATCGTCTTCAGAACCTCCATCAGTGCTTCCCGCCGCGCCGCCGACGTGACCACCACCCCTGCCAGGACGTCCCCATGGCCGCCCAGGTACTTGGTCCCACTGTGAATGACGAAATCGGCCCCCAGGGAGAGGGGGCGGACCAGGTAGGGGGTGGCGAAGGTATTGTCCACCAGGAACGCGGCGCCGTATCGGTGAGCAATTTCCGCCAGCGCAGGGAGGTCAGCGACTTTCAGCAGGGGATTGGAGACTGTCTCCACCAGCAGGACAACGGGGCAAACCTCCGCACACGCCGCCTCCACCTCTGCCAGGTCGGTCACGTCCACGAAACGGACGTTCACCCCTTGGGACCGCAGCAGACGGTCCAGAAGAAGATACGTCGCGCCGTAGAGGTCCCTGGCCGCGACAACCGCTGTTCCGGCCCGCGCGCCTGCGGCCAGGAGCGCCGCGTGGACGGCGGCCATTCCAGAGGCGAAGGCCATTGCGGTCTCCCCCTCTTCCAGCGCGGCGACGGCCTCTTCCAGCGCGGCGACGGTGGGGCTCCCGTGGCGGGCGTAGACGTAGCCCTCGGCATCAAACGCAGCGTCCAGGTCCTCCATCCGCCCGTAGTAGTACGTGACGGAGGGATGGATGGGCGGAACGGTCGGGATGAAGGGCCGTCGGTCGCGGTCGTCCCCTGGAATGAGGCGCCCGGCGTGAACTGCCCGCGTTTCCATTCTCCAATCGCTATACTGGCCTCGTGTCATTGGCTGCTCTCCGTCTGTGCATGATTCTCTACAGTTGCTTGTAACACAGGCTGCTGGTCAGTCACGCAGGCCGCTGGCCTGCAAAAATAGGCTAACAGCCTGCGTTATACGCCGCCGCGCAAACGACTGGCCGGTAGCGCGGGCCACTGACCAGTAACTCAGGCCACTGGCCTGCAGAATACAGACTAACAGCCTGCGCCACGCATCGCGGGTACAGTCCCGGGCCTGCCAGTTACAGCCACCCCAGCGGGTCCTCGGTCTGAACCCACATTCGGCCCGTTGGATCGGGAAGGTATTGCAACGGTCCCTGGGGGACGAAGGGGTCAATCTGCAGGTACCCTGCGTCTATGAACTCCCAGATGACTTGGAAGGGTGCCTTCCCCGGCACCCATTTCTCCACGATGAAGACGCCATGTCCGGGTAGGATGGTGAACGCCACCGGACGCGGGTCTTCCGGCTCGCGCAGACACTGGGTCTGTCCGAAGGCCTCCACGATGCACCGGGCCTGCGCGCTGGTCCCGCAGGAGACAGGATAGTGCTGGTAGGGCAGGGCAACGGGAACGTACTCCACATATCGGGGGTCGTAGGCCGCCACACCCCGATGGCCGTGCAACTTGGACCGAGCCACGGGGACCTCCACCGCCGTTCCGTCCGGCGCCTTCCAGCGGACCCGCGGCAACCCCTCGTCCATCGCGAACATCTCCACCGCCTCCGAGGAGGGCGGGTCGTTCCGCTTCCCCTCCACAGGGCGGTAATAGGCCCCCCGTCCGTCGGGGCGGATACCGACGATGACTGCCAGGTCGTCCTCGGTAATCTGGCGTTTGTCCACCGGGCGCGCGCTCCCCGTCACCGTGGCGACCAGCGCGCCCAGTTGCGGGTCCCAGGTGGCAAAACACCCCTCGCTGTATTGCTCTGCGACGGCATCGGAGACGGCGGGGACGTGGACCAGATCGGCGATGCGGACCATTTCGGTGAAGAAATTCCGGCGACCCAACTGGCGGGCCGCTTCCATCATCGCTGCAGGAGTGGAGAGAGCGCTCCAGAGGCCATGCGGGATGGGTGGCTCCAGCCGTACATGGTGGGTGACCTCCTCCACGCTGACGGCGGTGACCATCCGTGTGACCAGGTCTTCGTAGAAGGAGTCGGGCTCCACCATCCGGCAGCAGGGGTAGGCGCCAACCAGGTCAAAGGCGTAGGCGGCCTCCGGACAGTCATCGCCGACGAAGAGCAGGACCCGCAGGCACTTGGCTTGGGCCTGGACCATCCGCTCCAGTGCCAGGAGCGGCCCGCCGCGCCGTCCCTGTTCCACCAGCACCCGCCAGGCCTCCGGCGCCAGTCCGGGGAAGGAGAACTCCTCCGGATTCGGCGCGGAGCGGGAAAGGGCCAGGCGGAAATGATTCAGGAGACGGCAGAACTCCCGCTTTGTCGCGTGAACCAAAGTAACGACGGTGGGCGTCCGGGAGAGGCGGAAACGCCGCCGGGCCGTGAGGAGCAGGGATTCCCGCCATCCGATAGGCTCCCCGAAGGGGGCGGTCGTCAGAATCAGGTCCGTCTGCTCATCGGGGGCCGGCTGGACCACGTCCCCGCGGCGCCGGAAACGGTCCAGCAGTCTTTCAGCCACCTCCTCCAGGAGCGCCGTCGTAGAGAGGCCGGGAACGAAGGCAACCCGAATCCCCCGCCGCAGCCAGGGATGCACCACAGACAAAGCCAGCATAGCCATCAGAACCTCCATAACAGGGCACAGGGCACAATCCTACGGGGCAAAAGCCCGTCCCACCTCCTCCACCCTGCCACTCCCTCATTCTGCCATTCCCTCATTCTGCCATTCCCTCATTCTGTCATTCCCTCATTCTGTCATTCCGCCATTCTGTCATTCCCTCATTCCGTCATTCCCTCATTCTGTCATTCCTTCATTCTGTCATTCTGCCATTCTGTCATTCCTTCATTCTGTCATTCTGCCATTCTGTCATTCCCTCATTCTGTCATTCCCTCATTCTGTCATTCCCTCATTCTGTCATTCTGTCATTCTGTCATTTCTCCTCCCACCCTTCCAGATGAAACACCCGGGTGAACCAATCCCCCAGGGAAGGAAAGAGTGCGCTGACGTAGACAAAGAGCCGGACCTGGAAGGGGAGGATGACTTCCGGGGTGCGACGCCGAAGGGCGCGCAGGATGGCGCGCGCCACAGCCTCCGGTGGAATCTTGGCCGAGATCCACGGCACCCGCAGGTGGGCGATCATCGGGGTGTCCACCCGACCGGGGAAGACGGTGGTGACCGCGATGCCCAGGGGCCGCAGTTCCTGACGCAGGATGTCCCCCAGCCCGGCCACGGCGAACTTCGCCGCCACGTAGGGTCCGTCGGGCGGAATGCCCTTCTTACCGTCCGCCGAGGAGACAAGGACGATATGCCCGCTCCGCCGCGCAGCCATGTGCGGCAGGACAGCCAGGACGGCGTAGAGGACGCCGTAGAAATTCACCGCTATGGAGCGTTCCACATCGGCGACGGTCATCTGAAGAACGGGGACACGGATATAGGCGCCTGCCGACGCAACCAGGACATCCACCTGCCCCCAGTGAGCGACAGTATCCGCCACAGCGCGCTCCACCTCCTCCCGCCGGGTGACGTCGGTGGGGAGAACGAGGGCCTCCCCGCCCAGAGTCTCCACCTCCTCGGCGACAGCCCGCAGCCGTTCCTCCCGGCGAGCGACGAGGGCGACCCGAGCCCCTTCCCGGGCCAGAGCAAGGGCAGTGGCCCGCCCGATACCGCTGGATGCGCCCGTGACCACAGCGACCTGACCGCAGAACTTCCCGGCCATACACGCTCCTGACCCTAAAATAAAAGAGGTTTTGAAGGACGAAGGCTTCGCCACCGCCCTTCAAAACCTCCCTATCCCAACCGCTTCCGGAACACCAGCAGGCTCAAGGAGACCCCGCCCAGCCCCATCGCCAGAAGAACCAGGATGTGGAATGCCAGGGGAGTCAGCCCCAGCCCTTTCAGGAAGACCCCTCGGCTGATAGCGATAAAGTGCGTCGTGGGCAAACTGTAGGCTACCAGCCGGGAGAAAGGGTTGCCCGTGTCTACCGGCAAAATCAGTCCAGCGACGAAGAAACTGGGGACAAAAAAGAGCGTCAGGACCAGCAGCATCGCCGTCTGCTGGTTGCGGACAAAGTTGGCGACGAGGGCGCTGAAGCCCATCTCCGCCAGAAAATAGGCTGTGGCAAAGAGAAGGTACAGGACCAGACTGCCCCGGAAGGGAACACGGAAGTAGAGGGTCGCCATCAGCCAGGTAGGGAGGACTCCCAGGAGCCCGCAGGCCAGGTAGGCACCCAGTTTCCCTGTCAGATACTCTATGCCCCGAATCGGCGTCACCGCCAGGCTCTCAAAGGAGCCCGTCTCCTTCTCCCGCGTCAGCGCCAGAGCGAGGGCCAGAGCGGGCATACAGAGAACGATGGGGATCAACCCGGGCACCATACTGACCAGGGAATCCAGCGCGGGATTGTACCAGACTTCAGATCGCACATCTATAGCGCCGCTCCCTGGGCTCCGGCCACTCAACCGGGCTGAAATAGCGGCGATGCGAAGGGAGAGGGAGGCGGTCGTCTGAATCGCGGCGATGGGATCGGCGCCGTCCACAACGGCCTGAATCTCCGCCGGATGTCCGGCCTGCACCTCCTGCTCCAGGCCAGGAGGGATCACCAGCCCGCCATCGGCCTGTCCCGACCGCAGCAACCGCTCCAGTTCGTCGTATCCCTCAACCCGGAAGCGGGCCCGGAATTCCCCATCCGACGTCAGCACGGCCAGGACCTGGCGGGAAAGGGGACTATTATCCTGATCCCAGACCGCGAGTTCCACCTCCTGGACGTCCAGGACAAAGACGTGGGCCAGCAGCAGGAGCAGGAAAGCCGGGGCCACCGTGACGAGGAAGAAAAGACGAAGGTCCCGGAAGATGTGGCGGAACTCCTTTCGCAGGACGGCCAGAGCGCGCCGGATGGACATCGGCCACAAACGGACCGCAAATTCTGGTGGTTGGGTGTTGGGTTATGCTGCGCCCGGCCGCCCCAGCCCAACAATCTGCCGGATGGCACTCAGAATGCCCAGGCCGACCTTCAGAGCCTCACCTGGAGAGACCGCCGGAAGGCGCTCCCGCCCGGATTCGTCCAACTGGATGGGAGCCGACCGCAGGTAGAGGTACGCGGCGACCACGCCGATCAGGGCGCCGAGGATTCCGCCGAAAATCAGGACTCGGGTGCGCAAGTTCATCGCTGACCTCCCCTCTGGATGTTGGCTGCCGCGGACACTCGTCGGAGGCCCAGTGCGCCGCGCAGGGCGGCGACCTTCTCGGAGACGAAGAAGACGGGAGTTGCGGCCGCGCGCGCTCCCGCATCCACCCGCTCTCTGACCAGAAGCAGGATACCGTAGACACGCGCCAGAAAACGGGGAAACCTCCGCCACCACTGGGCCCGGTAGAGACCGTAGTTGACCGCCGCAAGAACTGCCACCAGGACCAGCGCAACGAACACTCCCTGAAGCGCCAGCACGATGAGGGCGATATCGCGCAGGAGGGACATGCCTTCCCCCTACTCCGTCGGTTCTTCCTGGACGAAGGGCTGGAAAGAGGTGATCACCAGCACCCACTCCACACGCCGGTAGTCCACCGCAGGATGAACGACCGCCTCCTGGAACAGCGCGAAATCCTGTCGGATAACCTGAAGGACCTGTCCGAGAACCAGCCCCCGTGGGAAAGCGCCGCCCAGGCCAGAGGTCAACACCACGTCGCCCACCGGGACTTCGTCCTCCTGAGGAATGTACACCATACGCAGGGACCCATCTGGCTGCCCAACGACCAGGCCGGTGGCGCGGGTTTGCTGGAGGATCGCTGCGATGCTGCTGCCGGGGTCCGTGATCAATTGGACCTGACTGGTGTGAAGGGAGACCCGGGCCACCCTTCCAACCAGGACGGCGCCGCCCGTCACCACAGGCATTCCGACCCGGACGCCCTCCGCCTCGCCCGCGTTGATGGTGAGCGTACGGATGTAGGGGTTCGGTTCCTGCCCAACCACATCAGCGCAGGGGACGTTGACACAGGCGGACCGCCCGACGACATCGGCGCCCAGGTAGGCCCAGGTGGGATTGGCCTGGACAAACCCCAGCAGAGCCCGCAACTGGGTCGCTTCGGCCTCAAACTCCCGCAAGCGGATGTTTTCAATCGTGAGCGCATCCACCTGCTCCCGCAGCGCGGTGACTTCCTCCCGCAGTTCCCGAACTTCCCGGACCGTCTGAAACAGGTCGCCCACACCCCGTACAACTTCTGTCATACCCCGCTGGAGGGGTGCCAGAACAATCTGGAGAGCGCGTTCCACAGGAGCCAGCACACGCGTCTCGTGGAGGGCCAGAAGCAGGATGGAGAGGACCAGAAACGTCTGGGGTAGCCAGGCATGCCACGCCTTTCGTCTCACTCCACCCTCCAAGCGACACCGTCGCAGAAGTGCTCTGTTACCCTTGGGGACTTCCTGCGGACATCGTTGCGGCGGCTACGTCGCCGCAACAAGAGTTTCCCTTAACCGAAATTAGCGGATTTCCCGCTGGTCGGTGGAGAGGATAACCTGCCTGAGCACATGGAGATTCTCCAGAACCATCCCGGCCCCGCGGGCCACGCAGGTCATCGGGTCCTGCGCCACCCAGGCCCGGATGTGCGTCTCCGCAGTGACTCGTTCCGCCATCCCCTTCAGAAGCGCACCGCCCCCCGCCAGACAGATACCGGATTCCATAATGTCGGAAATCAGTTCCGGCGGTGTTCGCTCCAGCGTATCCCGGATCAGGTCTATGATCAGGTTGACGGAACTGGAAAGGGCTTCCCGAATCTCAATGCTGCTGACTTCCACTGCGTCGGGGAGGCCAGTGACCAGGTTTCGGCCCCGGAGCAACATGGTCTTTTCTTCGGGGAGTGGGTAGGCGGACCCGATGGCGATCTTGACCCGCTCGGCGGTCTGTTCCCCGATCATCAGATTGTACTTCTGGCGGGCATACTGGATGATGTCCTCGTCCATCTCGTCGCCCGCAACACGAAGGGAGCCGCTGACGACAATCCCGCCCATAGAGAAGACGGCGACCTCAGTCGTACCGCCCCCGATATCCACAATGATGCTCCCTCTGGGCTCCGTGACCGGGAGGCCCGCGCCGATGGCCGCAGCCATCGGCTCCTCTATCAGGTAGGCCTCGCGCGCCCCTGCAGCGATGGCCGCGTCGTAGACGGCCCGCTGCTCCACCTCGGTGACCCCGCTGGGAATCCCGATTACCACCCGGGGCCGCGGGAAGGGGATAAAGGAGTGCTCGTGGGCCTTCTTGATGAAGTAATCCAGCATCGCCTGGGTCACCTCAAACTCTGAGATGACCCCGTCCCGCAGGGGGCGGATGGCAACAATGTTGGCCGGCGTCCGCCCGACCATCTCTTTGGCCTCCGCCCCAATCGCCAGCACCCGCCGGCTTTCCTTCTCTATGGCGACCCAAGAGGGCTCATTGATAACGATCCCCTTGCCCCGGACGAAGACCAGCGTATTGGCGGTCCCCAGGTCAATCCCGATATCCAGGGAGAACAGCCCCAGAAGTGCGTCTATCGGATTCCAGAGTGGCATTGCTCACCGTTCCAACAAGGTTCGCACGGTTATCAGGTGGATTATACCACAAATTGGGGGTTTGGGTAACTGATCCGGAACGCTGGGCCCAGTTCAACCTTTCCCGGACCTCCCGGACCAGCGCGATGAAGGCCGGCTCCTCCAAGAGAGTCGCATCGCGGGGGCGGGGCAGGGAAACAGGAACCTCGGCCGCCAGTGTCGTCGGGCGCGGCGTCAGGACCAGGACCCGGTCGGCCAGAAAAACGGCTTCGGAAACGGAATGGGTCACCATCAATACCGTCAGGCGACGTTCCTCCCACAGACGGGCCAGTTCCCGGGCCAGGGTCTCCCGAGTGAGCGCGTCCAGGGACCCGAAAGGTTCATCCAGAAGCAGAATGGACGGGTCGTGGATCAGCGCACGGGCCAGTGCAACCCGCTGGGCCATCCCGCCGGAGAGATGGGTCGGATAAGCGTTCTCAAATCCCTCCAACCCTACCCAGCGCAGTAGAGCCCGGGCCTTCTGCAACGCCTCTTTTCGGGAGCACCCGTCCACCTCCAGCGGCAGTGCGACATTCTCCAGCGCCGTTCGCCAGGGGAGGAGGGCTGGCTGCTGGAAGACGAAACCCACCTCCCGGCTCGGCTGGAAAACAGGATTCCCCCTTAACAGAATCTGCCCAGAGACCGGGCGAATCAGGCCAGCGATCAGCCGCAGAAGCGTCGTCTTGCCACACCCGGATGGGCCGATGACCGTCACAAACTCTCCCTCCGCCACCTGGAAGGAAAGGTCCCGCAGGACCTCCAGCCACCCTTCCGGGCGGCGGTAGGCCATATAGAGACGTTCCACTTGCAGAACAGGGGTTGACATCAAGAATCTCCAGTTTCGGATATTTTCCGCCCCTCCCTCTCGCGAGAAAAGGGGAAAGAGGGGGATTTTCAGGCGGCGAAGCCGCCCGAAAATCCCCCTTAACCTTGGCCCTTTGCCTGTAGCATCTCTGTATGGGCCCCACCGTTCCCGCAGCCCAAAAAGCCATTTTCTCCCAGAAAAGGCCAAACTTGAGGGGGCGGAGAGGCCCTGCATCCGTTTTGAAGATGCGCAGTATTGTTTTTGCCTGTGGCCCCTTTAAGGCAGAAACTCATTGGTGAAGGCCCTCTCCACATCCACCGGACCGGTCAACAGGCCGGCCTCCTGCATCGCCCGCACCGTCGCCTGCCAGGCCGCCGGGTCCGACCAGCCCAGGGGATCCCCCTGCCAGAAGGGGAGCGTCGCCTCCAGCACCGCTCGCTGGACCGCCTCGTTCTGGTCCAGCCCTTCTACGTATTTCCGGCAGGCCTCAAAGGCCGCATTGGGATCCTTCAGCGTCTCCTGAAGCCCCCGCAGGAACGCACGGACGAACCGCCGGACCTCCTCCGGGCGCTCCCGGACCATCCGCTCGCTGGTAATCACGCCATTGGAGGCCAGGGTAGCGTAGTCCGCCACCGGGATGAGGACGACCCGGTAGCCCGCCTGCATCAACTGGATCGGCTCGTTATTCGCGTAGACGACGGCCGCGTCCACCCGCTTTTCCACCAGATTAGCGACCTGGGTATACCCGATGACCTCAAGAGTCACGTCCTCCTCCTTCAGCCCGGTGGCGGCCAGGAGTGCCCGCCAGCCGATGTAACTGGCCCCGAAGGTCTCCGGAATGCCAACCTTTCGGCCCTTCAAGTCGGTGGGGGTCCGAATGCCGCTCTCCTCCAGCGCGACGACCGCAACCGGAAACCGCTGCCACCAACTGGCAACAGTGACCACCGGGATCCCCTGGGACCGGGCCAGGATGACCTGGTCGCCACTGGCGATCGCAAAGGGAAGTTCCCCTGCGCCCACCAGCCGCACCCCATCGGTCTCCCAACTGTAGTCAAAGGCCAATTGCATCCCTTCGGCGGCGAAATACCCCCGTTCCACCGCCACGTACCAGGGAGCGAACTGGACATTGGCGATATATCCCATCGGCAGCCGAATTTGTTCGGGGGGACGGGAGCACGCCAGGAGCAGAAGCAGAAGCATAGGAAGCAGGATCGTTGTGCGCCGTATCATCGTACCTCCTTGGTGTGGATGGAATGTCCCCGGAGCAGGAATCGCTCCGCCAGGGCCACTGTGCCGTAGAGAGCCTGAGCCAGCGCGATCAGCATGCCGATGCCCACAAAGACCAGGGGAGTATCATAAAGCTGCTGCCCCTGTTTGATGAGGTATCCGAGCCCCTGATTAGAGGCGACAAATTCCCCAACGACCGCTCCGATGACGGAAAGTGTCGCCCCGATCTTCAGACCGCTGAGCAACACAGGCAGCGCAGCGGGAACTTCCAGAAACCAGAACGTCTTCCACCGGTTCGCCTCCAGCATCCGCATCAGATCCCGGAGTTCCGGCTCTACAGAGCGCACACCAACAATGGTGTTGACCAGGATGGGGAAAAAGACCACCAGCGCGCAGACCAGGATTTTAGAAAGAAGTCCCGGACCAAACCAGATAACCAGAAGAGGGGCCACAGCGACGACCGGGACCGATTGGGAAGCGATGATGTAGGGGGAGAGGAGCCGCTCGGCGATGGGGAAATGGGCCAGAAGATAGCCCAGGGCTGTAGCGACCACGGTACCCAGAGCCAGCCCTGCCAGAATTTCCCCCACCGTCACGCCCATATGGCGCCAGAGGGATCCGTCGGCCAGCAAAACACCCAGCCGCTGGACGACTTGACCTGGAGAGGGGAGAATAAAGGGCGGGTATCCCCCCAGCCAGACTACCCCTTCCCACAGGCCGAAGAAAGCCAGCATACTGATCCCAACAACCAGAATTCGGGAGATATACGTCGTTTTCATCGCCCGCTCCTACGAAAAAGCCCCGCAGGTTAGACACCCGCGGGGCATAGCGCGCCGAAAAAAGAAGGCCCCGAAGGGAGCCTTCGGGGCCAGCGCATACGGATTTCCCTTCAACCCCGGGCCCACACGCGACATTCGGGCCCGGAAGATGCGGTCATCCTCCGTACACCTTCTCCCATCCGGACTTTCACCGTCGGCTCCGGAATGGGCGGCATCGCCGCCTTCACCGGATCGGCCGTTTCCCTTCCCCTCGCCGAAGATCCTCAGAGACCCAGCGCTGCCGGTTTGGGAAACGGTTCGCGGGCTTTACCGCCGGTCGGGAATTTCACCCTGCCCCGAAGGTGTCGGTGTGTCCGATTATAACAGAGGATGGAAGTTTGTCAAGATTTGCTGGTTGTGCTTGTCAGAAAAGCACAAATGTGTTACAATATTTGGGAGCGCTCCCAAACCGCTCTGCCAGTATCCTGATCAGAAGATATCGGGACTTGAGATAGGGATGGCTTCTACCCTTGAGGAAGTGGCCAGGTTAGCGGGTGTCTCACGATCCACGGTCTCCCGCGTCATCAACAATCACCCCAACGTTCGCCCGGAGGTCCGGAAGCGAGTTTGGGAAGTGATCCAGCGGGTGGGATATCAGCCCCACGCGGCAGCCCGGAGCCTCGTGACCAACCGGACCCAGGTGCTTGGCCTGGTTATCCCGCGGGGGCTGGTCACACTGTTTTCCGACCCCTTCTTTCCCATCCTGATCCGGGGCGTCGCGGATGTCTGTACTGCGCGCCGCTACCACCTTATGCTCTCGTTCTTCAGTGATCCCCTCCAGCAGGAGGAACTGTACCGGCGCGCGTTGCGCAGTCGGCTGCTGGACGGTGTCATCCTCTCTGGCGCACCTCTGGATGACCCTCTGGTCCCCTGGCTGCTTCAGGATAACACCCCTTTCGTCATCGCAGGCCGGTACCCCGACGAACGAGTGACCTACGTGGATGTGGACAACATTGGAGGCGCCCGGATGGCTGTAGAACATCTCCTGCGGCTGGGCCATCGCCGCATTGCGACCATCACGGGTCCCCTCACGATGATGGCAGGCCAGGACCGGCTGGAGGGATACCGCCAGGCGCTGCTTTCTCGGGGAATCCCGCTTAACGACGCACTGATTGTGGAAGGAGACTTCACGGAAGAGGGCGCTCGCGTGGCTATGCAGCGCCTTCTCCCTCAGCGCCCCACTGCGGTCTTCGTCGCCAGCGATACGATGGCCGTTGGGGCAATGAAGGCTATCCGGGAAGCAGGCCTGCATATCCCGGACGATATCGCCGTCGTCGGCTTTGATGACCTGCCCATCGCCTCGGTGGTGGAGCCTCCCCTTACCACAGTCCGGCAGCCGATAGAGCGAATGGGCGCAATGGCCACAGAGATGCTGATCGGCCTCGTGGAGGGGACTATCACAGGCCCCCAACACATTATTCTGCCCACCCAGTTGATCGTACGCGCCTCCTGTGGCTCCCTCTAAGAGCATGTCTGAAAAACGCGAAGATTGCGCAGCGCAGGTGTTAGCCCGTGATGGGTGAATGCACAGAGACCCGGCGGCCTGCGCACGGCGTCGCTGGTCCCCGGAGAACCTGAATTTTCAGACCTGCTTTAATACGTTGGCACTCTGAAACGGCGCGGTTTGCCGCGCAGAGTCGTGTCTTACCGGGAGGTGGAATGCCCCTATCTGAATTTCCCCGTCCTATGGTAACCGTGGACGTGGTCATCTTCACTCTACAGGAGCAGGACCTCCAGGTTCTGCTGGTCCGCCGGAAGCATCCGCCCTTTGAGGGGATGTGGGCGATCCCGGGGGGCTTTGTGGGCATAGACGAGCCGCTGGAGACCGCCGCCCTGCGGGAACTGGAGGAGGAAACCGGAGTCCGGGACGTTCGGCTGGAGCAACTGGCAACCTTTGGGGACCCCGGACGGGACCCGCGGGGACGCACCATCACAGTGGCCTACCTGGCACTGCTCCCTCCCGGCCGGACCACTGTCCGGGCCGGTGACGACGCCGCCGATGCCCGCTGGTGGCCCGTCCGGAGCCTTCCTCCCCTGGCCTTTGACCACGACCGGATTCTGGCATGTGCGCTCCAGAAACTGCGCCATAACCTTCGCTGTATGATGGCGCTTCCCGAACTACTTCCGGAGACGTTCACCCTTCGTGAACTTCAGGCAGTCTACGAGGCGATCCTGGGGGAAAAACTGAATCCGCACACTTTCCGACGGAGGGTCCTTTCGGCGGATCTGGTGGAGAAGACAGGGGAGATACGGAAAGAGGCCGGCCGTAAGCGCAAACTCTACCGTTTTCGGCACAAACTCTAACTTTTTGGAGCAGCCCCGAGGATAAAATGTGCCAGGCACCTCTGGAGGTGTCTGGCACATTTTTCATTATTAACGGGGGACGCTCCCTCTTTAATTTACGTAGACTTTTGCCTCACACATCCTATCCTCCGGGGCGCTTGCGGTCTACAGCACCCGTGCGACAACCATCAGCAAGAGCAGCAGGAGTCCTGCCCCGACCCCGACATGCCAATCCACAGGGCGAAGGAGCGGGGCAGAGAGCACGCGGACCTCGCCGTCGTATCCCCGGACGACCATCGCTGCCCAGATGCGCTCGCTCCGCTCGTAGGCCCGCAGGAAGAGCGTCCCCGCCATCGCCCCGGTCACCCGGGCCCGCCAGATGAGTGTCCCGCCGCCTTTCCTGCCCTCAGGTGCAGCGGATCGGGCTTCGCGGGCCTGGAGCATCCGTCGGGCCTCGTCCGCCAGCACGAATAGATAGCGGTAGAGGAATCCCCCCACAGCAACCAGCACGCGGGGGACCCTCAGCGCCCGCATTCCCCAGAGCAGGTCCGGAAACGGGGTGGTCGCCGCCAGGAGCACAGCCGCCTGAATAGAGAGGTAGGACCGGGCGACGATGGAGAGGAATCGCCAGAGCCCCGCCTCGCTGATCGCCCAGAGCGTGCCCGGCAGAGGTAGGGCATCTTCCCCAGGGCGCGCGAAGATGACCGTGACCGCTGCCAGCAGGAAAGGGAGTGCCAGAGCCGATCGCTTCTGAACTATCCCCATCCCCACGCGGGAAACCAGAACGGCTGCCAGGATCAGCCCTTCCAGCAGCCCAAAGAAGAGCCATGCCCGGTCTGGGATCAGTGCGGCGGTCAAAATGAACAGCACCGTCAGTACCAGTTTGACCCGCGGGTCCAACCGGTGGACCAGGCTGTCGCCGGGCAGGTACGTGTCCAGCGCGTGGAGGTGCATGGGCTCCGATTCTGTTATCGCCTATGTTATCGCCTGCTTTCTCCGCTGGAAGAGGGCTGCCAGACCGACTGCGATACCATAGACAATGAGTGTTCCTACGACCCCCGCTGCAATGGTTGATAGCACTTCGTTGGGGATGCCCGGAAAGACGTAGTCCGGAATGACCTCGTAGAGGGGCTCCTGCGCTCGCTCTATAAAGCCGAGGTCCTCCGCCACCCGCTCCAGACCGTCTGGGTGTGGGGATGCCAGGGGGGAGAGCAGAGCCAGCACAATGGCGATCCCCAGTCCACCCCAGACCCAGCGCATTCCGGAGGGAGCCGGTGCCCGTTCCGCCTCTACCAGGTCAGGCCGAGTCACCAGGACGAGCGCCAGCGCGCCCACGGTGATGAGTCCCTCACCGATACCGATCAGGGCATGGATTCCCGCCATCGCTGGGAGCGCAATGCCGATGGGCGAGGTCCCGGAGAAACCCAGTTCCAGCGCACAGGCAATCGCTGCAACCACGATGGAAATCCACGCTCCCACGAATCCCGCAATCAACGCGCTTACTCTGCGGTTGCCCAGCAGGGTCCGCACACCCCGATAAAAGCCATAGGCAACAACAGGCCCGAGAATCGCCATATTCAGGACATTGGCACCCAGGGCCAAGAGTCCCCCGTCCTGAAACAGGAGGGCCTGGATAGCGACGACGGTGGTCATCGTGAGCATAGCGGCCCAGGGGCCCAGCAGAATCGCCGCCAGCGCAGCGCCCAGAAAGTGTCCAGATGTGCCGCCAGCGATAGTGAAGTTGAGCATCTGAGCCGCAAAGATAAACGCGGCGAGCACTCCCATAACGGGCACCTGGCGCTCTCCCAGCGTTTTCCGGGTCCGCGCCAGCGCAATCCCGATGCCGATCAGAGTCAGCACCCAGCAGGCCAGAAGAACGCCGAGGCTCAGGAACCCGTCCGGGATGTGCATAGCAGCCGGGGATGGAAGGATTTCACTCCTTAACATAACTGGCCTCCTCTGTAGAGAGTCGCAATTTCGGAACCTTTGCCCAACACAATTTTATGAGACTCCACAGCATCCGGGCTTAAGGGCCTAATTGGACGTGGGCTCCTTCTGTTCACAAGCCTCGCAGAGGCCATACAGGGCCAGATGGCCTGCATCGCAGGAAAAATGATAACGCTCCCGAAGGGCTTCAGTGAGAGATCTCAGGAGCGACGCGTCTGCTTCCTGAACGTGCCCGCAGCCACGACAGACCAGATGGATGTGGGGGCCGTGGCGGACCGTGGCATAGACCACGCGGCCCTCCCCCAGGTCGGTGCGGGTCGCCAGGCCGTGTTCTACCAGCAGGTCCAGCGTGCGGTAGACGGTGGCGATGTTCACCGAACGAGCCCGACGTCGCACGATTTCCAGAATTTCCTCAGCGGTCATATGCGAACCACTATGAGCCAGCGCTTCCACGATCATCTCCCGCTGAGGAGTCATCCGGAGCCGGAGAGCACGAAGGGTGGCAATCAGCGTATGACAGTGGCTCATCGCTTCCTCCAATATATTGCAGTTGCAATTATATGCAGAAGCAGGTTTTTGTCAAACAGGCTCTGTTAAAGAAAAATTTGCTGCGGCGGTCTCGCCGCCGCAGCAAATTTTGTCCTTTGTTTCTTTTGTCGGGTGTCTCCGACTTACACTTCTTCTCCAAAGCGGGGGCTATAATGTAAGAAGATGAGATACCCTATAATTAGGACCGCCAGGGAAGTGATCGCCGTCCGTAGAAGAAAGTCCCAGGCAGTGGATGTGCCCCAATACAGGATGTCCCGGTACGAGGAAATGATGGATGCCATCGGGTTGAGCCTGAGGAGCCATGCGCGCACGTTGACAGGAACTCCCCAGAAGACGTAGCGATCCGGCACCGTCGTCAGTGGATAGAAGATGGGTGTCAGGAAGAACCAGGCCAACAGAAGGACGTCCATAATCAAGCGAGTGTCCCGATAAAAGACGTTCAGTGTGGCGGTGATGAAACCGACGCCCAGAGTGAACATCACCTGAATGACCAGGGTCACCGGGAACAGAAGGGCCCATCCGGTGATGGGATTGCCCAGAACCAACGCCAGCAGGAAAAAGATTGGCAGGGAGATCAGGAAGTTGACCATATTGCTCAGCACTGCGGCGATCGGGAGCACTTCGCGGGGGAAATAGACCTTTTTGATCAACGGGGCAGCATCTACAATACTGTTTGTGGCCTGAGAGACCGCAGTGGAAAAGAAGTTCCAGGGAAGCAGCGCACAGAGAAGGAAAACTGGATAGTTGGGAAGATTGGACCGGCCCGCCAGGATGTTGAAAACCACGGTGTAGACCACCATCATCAGCAACGGGTTCATCCAGGACCAGGCTACGCCCAGGATGGAATTTTTATAGCGGGCCTTCAGGTCCCGAATCACCAGATTGTACACCAGTTCGCGATAGGCCCAGAGTTCCCGAAGGTGGTGGAAAAGGGACATCTACTCCGCCTCCTGCGGAGTCACTCCCTGCGCCCGACGGATGTGCCGGTAGATATAGTAGGCTGTTCCAGCCAGGATGGCAACAGCAATAGGGATGTCAAAGGGACGCATAATCTCGCGGATGCGTTCCCACTCGCTTCCAAATATGTGCCCCGCAACTGCCAGTACTCCACACCAGATAAAGGAGCCAATGAAACTGAGGATCATAAAGCGGGCGAATCGCACCCTCACCACGCCAGCCGGGAAGGAAATAAACGTACGCACAATCGGGAGCAAGCGGGAGATGAAAACTGCCCAGTCTCCCCATCGGGCAAACCATCGGTCGGCCTGTTCCAGATCATGCTGGGAAATCAGGATGTAGCGGCCCCACCGCTGAAGAAAGGGTCGTCCACCCCACAGACCCAGCAGGTAGGAGGCGATGGATCCCAGCGTACAGCCCAGCGCACCATAAAACCCGCCGTCCAGCGCTGCTCGCCAGAGGGGAAGTTCTTTTGCCTGAACCAGCATCCACCCAGACAGCGGCATCGTGACCTCACTGGGGATGGGGATGTTCGCACTCTCCAGCGCCATAACCAAGACCACTCCGGGCCACCCAATGGTATTCAGGATTTTGTGCAGAAATTCTACTATCGCAACTTCTATGGTTGCCATCTCGCCTCCGCAGGGAGTTGATGATAAAACGGAGAAGCCTGGGAACAGCAGCCTCACTGCTATCCCCAAACCCTCCGCTAATGCGGGTTAATTATACCACCTGGTTTTCAGATAGGAAAGGAATACAGCAACTTGACTTTACCCATATCTCAGGGTGTGTCTTCAGTTTGCCGGATGTTGATCAGCGACCGTCGGGTGCCGGAGGTCCTCACCCTTTCCCTCGGCCCTTTTCCCTCTCCTGACCTTCGGCCAAGAGGGGGGAGGGAATGCCGCCGAAGGCGGCGGGGGTGGGGTGAGGCAAGCGGAAGGCCCCTCGCTCACTTGCTTTTTCTCCGACTTGTAGTACACTACCATTGGAAATTCAGGGACCAGGGACTGGTCCTCTGGAGGGGGCTTGGGATGAAGGCGAAGGAAGGCGGTGCGCCGATGAAAGATGAAGGACGCAGGAAGGCATTGGAGACGGCCCTGGCAACCCTGACCAAGCGGTTCGGGGATGGTGCCATTATGCGCCTGGGAGAGGCGGCCCAACTACAGGTGGAGGTCATCCCGACGGGCTCCCTATCCCTGGATATTGCTTTAGGGGTCGGCGGCATCCCTCGCGGACGGATTACCGAAATCTACGGTCCGGACGGCTCAGGGAAAACGACGCTGGCGCTGCATATTGTTGCGGAGGCCCAAAAACAGGGCGGGGTTGCAGCCTACATTGATATGGAACACGCGCTGGACCCGGCTTACGCGGCAGCCTGCGGAGTGGACATCAACAACCTCTACATCGCCCAGCCAGATACTGGCGAGCAGGCGCTGGAGATTGCTGAGGCCCTGGTCCGCAGCGGGGCTGTAGATGTTGTGGTGATAGACTCTGTGGCAGCGTTGGTCCCGCGAGCCGAGATAGAGGGAGAGATGGGAGATTCGCATCCCGGTCTTCAGGCCCGCCTGATGAGCCAGGCACTCCGGAAACTCGCCGGTGCCATCAAGCAATCCAATACGGCGATGATTTTCACCAATCAGTTGCGGGAAAAGGTGGGCGTGCCCTTCGGCAACCCTGAGGTAACTCCGGGTGGGCGAGCGCTGAAGTTCTATGCCAGCGTACGGCTGGATATCCGACGAGTGAGCGGTATTAAGGAAAAGGGAGAAGTCGTCGGAAGCCGTACGCGCGTCCGGGTGACCAAGAACAAAGTCGCCCCTCCCTTCCGGGTGGCGGAATTTGACATCATCTACGGCAAAGGGATCAGCCGGGAGGGAGACATCCTGGACCTGGCAGTTCAGTACGGCATCATAGAAAAGCGCGGCTCTTTCTATAGTTACCGGGGCGAGAATATCGCCCAGGGACGAGAGAACGCCAAACAGTACTTACGGGACCATCCAGACGTGGCGAGCGCGATAGAGAAACTGATCCGCGAGAAGGCGACGGAAGCCCCGCCGCCCCTGATTACGGAGGACGTGGAGCCCGCGTGAGGGGGGTCCGTTTGCGGATCTGCCCTCGCCACGGTGTGGTGCATTTCCCTGTCGTCTGACGACAGGTGGGGTTTGTTTAGGGTGTTGAACTGCAGACAGCGCGACGGTATGAGGGTATAGCCGTAGTTTTTCACGGCTACCTTTCCTGATATACCCCATCTCGTAACGTCCTGGCAGGAAGGGGCGTTGTCCAACGACCGGAAAAAGCGCCCGCCGTGGCTGATGCCACGGCGCGCTTTTTTAAAGGGGGGCCAATGGCCAGGCGGATTACAGCCCTGAAAGTCCAGAAGAAAAACCCGAACCGGGTCAACGTCTACTTGGACGGTCAGTTTGCCTTCGGGCTGGCCGCCATAGAGGCGGCGCGTCTCCGAGTTGGACAGGTTCTTTCAGATGAGGACATCGCCCGCCTTCGCCAGGGGGACCAGGTGGAACGTGCGGCGGAACGAGCACTGGACCTTCTTTCTTACCGGCCGCGCAGCGAAGCGGAACTCCGCTCCCGATTGGAGGAGCACTACGATGAAGCGGCCCTGGGGGAAGCGCTGGAACGGCTTCGCCGGGGAGGCCTCCTGGACGACCGGGAGTTTGCACGCTACTGGGTGGAAAACCGCTTCCAGTACAATCCGCGAGGGAAAAGCGTCCTTCGCCAGGAACTTCGCCAGAAAGGGCTGGAGGACGAAATCATTGAAGAAGCCCTCGCCAACTACGACGAGGAACAGGCCGCAAGCCTTGCGGCTCAGAAGTTGCTTCGCCGCTGGAAAGGCGCGGCCCCTCAACTCCTGCGCCGTCGCCTGACTAATGCTTTGCTGCGGCGGGGCTTCCCTTACAGCCTTGTGGGGCCTATCGTCAACCAGATCCTGACCTCCGGCCCCCCAAGAGACTCTTTGGAAGAGGAATCGGGACTATGAACGCGTGGATTTGGGTATTCGTTTGGCTGATCGCACTGGCGGTGGGAGTGGGGATTGGCTACGGGCTGACCCGACGCGCCACGGCAAGTATGATTCGTCAGGCGGAGGAGAGGGCCCGACAGATCCTGGAAGAGGCCTCCAGCGAGGCCCAGAACATTCTTCTGGAGGCCCGGAATCAAGCGGTCCAACTGCGCAACGAGGCTCAAGCGGAAATAGAACGCTGGCGCAACAACCTGCGCCGGGAAGAGGAGCGCCTGCAACAACGTCGGGAAAAACTGGACCAGCGACAGGAGGCGCTGGATAAGCGCGAACAGATGTTGAACAAGCGGCAGAGCGCGCTGGATCGCCAGCGGAACGAACTGGACCGCCTCCAGCAAGAGCGCATGAAAGCCCTGCAGGAGGTCGCCCAGATGACCCAGGAACAGGCCCGCGAGGAACTCCTCCGCATTGTCGCGGAGGGCGCGCGTCAGGACATGGCGCGAGTTATCCGGGAAATTGAGCAGGAAGCCCGTGAGGAAGGGGAACGGCGGGCTCGTCGCATCCTGGCGACCGTTATCCAGCGAATAGCGAGCGAGCAGGTCGCCGAACTGACCGTCTCTTCGGTGGACCTCCCCTCCGACGAGATGAAGGGCCGGATTATCGGCCGCGGCGGACGAAATATTCGGACCTTTGAGCAGGCTGCGGGTGTGGACGTGGTGGTAGACGACACCCCGGAAACCATCACTATTTCCTGCTTTGACCCTGTACGTCGGGAGATCGCCCGTCGGGCGATGGAGCGACTGGTTACCGATGGGCGCATCCATCCGGGCCGCATAGAAAAGGTCATCGCAGACGCCCGCAAAGAGGTGGAACAGATTATCCGGGAGGAAGGAGAACGGGCTGTCTATGAGACGGGTGTGACCGGCCTCCATCCGGAACTGATTAAATTGCTGGGAAAACTGCGGTTCCGCACCAGTTATGGGCAGAACCAACACGCACACGCGATTGAGACCGCTAAACTGGCGGCAATGCTGGCGGCGGAATTGGGGGCCAATGTGGAAGTAGCCCGTCTGGGAGGGCTGCTTCACGACATTGGTAAGGCCGTGGATTTTGAGGTGGAGGGGACGCACGCCCTGATCGGGGCAGAAATCTGTCGGCGATACGGAGTTCCGGAGGAAGTCGTCCACTGTATAGAGTCCCACCACCATGAGACGGACCAGCGTAGCCTGGAGGCCATCATTGTTGAGGTCGCCGACGCGATCTCCGGAGCCCGTCCGGGCGCCCGCCGGGAGAGCCTGGAACAGTACATCAAAAGAATTCGGGCTCTGGAGGAACTGGCCTCTTCTTTCCCCGGAGTTGCCGAATCCTACGCCATCCAGGCAGGGCGGGAAATTCGCATCATCGTAAAGCCCGAGGAAGTGGATGATCTGGGAGCCATCCTGCTCTCCCGCGATATTGCTCGCAAGATTGAGGAGGGGATGGAGTATCCGGGCCAGATCAAAGTCACAGTCATCCGGGAGACCCGGGCCGTAGACTATGCTAAATAGTCGTCGGTTTGCGCTACGCTTTCCCTCCTGGGGGGGTGCGAGGGGGATTTGCGGCGGCTCGGGGCCGCCGCAAATCCCCCTCGTTCTCTACGAAACCGCTGGGTTAGCCCTCGGCCTGGGCACGGGGTGGTTGCTGGCGCGCCCTGCCCTACCCACCGCCCTCGCGCTCTTCGGCTTTCTTGCTCTGACAGTTGGAACCCTGATGGAGCCCCTGGTCGGCGCAGTGGGGGGGCTTTTCCTGGGCCTCCTCCGGGCCTATCTGCGCACGGAGGCCCCTCAGGTGCCCGATCAGATTGGTCACCTTTTCCTCGCACTGGCCTTCTTTTCCCACTGGACGCGCAGGCTGGCCCGTCGCGACCTTCGTCTCCCGCTGGGGGCTCGCCATCCCGCCGCGCCACTGGCCCTCCCGGCCCTGGTCTTCCTGGGCGCAGCCGGGCTCTCCCTCTGGTCCCCCGCCTACGACGCTCGCTATCTGGGCCCCTACGGACTTCTGGAACTGGTCAAGTGGGCTGAAATCCTGCTTCTTCTCTGGATGGTGGCAGAACGGACGGACCGACGCCACCTTCCCTGGTTGGCCGTGGGGATCCTCGCCGTGGGGGTTTTCCAGGCCCTCCTGGGTCTCTACCAGTTTGGGATCCGGGGAGAGGGACCGGAGCATTTCCGGATTCCGGGAACTCGCTTCTTTCGCGCTTACGGAACCTTTGAGCAGCCCAATCCCTATGCGGGTTACATCGGGATGACCCTGGCCCTGGGAACGGGAATTCTGGGGACCTGTGGCCTCCCCTGGATTTCGGAACGGCGCTGGAAAAGCGTGCTGGGAATCGGAGCAGCCGTTGGACTGATGGCAGTCGCCTTAGGGGCTTCCTGGAGCCGGGGCGGGTGGATGGGATTCGCCGCCGCGCTGGGGGCTATGGCACTCGCCCTCCCTCGTCGCAGCCGCTGGGGCGTCCTGCTGGTGGCAGGACTGGTGGTTCTTTTCCTGGGGCTTTTAGGCACCGGCCTGCTTCCAGCCCGTGTCGTCGCCCGCCTGACGGATTTCGTGGCCGACCTGCGCCTTCAGGATGTTCGGGGAATCAACATCAACAGTGCCAACTACGCTGTTATAGAACGGCTGGCCCACTGGCAGAGCGCAGTGGAGATGTGGCGGTTCCGGTTCTGGACGGGCGTCGGCTTCGGAGGATATGAACCGGCCTACCCGGCCTTCGCGCTGGTCAACTGGCCTATCGCACTGGGCCATGCGCACAACCTCTACCTGAACCTGCTGGCGGAGACGGGGGTAATTGGATTGTTGGCCTACCTCGCCCTCTGGGGAGCCGTCTTCTACCGGACATGGAGAGCCACGCGCATCGCCTCTGGCCTGGAGCGGGGCATTGCTGTGGGACTGCTGGGGGTTTGGACTCACCTGACGGTTCATCACCTGGTGGACAACCTATACGTCAACAATGCCCATCTGTTCATCGGCCTGTCCCTGGGAATGCTGGCTGCTATCCCGCTGCCTGTAAACGACCTCAGGAAGCGCCGTTTCTGAGAGCATGTCCGAAAAATGCTGAGGATCACGTACCGCAGGCTGTTAACAGCGCCACAGGTCTCCAGAGAGCCTGAACTCTCGGACCGACTCTAAACAAACCCGGCTCTTTGGGCGTTCTTCATGGCAGCTGCCAGAACAATTTGTTAGGTTAACAACAAGTTTTACTGCTCCAGATTCCAGAAGGGTGCCTCACGCCAGGGGCGGAGGCTTTCCAGATTCCCCCGGACCAGCCAGACGTCCTCCCAACGACAGAGGGGAATCCACCAAACTCGCTCCTGGGCCAGAGCCTGAATTTCAAAAAGGAACCCCTTTCGGTCTTCGGGATCCGTTGCAGTGGCCTGGGCAGCGATAAGTTCGTCCAGTCTTTCGTCACACACTCCGGCGGGGTTCAGCCCACCTGGTCGGGCCTCCCTGCAAAGCCAGCGGGGATCATCGGGGTCGGGGTATCCGGGAACCCGCCCCGCCCACTGGGCCACGTCCCACGCGGCCGGGTCTTCCCACGGCTGACTCACCCCGATGGTCTCCACCTGGACCCCCATTTCCCTCCATCGCTGAGCGACCTGGGCTTGAACGAGACCCCGGTTCACCGCTCCGGTCGGCACTGCGTAGCGAAGCCTCAGAGGGATTCCCTGCCAGTCCCGGACTCCGTCGCCATCGGTATCTCGCCAGCCCGATTCGTCCAGCAGCCGCTGGGCCCGGGCCGGGGAAAAAGCGAACTCTGCCAGCCCCGGATGCTCCCAGAAGGTTCCACTGTAGAGGCTTCGGGCCGGAACTATCTGTCCCCCCAGCATTGGACAGAGGGCTTCCGGGTCCAGAACGCTTGCCAGAGCGAGCCGAACGCGCTCCGATTGGAGCGCCGGATGCCCTCGTCGGGGGTCCAGGTTGAAGAAAAGCGTCTCTACGTATCCGGAGGGTGAAGTGAGCATAAAAGCCCCATTCGGGGGCTGGGTGAAGGGAAGACTCTCTGGCGCCAGGAAAACTGTCAGGTCTGCCTCGCCCCTTGCGATGGCCTCCCAGCGCGCCGCGGCCGTCGTTTCCTGATAGATTACCAGCCGGTCTGTGCGGGGCGGTCCCTTTCCGAAGAAGGGATTGGCCAGAAAGACCAGGCCCCTGCCCTCCCAGTAGGCCGGGATGTATGGCCCACTTCCCACCGAGGGGAACGCGCGCCATACCCCGGCGTCGGTCAACTCCAGGATGTGGCGGGGGAGGATGTAGGCGAAAAGGTAGGCAGGCCACGGGGCAAAGGGGCGAGAGAACTCTACTCGGACGGTCTGCGCGTCTTCAGCCGTGACCTCTTTTACAAACGAGGCGTAGGGGAACACCCCCTGCCCGGCTGCATACCGCCAGGTAAAGACTACATCCGCGGCTGTCAACGGCTCCCCGTCAGACCATCGGAGGTCGGTACGGAGACGAAGGGTCAGGACCTGTCCGTCTTCAGAGATTGTGCCGTCCGCACGGCTTGGGAGGGAATCCGCCAGGACAGGTTGGGGCTGGAGACGGTCGTCCAGAGCCCAGAGGCCGGGGAGGAAGAGGCTCCGCAGGGCACGGGCCGCCCAGGAGGACGCTGTCAGGGGGTCCAGCGTGTTCGGGAGTTCCGGGAGAAAGACGCGGAGAGGCTCCGTAGATGCAGGAGCGGGGGAGATCAGAGGTGCCGGCGTAATGGCCAGTGTGGGCGCCGATGGCGTAGGAGGCGCGATGCAGGAGACCAGGAGAAAGGTCCCCGCCAGCGCATACAGGAGAAGAGCCAACAGGAAGGAGGGCGAAGGATATGCTCCGAACTCGTCGGATATCGCTGGCCGTCGCCGGGCGCCAACGGAAGCGGCCCTTGCCCGGGCCGAAGGCCCGGAGTTGGCCCCCGCTGACCCGCGGGACAATATTTCCTGAACCAATTGAGGAGGCAAGAGCCTTCCGTCCTGCCTGGGCTGCGGGGGGTCATCCAGGGATTACCTTAACCAGGACCTTCCGGCGGCGAGGACCGTCAAATTCCGCCAGAAAGACTCCCTGCCAGGTTCCCAGGACCAGCCGTCCTTCGCTGATGAACAACGCCAGATGGCTCCCGACCAAGGAGGTCTTCACGTGCGCGTCGGCGTTCCCTTCAGTATGCCGATAGGGGAATTGGTCGGGGGCTATCTGGTCCAGCACCATCCCCAGATCCTGGCGGACCGTTGGGTCGTAGTTCTCGTTGACCGTTAGCCCCGCAGTCGTGTGGGGGCAGAAGAGGTAACAGATGCCCTCACGAACCCCGCTCCGCCGGATGACCTCTTGAACCTGGGCTGTGATATCCCGAAACTCCTTTCGTGTCTGGGTGTTCACCTCAATCTGTTCCATAGCGCCCTCAAGAGGGAAGGTTTTTGCAGTAGCGGCCCTGCCACCGAGCGAAAAACCACTTTTAGAGATTTTACCACGCTGGGAATGGGTGTCAAACAGCGATGAACTGATGTGGCGCTTGACAACCCTCATCTGAAAGTTATAATAGAGGCGGTTCCAAAATTGACAAAGAGAGGAGGTGAAGGGGGAGTGGCGCGAGTCATCGCTGAAGAGGGCGAGTCGCTGGATTCTTTGCTCCGGCGATTCAACAAGAAGGTGCAGAACGAGCGGATCCTCTCGGAGATTCGGCGGCGGCGGTTCTACGAACCCCCCACAGTTCTGCGGAAGCGTCGGAAAGCTGCGAAACTGCGCAAGAGCCGCCGCACAACCCTACGCAATCTCCAGCGTTACGGGTAAACAGCCACAGGTGGGGAAGGGATGGACCTGAAAACACGCCTCCAGGAAGACCTGAAAGAAGCCCTGCGAGCCAGGGATGAGCGGCGGAAGGCCGTTATCCGGATGACACTTGCCGCTATTCAACTGGCCGAGGCGGACCACGGCGGTGAACTGGACGAAGCTGGAGTGATCAGCGTTCTCCAGAAAGAGATCCGTCGGAGGCAGGAGACGGTAGAGGAACTCCGCGGCACCGATCGGACGGACCGGCTGGCCGATGAAGAGGCCGAACTATCTATTCTGGAGTCCTACCTTCCCCGCATGCTGACGCGCGAGGAAATCGCGGCAGAGGCTCGGGCAGTGATTGCGGAAGTCGGCGCGACGGGGCCAAGGGATATGGGCACCGTGATGAAAGCCCTGATGCCTCGGATGAAGGGGCGCGCCGATGGACGAATCGTCAACGAAGTGGTTCGGGAACTGCTGAGCGGCCTTTCCTCGTAGACCAGGAATTCCCTGGGCTGCTGCGGGAAGCTGGGCCGAATGCGAAGGGGGCAGGCAATCAATTGATTGCCTGCCCCCTTTGCTCATTTAACGGACCCGCCTTCGCCACTCGTCTCGCAGTTCCAGCGTTTCCAGTTCAGTCCCCAGGGCCAGGAACTGACGAAGCAGCCGGGTAAAGCGGTTGGCTTCGTCCAGCATGGGGAAGTGGGCGGACTCTTCCAGGTGGAAGTAATAGATGTTCTCCTCCAGTTGCCGCAGCCATCGTTCATCGGGCGGGTAAACCAGAGAGTCGTTTTTGCCGTAGAGGAGCAGGACCGGAATCGTGAGGTTCTCCACGGTAGACCGCAGGTCCTCCCGCAGGAGGCCCTGAATCCCTCCGACGACGGCGCGAAGGTCGGCCTTGTTGGCTTCCATCAGGACCTCCGGATAGGCGGAGGCCTGACGACGGCCCAAAATTCGGGCTACCCAGTCGCCGTTATAGTGATTGGTAAAGGTCGCAAGAGGCGGTGCAATGGCGGCCCCTGTCAGAGGGGTGCAGACAGCAGCCAGCCGGTCCACCCGTTCGGGCAAACTGGCCGCCAGGCGGATAGCAATAGCACCTCCCAGGCCATGCCCAACCAAAGCCACTTTCCGGAGTCCCAGTTCGTCCAAGAAACGTTCCACCAACTCTATATAGGCATCCAGCGAGTACCCGTCCTGACGGCGGTCTGTGTCCCCAAAGCCCCAGAGGTCCAAGGCATAGGCGCGATAGCGCTCCGAAAGGTCGTCCATTGCGACCATCCAGTAGCGCCACGAACCGATCCACCCGTGGATAAAGACCACCGGGCGGCCCCGGCCAATGGCCTCGTAGTGGACCAATCTGCCGTCAACGACGATTGCGCTCATATAGGGAGTAAGGAGTAGGGATTAAGGATTAGGAATTGCGGCCGGCGCGGTTCAGGATGTCCCGAACCTGCTGAATGAGTTCGTCTGGGGCAAATGGTTTAAGAATGTATTCATCGGCCCCAGAGGCCAGCCCCTGCTGAATTTCCGAATCCTGCCCCTTTGCGGAGAGAAAAACCACAGGCACAGAGGACGTGCGCGGGTTTTCCTTCAGACGGCGGCAGGCTTCATAGCCACTCATCTTGGGCATGCGCACGTCCAGGATGATCAGGTCCGGTGGATTGGCTTCAGCCAGTTCCACCGCCTCAGCCCCGTTGGTTGCCAGTATCACGTCAAAGCCGGCGAAACGCAGGGTAAAAGCAATCAATTCCCGGATGTCGCGTTCGTCTTCGGCGACCAGGATTCGGGTCATAATCCGCTCCTCAGGAGGGTTTTCCCAAACGATAATCTCAATTCCTCTGGATCGCCCCCTCGGACTTCGGTTTCTCCACCAGGGCGGCAATCTCCCGAATAAAGTCCTCAATATTGAACGGTTTGGTCAGAAATTGAACCGCTCCCATCGCGAAGGCTCGCTGCCGTTTGAGTTCCTCGTCGGTCAGACTACCGCTCATGATGATCACCGGGATATCGCGCGTCCGCGGGTCGGATTTCAGGTTGCGCAGAACCTGATAGCCATCCACGTCCCGCAGTTTCAGGTCCAGAAGGATGAGCGCTGGATGAGTCTCCCGGGCGATCTGCAGGGCTCTCTTCCCTTGACCCGTCGTCTGGACGCTGAAGCCATGGCGCCGCAGGACCTCCCGCATTAGGGAGAGGTTATCCCGGTCGTCATCTACGACCAGGATAAGCCCCCGGCGGTGCAGGACCCGCCGAACGACCTCCAACAGACGATCTTCCTCTATAGGCTTGTTCAGGTAGTCCAGAGCCCCCAACTGGAACCCTTTCTCCCGGTCGGGAACGACCGAGATGACCACAACCGGGATGTCCGCCGTCCGGTGGTCTTTTTTCAGTTGATCCAGAAGGGTGAAGCCGTCTATGTCGGGCAGCATAATGTCCAGCGTGATCAGGCCAGGGTGCACCTCCCGGGCCAGCCGCAGGGCTTCTTCTCCCCGATAGGCAATCAGAACCCGATGTCCATCTCGCTCCAGGTAGATGCGCAGCAAGTTAGCGATGTCCGGGTCGTCCTCCACCACCAGGACAGAAATGGCGCGAGGGGGTGCTGCAGGGGGAGGCAGCGGGCGGGTTGCCGCCAAGGGGAGGGTAAATGTAAAGGTACTGCCCTCGCCCAGTTCGCTCTCCACCCAGATTTGTCCCCCGTGCATCTGGACCAGCGAAGCGGTAATGGGGAGCCCCAGACCCGTTCCCGGTGTCTCCTGGACCAGGGGATCGTTCGCCCGGAAGAAGCGGTCAAAAATTTTCTTCTGATCCTCTTTGGAGATGCCAATACCTGTATCTGCGACGGAGATTTCCAGCATATCCCCGTTGATCTGTGCAGAGACGGTCACACGTCCGCCAGGCGGAGTGTACTGGATGGCGTTACTGATCAGGTTGGTGAGAATTTGAGCCACGCGGTTGGGGTCGCCCCAGACGGGCGGCAGATCGGTGGGGACATTCGCCGTAAGGGTCAGGTTCTTGTTCTGCGCTCGGGGCTGCAGCGCGGTGACGACCTGATCCACGACCTCGTGGATGTGCAGGGCCCGCAGGTCCAGTTGCAGCCGTCCACTCTCAATCCGGGAGATGTCCAGAAGGTCGTTGACCAGAGCCACCATTCGCTCCGCGTTGTTGCGGATGATGTTAATAAAGTGTTTCTGCTGCTCGTTCAGTGGCCCCGCCATCCCCAATACCAGGAGGTCGGCATACCCTTTGATGGAGGTCATCGGGGTCCGCAACTCGTGGGAGACGGTGGAGATAAATTCACTCTTGGCCCGGTCCGCTTCCACTTCCGCCGTGATGTCCCGGAAGACGGAAACGGTGCCCAGGTATTCTTTCCCCCGAATGACAGGTGACGCATGGACGCTGACCACCCGGTCGCCCAGTTGCAGCCGCTCTGCGATGAAGTCCTCCGGAGTCCGGTCGGCCGGATGGGCGGCCCATTCCTCCACTGTCGCCAGCCACTTCCGGCCCTCCACACCGTAGAGGCCCAGCATCTCCCGAATGCTTCGGCCCAGAGCCTCCCGGCGGGGGATTTCCAGAATTCGCTCTGCCGCGGCGTTGAAGAGGACGATCTGTCCGGAGGCGTCGGCGAAGAGGACGCCATCGGCGACGCCCTCCAGGATGGCCTGCATCTTGGCAGCCTCTATCTGCTGCTGCCGGAGCATCGCACCCAGGTCCTCCGCCTGCTGGCGGATGAGGTCATAAAGGGTGGCATTATTGACAGCATTGGCTATCTGGGCAGCAGCGGCCTCCACCAACCGCAGGTGATCCTCGGTGAAGAAATTCGGGCGGGTGGAGAAAAGGAGCAGGACGCCCAGAATCTCCCCGGCCACCCCAATGGGGACTGCCAGTCCGGATTTCTGGTGGGCACTTTCGGGGCCCGGAACCCATCGGGGATCGGCAGAGAGGTCCGGGATGAGGGCGGCCTGCCGATGTTGCAAGACCCAGCCCGCCAATCCTTCGCCGCGATGGAACCGGGTGGGGAGGCCAGTTACAGGAAGGGGAGTGGAGATGCCCACTGCGGCCCGACGGACCAGGGTATCAGTCCGGGAATCCAGGAGCAAGATGTAGCCCTGATCTGCCCCGGTCACCTGGGCGACCGTCTCCAGCGTCCGGTGCAGGACCTGGCCAATGTCCAGGCTGGCGGAGACCTGACTGGCGATGCGGTAGAGGGCTTCTATACGGTCCCGCTCCGCCCGCAGGTCCTGCAGGGCCTGGGCCAGTTCGCGGGTGCGCTCCTCTACCCGCTGTTCCAGTTCCTCGGTGAAACGGCGAACCTCTTCAAAGAGACGGGCGTTCTGAACGGCCGCCGCCGCCTGATTGGCCAGGGCCTGTGCTAACCGGATCTCTTCTGGGGAGAAGGACCGGCCTGGGCTGCGATGTTCCAGTTCCACCAGGCCGAGAGTCTGCCCGCGAGTAACCATCGGAAGCAGGAGCAAGAGGGATGACGACCGTTCCTCCAGAATAGGGCGTGCGTCTGGATTTTCCGGGGTGAGAACCATGGGCTCCTGGGTGAGCAGGACTTCCCGGATGAGAGGGCGATCCGAGGCCTTATAGAGCATACAGGCGAAAGGAGCCGCATCCCCGCGGGTATCCCATACTACGATGATCTCGTCTGTCTCCCGGTTCCATTCAGAGATCACACACTCATCGGCCCCGGTCAGGGCCATCAGCCGTTCGCCCAGAGCGTAGAGCACCCAGTCCAGGTCCAGGGTGAAGGAAAGCGCGTTGGCCGCTTCCAGAAGGATGGAGAGTTCCTGAGAGCGGTTGACAGCCTCCTCATAGAGCCGAGCGTTTTGGACTGCAATGGCGACCTGATCAGCGAGGGCCGTCAGGGTAGCGAGGTCCGCAGTGGAGAAGGGGTGCACAACTCCACCGTCGCCTCGCCGGTCGGCGGTCAGGACGCCCACAACCTCGTTGCCGAAGGTCAGCGGGGCCAGAGCAACAGCGCCTTCCTGAATATAACAGGCACTGCCAGCCTGTGCGGCGTCGGTCAGAGCCAGGGGTATACCACTCTGGGCGACCTCGCCCACAACGCCCTCGCCCGGTGCGAAGGAGCAATCCCGCAGTTGAGTCAGGTCGTGTCCATAAGCTGCGTAGACTTCATAGCGCTGCGTCTGGGAATTCTTCAGGAAGACCACGCTCCCCTGGGCCTGAAGCAGGCGAGCCGCAGCATCAACTACAGCCTGGAGCGTGCTTTCTAAGTCCAACTGGGCCGTGACGGCCCGGTTCAGATCGTTGAAGGTTGCCAGAATGTCCAGACGGCGCTGGAGGTCCTCCAGAAGCCGGGCATTCTCCACAACGGCCGCGGCCTGGGAGGCAAAAATCTCCAGTGCCTCTATGGTTGGGTAGTCCGGAGCCCTCCCGTCCCGCGGCTCATCCACCGAGAGGATGCCCTGAACCTGCCCACTGGGGCCGATGAGAGGCACAATCAGCAGATCCTGAGGATGCCAACGACCGGGCTGACGGGGCGCTGCATCCAGATGCTCCTCGTAGACATCCACCCGACCGCGCCAGTGGGTCTGTTCTTCAGCCGGGATATAGTAACTCCGACCGACACGGAAACGGTCGTCTAAAATGGCTTCCACCGTCTTCCAGGGTTGCCGGACCCGCTTCAGGTTTTCCCATGCAGCGAGAGGAATACCAGCAGCAGCGACCCGACGGAGATAAGGAGGGTCGCCTTCCAGGACGCTGATGAGCACTTTGTTGAACCCGACGCTCTCCTGGACAGCGTAGGCGATCTCTTCTAAGACCTCCCCTACCGGGCGGTCGGATCGGAAGGCCCGGCTGACTTCCAGCACACGGCTCAACTGATCCGTGCGGCGGTGGAGGAAGGAGGCCCGCTCCTGCTGTTCCTGGTGCCAGCGGGCGTTACCGATGGCAATGGCAGCCTGGGAGGCAAGAGTCTCCACAAACTGGCGCACTTCTGGCCCGAAGGCGTCGGGCTGATGGCTGAATAGGGCAATGGCGCCGACCAGGGACTCTCCCAGGCGAATGGGAGCCAGAAAGATAGAGCGGATGTCTCCCTGGCCCAGCACAGTTTTCGCCGTGCTCGGGATATAGAGGGGCTGAGCGGCCCGCTCCAGTTCGGTCAAAACCTCCTCAGTTTCGGGGTGCTGGAGCGCCCGACGAAGGACCGCCTGCTCTTCTTCCAAATAGCCTGTGCAGAACAGGAGGTGCCAGGTTCCGGTGGATTCATTGCGCAGGAGGATTGCACCACGAGGTGCGCGAGCAATGCGAACCGATTCCTCCAGAACCAGCCGAAGGATGTACTCCTGGTCAAAGGTCCGGCTCAGTTCCCGGGCGACCCGCTGAAGGCCGCTAAGAGCAATCTGCTGCTGGTGAAGGTGATATTCGGTCTGAGCGTAGAGGCGAGCATTCTCTATGGCGATGGCAGCCTGGTCGGCAAAAGTAGTGAGGAGTTCCCTCTCGCTCTCCGTGAAATAGTGGGGTTGGGCAAAGAAGGTCACCAGCATTCCGATGGTCCGTTCCCCAACCCGCATAGGGATATCCGCAAAAGCGACAAAGCCTTCTTCCTGGGCTAAAGGAGCAATCCGGCGCATCGCCGGGTTGGCATTCAGGTCCTCCACGATGACTGTTTGACCGATCGCGACGGCATGCCCCCGCCCACCAATTTCCACCGGAAGCGTCTGGGAACGACGGATGTATTCCGGACTTAACCCACGGGTCGCCGCCAGACGCAGCACGCGTGCCTCTTCATCCAAGACGAAAATGGCAGATGCGTCGCATCCGGTAACTTCCAGTACGGAGAAGGCAATTGTCTCCAGAACCTGATGGAGGTCCAGTGTGGAGATAACCGTGGTGGCAACGCGCGCGAGGGTGCTCAGTTCCAGCGCCCGGCGGCGTGTCTCCTCGTATAGCCGAGCGTGCTCTATGGCCAGAGCAGCATGTTCTCCGATCCGCTGCAGCAACAGCAGGTCGCGTTCGGAGAAGGCATAAGGGCGATAACTGATCAATTCCAGCGTGCCGATGAACCCTTCCGGTCCGCTCAGGGGAATCCCCAGGAACGAGCGGAAGGGGAAATCGGGCCGGTCCAGTTTGGGGCGAACGTCGTGGCGGGTAGCGATGTCGGGAATCAAGAGGGGCTGACGGTGACGGGCCAGCCAGCCGGAATAACCTTCGTCCAGACGATAGACGGTGCCAACCTCTGCATGGTAGGTCTCCGCATCCAGAGAGCCCCGACTGACCAGACAACGCCGCGCGGGATCCCAGAGGGTGATTTCCGCCATATCAAAATCAATGAGGCGGCGGGCGGAGGTGAGAATGTCACGAAGTGTCTGTTCCAGGACCAAACTCGCGCTGATGGTCCGGGAAATCTCCTCCAGGACTTTGATTTCTTCAAAAGTCAGCGCAAAGGGGGAGGCTACATCCTGTCCGAAGGTGGAACATTTCCCTTGGATGTCATTGCGCTCTTTTTGATTTCTCTTGAACCAGTTCTGCAGTTGCTTCAGCAGGACCATAGGGAAAATTTACACCAACCGTCGCTCCCGACGGGCAGCTGCTGCTGCCTCAGTAATTTCCCGGATGTCGGTAAAGGGGCCATCATCGCTGGTGATGGCACCGATAACCAGTTCCATCAGTCCAACCTGGCGCTCATTCCCGTGCTCGTCCCGCAACACGATATAGCCGCGCTGGCGGGATTTGAAGTCGTAATGGGTGAGGATACCTTCGGAGAAACGGCGGATCAGGTCCTGGGCCATTGGGCGAACCAGGTCTTTGCGGGTGATGATGAGAAAGTCATCTCCGCCGACATGGCCGATGAAATCATCCGGGGTTCCCAGGACATCTACGGCTTCCCCCAGAATCATCGCAGTATGCCGAAGGACCTCGTCGGCCGCAATGAAGCCGTAGACTTCCCGAAATTCCTCCAACCGGTCAATGCCGATATAGAGGATGCCCCAATTATCCCGCTGGAGTAAGCGCCGCAACTGGTCCTCTATCAGCCGGGAACTGGGAAGTCCAGTGGTAGGATTGGTCAGACTCTCGTAGGTGGCACGGTTGATCGCGTTCTTGACCCGCAGGCGCAGTTCCTCTACGTCAAAGGGCTTGGTGATGTAGTCGTCGGCCCCCAGTTCCAGGCCCTGGATTTTATCCGACCGCTCGTCCCTCTGGGTTAAGAAGATAATAGGGATATGGCTGGTGCGAAGGTTGCTGCGCAACTGTCGGCAGACCTCATAGCCATCTATGTCCGGAAGCATAATGTCCAGGACGACGATGTTGGGCAACTGCTGACGACACATCTCCAGTGCATCGCTGCCCCGCGGGGCCACAGCCACTTCGTACCCCTGGCTCTGAAAGTAGATGCGCAGCATGTTAGAGATGTCAAAATCATCTTCTACTACCAAAATTCTCGGTTTTCCCATAATGCCTCCCCCTTTCAGAGGATAGACCCCTTTGCAGCGGCCAGGCTTTCAGGCCCACCTGGCGCGGACGGCCTGGATACGCTCCAAAGGGACCGGGCGGTCTAAACTGTGCAGCGGCGCGGGGCGAAAACCGTGGCGAGTTGCGATTTCTTCTATCTCCTGTACCCGCGCCAAGTCCAGCATCTTGCCCACAGTGTAGTCTTCAAACCGGCCCTCCAGGGCCAGTGCGATCGTCTCGGCGATGCAGCCGAAGGTCAGCCCTGGCGGCAGCCCGTAGTTAAACCCCAGGCTTACCCGCCCAGGGAGTTCTACCAGGCCACCGTCCACGACCAGCACATCATCCCGCTCCTGATGAACGCGCGGGGAGACGTCCCGCGGCCGGGCCACATCGCAGACGACAGCCCCTGGCTTCAGGTGCTCCGGAAACAGGATCGGGCGTCCAGCACTGGTGGCTGTCAGGATCAAGTCGGCAGCGCGAACCTCTGCTGTGTCGGTAGTGACCTCTACTGGACCTGCGGCGAGGGCAGAGAGCCGCTGTCGTGCTTCTCTCAAGACCTCCGCGCGGCGCCCGACCAGGATGAGCCGCCGGACACGCGGGGCCAGAAGCCCCGCGCAAGCCCCGCCGATAGCTCCCGTGGCCCCAACGACGGCCGCTGTAGCGCGCTCCGGAACGATGCCCACCTGCGCAGCGGCCTCCAGCAGCGCTTGGACAGAGAGAGCCGCTGTGTAACTGTCGCCGGTAGTGACGGGAATCTGAAGGGCCTGCGCGACCGTTAGACCTCCGTCGCCCACCACCGAAGTATATGCGCCCAGGCCCAGGATCCGGGCCCCCAATCGCTCTGCCAGCCGCCCCGTCTGAATGATCTTCCGGTAGGCGACCTGCGGCGGGACCTGAAGCATCCGCCGGGCGGTGAGGGGACAAGCCAGGAGCCATCCCTCTACCTCTTTCCCGGTCGCTTCCGACCGGACCCCGCGCACGTGGGCCAGGACCAGTGGCGGCCAGTAGAGAGAAAGAAAATGAATCATTCCAACAGGCAGAATCCGGGCCAGCGTCGGGTATTTCCGCGCCACATCGGCCTTCGGGTCCAGAGGATGGAGGATGAAGGCAAAGGAATCCAACGTCACTCCTCTCTCTGACTCTTGAGTTCATCCGGCCGCGGGTAAAGGCGCGGATGGAGGCGTGCTGCGCCCGGAATCCGGAAAACGTCGCTTTCTTCGTAGGAGACGTTCTTCATAATCACTCGCCGTCGGGGCGAAGCGACGAGGATACTATCGGACTCTATCGTCCGGGCCGGATAGACGACCATCCCGGAACCGATGCGGCAGTGATGGCCCACACACCCACCCAGCACAGTCATTCCTGTCGGCTCCAGCTTGTCTCCGCGCATCACCCGGAGCGGCTTCGGAATCAGGTTGAAGTCGGTAAACGTAGTCCCTGCGCCGATAAAACTGCTCCGGCCCACACAGGCCAGTTGCAGACAGGTATTCTGAGCGACCATCGTGTCTTCCATTAGGACCGTCTCAAACAGGGAGGCGCGGAAGGGCAGGAAACACCGGTCGCTCACCACGCTGAGCATCACGTGGCAGCCGTCGGAAATAGTGACGTTGTTGCCAATGACGGAAACATCAATGACCGCACCGGGGCCAATATCTACGTTGTCCCCAATAATGGTTGGCCCACGGATAATCGCGCTGGGGTCAATGGAGCAGTTTTTGCCGATTTTAACGACGGCGGAAGAAGAGAGCACCTGCTTCTGTTCCAGAAGCGCACGCCAGAAAAGTTTCAACTGAAGCCAGACGCTCTGCTCAATTGCCCGGTCCAGCCGGGCCGCCATCGCAAAGACGCCGAAGATGATGTTCGCCAGGAGGACATGGACCCAGGACTCAATCGCCAGAAAAGCGCGGGTCGGAACCTGATAGACCAGATCCCCCAGGACATTGGACATATGGGTGGGGATTCGGTAGTAGCCCATCTCCCGGGGCTCCGTGTGCATCACCAGCGGGCGAACTGTCTCCTCAATCCCGTGGGGGAAGTACCACATATCCGCCACGTAGTAGTTCCCCTCCCGGCGGATGGTTTGCTGAAGGGGAAGGGCATGGGCGACAATAGCCTTGTCGTCCAGCGGGAAAGCGACCTGGCAAGCCTTCCCCAACTGACGGGCTTTCTGGATGAAGTCTTGGATGAAGTACTCGTCAAAGAAGAGATTCTCGCGGTAGACAAGGGTCTCTACCCGTTCCGAGCCAATTTCACTGAAAGAATCTACTTCCCGCTCCTGGGTTACATAGGGGGCCAAAAGGTCTCGCTGATGGAGCCAGAGAGGTTTATTCAGGACCCTCAGTTCCCGTGCAGGCTCGTTGAATGGGGAAATCAACCGTCGGTCTCGCAGGATAACTTTGCGCATTCCTACACCCCGGGTTCAACCTGCAGGGTGCAATGAGGAGCTCCGTTGGCAATGCAGGTGGTTTCGGTCACGGAAACGGACTTGCCCACAAACCAAGCGAGCGTCGCCTGAAGGAGACCGCCCATAAGATGGCAACAGGGAGCGGTTGCGACCCGCCCCAGGCAAAATCCACAGTTCTCCACGACCCAGCGGTAGACACCCTCGGCCTCCTCAACCCGAACGGATTGAGGGGTGAAACGATTGAAAACTTCCGCCAGGATCTGCAGGCCCGTCTGGAGACGAAAGTTTTGGGGAAGTAATCGCAAGGCCACCCGAAGGACGTCCAAGAACAAGGAGAGGTCCTGAGCGCCGAGGTGGAAGCAGGCGTGCCCCGCGCGAAAGGCCAGGTTCCGACCCTCCCGGACGCCATAGAGGTCCTCCAGCGCGACCGTCAGCCGGGGGACCCAGGGGATGGGGAAGGCACGCTCCAGGTTGTCGGGGGGATAATCCCTGAGATCGCGCAGGCCAGCCCGCGCCAAGACAGTCTGCAGGTCATCCTCTCCCAGGATTTCCTCCAGCGCCAAAAGGAGAATGCGCCCCATCTTGTTCGGGATGTGGAGGTCGTCCATACCTATCTATCCAGGAATTCCCTCAGGGTCCGGTGAAAACGCTCTTCCTCATCCAGCATTGGAAAGTGTCCCGAGCGCTCAAAGTAGACAACTTGGGCCAGAGGGTTCCCGCTGGCCAGGATTTCCCCCTGGTTGGGATTCACAATCCTATCGTTGTGACCATAAATGCCCAGGATGGGCACCCGGATTTCTTTGAGCCGAGGGCGCAGGTCGGTTTTCCGGAGAGAAGCGATGCTGTAGTGGAAGGACTCCAGGGTCGTTTTGGAAAGGTCCTGCTCAAACATCTCGGACCAGCGCCGCCAGTCACGGGTCAGGAAGGGCGAGGCCAGACGGACCCCCCATGGGAGAAGGCCAGGTAAGTTGTAGGCGAGGGCCGCAAGGGGTTTCTTCGCAGCCAGTTTCAGCGCCAGTGCCAGGCCATCGCCCGTGATGGGAGAACCGACGATGGCAATTTTCTGGACCCGGGTCGGGTGGGCCAGGCCAAAGGCGAGGGAAACGGTTCCTCCCATGGAGTGTCCCATCACCCGCGCCCTGAGGATACCCAATTGGTCCATAAACTGATGGACCATCTCCACATAATCCGAGACCCGGAACTGCAGCCCCTGCTTCCCCGATTCTCCGAACCCCCAAAAATCCAGGGCGTAAGTTTTATAACCATCGCTCAGGGCCTCCATTGTGCTGAGCCAATAGTTCCAGGAACCCAGCCAGCAATGGAGCAGAATAACGGGCTGCCCTCGTCCAAAAGTCTCGTAGTGGATCACTCCCCGGTCGGTGACAATGGAGCTCATCGTCTGGTTCTCCTCGTCGGATGTCGCCACCGGGTTCTCGGCCCTTAAGAAGAACAGGAACGCCGGGTCTACAGGTTATGTGGCTTCTTCTTCCTCCATCAGTTCCAGAATGGAGTACAGAAGTTCCAGCAGGACGTTTTTCACACTCTCTTTGTCGGTTGCCACGCAGGGAATCACTTTGATGGTTGGGTCAATCCGGAGGGCAATGCGCAGATCCTCCGGCGCCCAGGCGTCTTCCAGGTCCTGCTTGTTGGCTGCCACCACGTATGGGACGGGGGCATAGGAGCGAAAAGTATCCAGAATCAGACGGGCCTCCCGGAACGTCTCGGGACGGGTGCTATCCACTATCACAACAAATCCCAGCATCCCCTCGGAGAGGATTTCCCACATAAACTCAAACCGACGTTGTCCCGGCGTCCCGAAGAGATACAGGACCAAATCGTCGTCTATGGTAATCCGCCCAAAATCCATCGCCACCGTGGTTTCGTTCTTGATCCGCTCCTCCGGACGAGTGATCTTGGCCTCGGTGGCGACGACATCTATCTCGCTGATGGTGCGGATGAACTGCGTCTTGCCTGCAGCGAAGGGTCCGGTGACCACCATTTTGACGATCTGCATTTACAACTCCCGGATGCGGTCTATGAGTTTCTGAATGATGCTGCGTTTGACGGCTGGGCGTCGCTGAATAGGAGGAACCACGGTAGGCGCTGGAGGGGCCCCAGGCGGCGGTTTCACCTCCACCCCTTCCGGCGGGATTAGTTCCACAAGACCAGCCTGGAGAAGGCCATAGACGATGCGCCGAATCTGAAAATCGCTCATATTGTTGTACTGGGCAATCTGACGGATGGTGTTGCGGGGGTTAATAAACGAAACCACCCGCCATTCATCCACGGTCAACTGAATGGACCGCAGGCGGGCATCGGGGCGATCGGTGAAACGGAGAGCCATATCCAGGTTGGGGATTTCCTCCTGTAGCCGCTCCCATTCTTTCAGGCGGCGGCTGCCTTCCATAATTACATTTTCCAGGTCTATGGAAACCGTCACGCGCCCTTCTACCGGGAGGACGTTGGGCTCAAAGCGGAACACCCCCTCAGGCCAGGTAAAGAGTTTGTAGACAATATCCAGAACATAGGCCCGGACGCTCTCCAGGATGTCCTTCTGGGTAACATAGCCCGCGTTGATTAGGAGCAATCCTAATTCCCGGTCGTCTTTTATGTCGGAGCGCGCCCGGATGGTTCTGGCCAGTTCCTCCGAGATCTTCCCAGCCCGCTGAAGGACGCTCACCAGGCGGTCATCCTGCCCGTCCAGGGACGCGTAAATGAGTTTCCCCTCCTTGAAGGACAACCGGGCCCGTTCCTGCTGCGGCGCCTCTACGACCAACGTTCCTGTCTTTCGGGCCAGGTTAATCAGGTGAAGAAGTTGTGTTGCACTGAAATCTTGAAGATTTCCTTTCAGGGCCATAAACCGTCTGTCCTTCGGCGATATAAAGGAAAAATAAAATTATTTGGTCTCACCCTTCTCCGCAACGCCCCGCCATCTGCTGCAGAGTAAAAACAGACCTTCTTTCGGAATGCGCAGTTTCTATAAGCCTCAACTGAACTTTGATTATACTATTCACTGCCAGCAAGTCAACTCTGGGAACAAAGTTGGGACACACCCGTGTGTCTCAAATTTGCGCACCCCTTCTATATGGGTTCCCAAGTGAAAATATTTCTCTGAATCTCAGTCCGTAGGGAAAAAGCAGACCCCCACCGTTCCGGGGCCGGAATGGACCGCCAAAGCAGGGGAGAGAGAGGTAGTCAGAACTTCTACACAATCAAAGGCTTCTAACACCATCTCGCGCAGCCGCCGAAGCCGGTCCAGCGCCGCGACGTGTGTAAAAGCCACTTTGATCCGGGCACCCTGGCCGACTCGCTCCTCCATCAACTCCACGATGCGCGTAAAGGCCCGCTGGAGGCTTCGGGCGGTCCCCAGGGCAACGATAATCCCCTCCTCCATACCGATAATGGGCTTGATGTTGAGCAGAGTGCCTACGAGATGCTGAGCACGGCCGATACGCCCACCCATATGCAGGTAGCGGAGCGTGTCGGCAGTCTGGATCATCATCGCCCGTCGGGCCACCTCCCGGGCCCGAGCCGCGACCTGCCCCAGGGTCTGACCAGCCAGGGCGGCCCGGGCCGCCTCAATGGCAGCCCACCCGTGAGCCATAGCGACCTGCAGGGTATCCACCACCTCAACCCGGAGGTCCGGGACCCGCTCCCGTAAGATCTCCACCGCCGCCCGACAGGACTGAAAGGCTCCGCTTCCTTTAGAGGTCATCGTCAGGGCAACAATTTCCCGGGTACGCTCCAGAAGTCGCTGGAAGCCCACCAGGTAATCCCCCGGACTGGGGTTGGAAGTGGTGGGCAACGTATCCGCGCGCTCTAAGTATTGGGCAAGCGTATCGGTATCTATATCCACCTCGTCCCGGAGGGTTTCCAGGCCCCGGTGAATATAGTAGGAAACCAGTTCTATATCCAGTTCCTCCACCAGTGGCTTGGGGATGCTGGCCGTTGTGTCGGTTAGAATTCCTACCCGGGGCATTCGCGTCTCCTTCTTAAGGATTTTACCGTTCTCAGACTCGGAGGTGGTTACAGAGGAGTTACAGGCCAATTACGGCTCAGGGTGAGACGGCTGAGAGACGCTGGGGAACCTCCAGGGCGGGGGATTTCCAGATTTCGGCACCCAACCGGAGAACTGCCTGGGAAAAGGGAGAGTCGGGATGCCCCAGAAGCAGGGGTTTCCCCTGAGCCAGGGCCTGAGATTGTTTGGGCTCAAACGGGATCATCGCGGAAATCGGATGCCGAAGAATACGCTGCAGGGCGCTGCCGGAGGGGAGATGGCCCGGAAAAATCTGGTTCACAATCAGGTGCACTTTGTGGTGGAAGGGCTTCAGAGCCTGAAGCGTTCCGATCGTCGTCTGAAGAGCGGCAGGCTCAGGAGTAGTCACCACCCCGATAGCCCTGGCAGCCTCCAAGACGGCAACAGATCCCTCCGTTAGGACAGTGGGAAGGTCCACAACCACCGCAGAGAAAGTAGCCTGAAGGGCGGAGAGAATGGCCATAACCATATCCCGCTGGAGCCCTCCTCCTATCACGGGAACAAAGGGAGCAGCCAGGAGATGCACCCCCGAGGAATGGGTGATGAGATAACTCCGGAGCGTCTCCGTTCCCGGAGGCGATGGAAGAAGGGAAAGGGAGGACCAGTTTGGGTCTGGTCGCAGGCCCAGATGGAGCGCAAGATGCCCCGAAGAGGGAGAAAGGTCCACCAGGCAGACCTGTTCCGGCGCGGATCGGGCCAGGGCAAGGGCCAGATTAACGGCCATCGTGGTGACGCCAACGCCTCCCCGGAGCCCCAGCATCGCAAGGACTCCCCGAGTGGTAGGACCTGCTCCTCCACGGGCCAGAAGACGATTGACCCGATCCAGAAGTTCGCTCATGGTTACTGGCTTAGCCAGGTAGTCGTCCGCTCCGGAGGCGAGGGCCGTCTCCCGGTCTATCGGTTGTCCACGGGCTGTCAGAATCAGGATGGGGATATGCGCAGTGGAAGGCTCCTGGCGCAAACGGCGGCAAAGTTCATAGCCTGTCATTCCCGGCATCATAACGTCTATAATTGCCAGGTCTGGGGGATTCGCCCGGGCTTTTTCCAGGGCATCCTCTCCACTGGTGCTCAAGACAACCTGATGCCCACCCCGTTCCTCCAGGAGCATCTGGACCATCCGAAGCAAATCCAGATTGTCGTCCACCACCAGAACCCGGGCCATGTCTCCCTCCAGAAAGGTGACACAATAGTTCATCAGGTATTATAAACCAACCTCTGGAAATATCCAAACGCAATACAACGATGCATCTGCTATGGCTAAAAATCATTTCCCCCAAATTTTACAACTGGCCGGGTTGTGGTATACTAATTTCCAGGCCACAAGAAAGGGGGGTGGAAATGGGCGGGACCCGCGTTCTGATTGTGGACGACCATCCCTTCTTCCGGGAGGGGCTCCGTCAGGTCATCGCAGCGGAGGAGGACCTGGAGGTTGTTGGAGAGGCAGGGGACGGCGAGGAAGCGCTGGCAATGGTGCGGGAGTGCTCTCCCGATGTCGTGGTGATGGATGTCAACCTCCCCAAAATCAACGGCCTGGAGGCGACCCAGCGAATTAAAGATACCTTCCCGGATGTTCAGGTCGTTATCCTGACAGCTTATGACGACGAGGAGCAAGTGTATCACGCCGTCCGTTTTGGAGCCTCCGCGTATCATGCGAAGGACGTGGAACCCCATCAACTCATTCGGACCATCCGTCTGGTCCGATCCGGTGCCTACGTGGTGCGAAACCGCGTGTTGAACCGGGAACAACTGGCCGAATGGCTTCAGGAGCGGTATCGCCAGTTCGGAGGGGAGTTGATCCCGGAGAAATTCCTGCCGTCTCCCCTGTCGGCACGGGAAATGGAAGTTCTGCGGCTGATGGTCGCCGGGCTGACTAATAAAGAAATCGCTTATCGGCTGGGCATCAGCCACCAGACGGTCAAAAATCATGTAACCGCTATCCTGAGCAAACTGGGCGTAGCGGACCGCACTCAGGCAACCGTGTATGCCCTGCGCCATGGGTGGGTTCCGCTCCGGCCTCCGGAGAGTTCACGGTAATCTTCCACACATCACCTCCCATAGGAGCGAAACGATGAAGGTTCTCTCCTATAGCCCGGAACGTTGCGTCGGCTGCCACATCTGCGAGGAGGTCTGCGCGGAGACCTGGTTCAAGACTCACGATCTGGCCAAATCCAGCATCGTGATTAAGGACGAGGGAACGGGACCGCTCCAAGCGACGTTCTGCGTCCAGTGTGGCGAATGTATCCCTGTTTGTCCGACGGAGGCTCTTTATCGGGACCGGCAGGGGATCGTCCGCCTTCGCAAGCAACTCTGCGTGGGATGCCTCTCCTGCGTGGGGTTCTGCCCGTATCTGGCGATGTTCTACCACCCGGACCTGCTGGAGCCCTTCAAGTGCGTGGCATGTGGGCAGTGCGTGAAAGAGTGTCCCGCCGACGCGCTGGCGATCGTGGAGATGCCCACACCGGCGCCGTAGAAAAACGGGGGGCTTTTGCGGGCGGCTCGGCCGCCCGCAAAAGCCCCCTCTTTCCGTCGCAGCGGCCGGACCGCTGCAGAAATTGAGGGATATCTGGGGCTGAAAAGATGCGGCTGATCTACCGGGACAAAGAATGGGAACTTTCTGGGCGGATGACCGTCCGCCAGGCCATAGAAAAGGTGGGGCTCATCCCGGAGACAGTGCTGGCAGTCCGGGATGGAAAACTTCTTACGGAGGACACTATTCTGGAGCCAGAAGATACGGTAAAACTGGTCTCCGTCGTCTCCGGCGGGTAGGGTTCACCCGGTTACCCGCCTCCAGGCTTCCGGAAGGCGGGCAGGCAGGTCTCCTGCGGCGACGCCCGCCCGGCCCAGGGAGGATCGGGCCAGTTCCCCTGCCAGTCCATGGAGGTACGCTCCCGCCGCGGCGGCCTCAAAGGGCCCCAGACCCTGGGCCCGCAGTGCAACGATCGTCCCGGCCAGAACGTCTCCCGTTCCCCCCGTAGCCAGGGCTGGATTGGCGAACGGCTCTATCACCGTTCGGCCGTCCGGCGCCGCGACCACCGTAAATGCCCCTTTCAGAACGATGATGTGCCCCCATTCGCGCGCCTGTCGGCGTGCCACTTCAACCCGGTCCGCCTGGACTTCTGCAACTGTGCTCTTCATCAGCCGTGCCATCTCGCCGGGATGGGGCGTTAGAATGGTCTGGGGAGGAAGGAGCGAGGGCCAGCCCGGGAGTTCTGCCAGAATGTTCAGTCCGTCGGCGTCCACGATCAGGGGGGGTAGGAAGACCTTTTGAACAGCCCCCTCATCGGCCCGAAGGAAGCCCGCTGCGCGCCGCTCTGTCCCTCCTAATAGGGCCTTCACGAATTCCACCGTTTCTTTTTCCCGTCCCAGACCGGGACCCAGGAGCATCGCGTCGTATTGCCGGGTATATTCCGCCAGAATCTCTGCGGCGGGCTCGGAAAGGACGCCCAACTCGTGAGGAAGAAGCAGGTAGGTGGCCTCTGCCAGTCCTGCTGCGACTGCACTGTGGATGGACGCAGGGAGGGCCAGTGTCACCAGGCCGGCCCCGGCTCGCACGGCAGCGGCTCCCGCCAGGCGGGCTGCGCCGGTGTAGTTGGCAGAACCTGCAACGATTAGGGCCCGTCCAAAAGTGCCTTTATGGGCATCAAGAGGACGCGGAGGAAGCCAGTCCCGAACCATCTCCGGGGTAACCACTTCCAGGTCCACATCGGCTGCGAGGGTGGGGTCAGTGCCGATGTCGGCGACAAGAAGTTCGCCCACCGCGGCCGCTGCGGGGAAGCGAAAGTGTCCCTGTTTGGGGTAGGCAAAAGTAACTGTCAGGTCAGCCTGGAGAGATAGGTCGTCCAGGGCACCGGTGTCAAAATCCATCCCGCTGGGACCATCCACCGCAACCACGAGGGGCCGACGCTGAACCGGGGGATCGGGAATTCCTCCGACACGCGCTAAATCCGGAACGGGGGACCTTGTCCGTTCCCGGATAACTTCGCCAACAACCTGGAGAATCTGGGCAATAGCGCCTTTCAGGGGCGGCGCAGCCCCCGTTCCCAGGAGGGCATCTATCACCACATCAGCCATAGACGCCAGTTTGCGAAGCCTGGCATTACCGGGGTCTTCGTCCACCAGCAGAGAGGGGATCCCCTGTTCCTGAAGGGCCCGGTAGTTGGGGTCAACCTGGGGATCGCGGGGTCGGGCCAGATAGCAGACAACATCGGCCCCAGCCCGGGCCAGGTAGCGGGCAGCGACAAGGCCATCGCCGCCATTGTTGCCCGGCCCCACCAGGACCAGAATGCGCTTTTTTTCCACGTTCTGCCGGGCCATCAGCGCCCGGGCCACAGCATAGCCAGCCCGTTCCATCATCATCTCGTAAGTATGCCCAGCCGCATCCGACGTTGCCTCTATGGCCCGCATCTGAGCGACAGTAACGACTTTCATCGCACTCCCCCTATGCCAGCCGAAGTCGGAGGGCTCTTCATTATACCATAGAACGGTTCGGGGTCTTGCGTCCGGTGCGACGCTGGCGCTCACGGTTCGCTTTGGCTGCGCCACGAAAGGCCTCCAGGTTGCGGATGATGGGCCGCCCGGGAGGCTCCAGGGGATGATGGATCAGTTTTCGGAGTCGGTCCAGATGTTCCCGGGTAACCGGGGCATCCCGTTCTGCCAGCCCTTCCGCAGTGTTGGCAGCGGCCAGGGCCCAGGTCCACTCATCTCGCAACTGGTCCGCGCGCACGTGATAGTGCTTGCTATCCCATACCTCAGCAGATTTCATCGCGTCTTCCCACGCTGCGCGCAGGGCCACACTGACAACGGAGAGCAGGTCTTTAGCCAGTGCCTGGTCTTTGAGGACGCCAGGCAAGTGAATTAACAGAATTTCCGCAACGATTCGCAGGTGTTTCTCCCTTTCTGCTGCTCCCATCGTTCCCTCAGGAGAAATTTACCGATCTGTAACGCGCCGGAAACCTCCAGCAGCGCCATTTCAAGTATCATAGAGTCAGGAATATTGTACGAATATTGCTCTGAATGACAAGGTGGAATCCAAGGACGCCGCAAGGAGGTTGCTATGGAGATGATCAAAGTCGCTGCAGATTCTCGCTCCACCGCCGTTGCCGGAGCCATCGCTGGGGTGATCCGGGAGCGTGGACGGGTGGATGTGCGGGCAATCGGGGCCAGCGCGGTCAACCAGGCTATTAAGGCGGTGGCCATTGCTCGCAATTACCTCCTGCCGGAGGGGATTGACATCGTGTGCATTCCCTCCTTCTCCGAAGTGGTGATTGACGGACAGGAACGGACCGCTGTCCACTTGACGGTGGAGACCCGATGTTCTTCCATGAAGAGCGCGTAGACCTCCATATCCACACCACCGCCTCCGACGGCCTGTTCTCGCCCAGTGAGGTTGTGCGTCTGGCGGTAGAACGAAATATAGCGGCAATTGCGATCGCCGACCACGATACCATCGCAGGGATCGCTGAAGCCCAGGCTGCAGCGATAGGGACTGGATTAGAGGTCGTCCCAGGAGTGGAACTCAGTTCAGAAGGGGAATGGGGAGATTTCCACATCTTGGGGCTGTATGTGAACCCTCAGGACGGGTCGCTACAGGAACGACTGAAGGAGTTACGGGCTGGACGAGCGGCCCGCGCCAGGCGGATGTTGGAGCGGTTGGCCGCACTGGGGAAGCCCCTGGAGTGGGAGCAGGTGGTCGCTTTAGCGGGAGATGCCGCAATCGGGAGGCTTCATATTGCTCGCGCCCTGGTCCAGCGCGGCTATGTCGCCGACATCAGCGAGGCCTTCCAGCGCTATCTCGGATGGGGCGGTCCAGCCTATGTCCCGCGCGTCCGGATTTCCCCCGAGGAGGCTATTTGGTTAATCCGGAAAGCGGGTGGGGTTGCTATCCTGGCCCACCCCGCTGCTTCGGGCGCGATAGATCATATCCCGACGCTGGTCTCCCTGGGGCTGCAGGGGATAGAGGTCTACTACCCGGAACATTCTCCGGAAGATGTGCGAACCCTGCTGGAACTGGCCCGTCGTTATCATCTGCTGGTGACCGGGGGGAGCGATTTTCACGGCTTGGAGCAAGCGGGGGCATCTCTGGGAACTCCGGAAGTCCCTCTCCGGGTTCTCTGGCAGGTCCAGCAGGCCGTGGGGATAAGAGCCCTCCATCGGGCATCGGCCCGCAGGAGGATTGCGGAAAGTTATCCCGCTTCTGCCCAAAAGTGAGATCAACTCTGCGGCGGGCGGCTTCGCCGCCCGCCGCAGAATCTTATCCCCTCACAGGTCAAATCCCAGAAGGACTTCCAGCGTCAAAAGGGGGTTGGCGTTGCGCTGGAGGCGGTCCAGCGCGGTCCGGATAGCCCGAATGCGCGCAGCCGCCTGGGCGGGCGAAAATCGTGCAGCGAATTGTTCCAACTGCGCCCGTCGGTCCAGGTTCGTCAGAGCGAATTCCCCCGCTCCCTCTTCATCCACTCCACTGCTCACCAGAAGTACATCCCGCCACCAGCCCAACCAGAGGTCCAGTGCCTCACGGGTCTCCTCTGGGTCGCGTGCCAGTTCTGCGGCGTAGCGGAAGCGGTCGGTCAATGGGGCCGCTGTCAGGGCGAGGAGTTCCTGGAGCCGCTGCTCCCGCCGTTGCAGGATGGCCGGGTCAGTGGCCGCACGCACGGCCCAGCCCAGCCGTCCTCCACAGAGGCGGGCCAGCAGACGGGCCCGATCCGGGTCCACTTGCCAGCGAACTATCAGGGCTTCCTCCACCCGGCGCGCGGGGAGCGGGCGCAGGGCAACGATCTGACAGCGGGAGACAATGGTAGGAAGAAGAGCATCGGCCTCCGGAGCAAGGAGGATAAGGACTGCGTAGTCGGGTGGCTCTTCCAGAGTCTTCAGAAAGGCGTTGGCGGCGGATGCTGTTGCCTGCTCAAAGCGATCCAGAACGACAAGCCGGTGACGGGCCAGGTTGGGAGTCAGAGAAAGGATGCGCTGGAGTTCCCGAATTTGCTCTATGCTGATGTGGCCCTTCTCGGTAGCGGGCCCCACCCAGAGCAGGTCGGGATGGTGGCCTGCGGCGACCAGGCGACAGGCCCGGCAGGCCCCACAGGGACGAGGATACCCCTCACAGAAGAGAGCGGACGCCAGGGCGCGCGCCAGTGTCCCTTTTCCAACTCCCTCTGGGCCGGTGAAGAGATAGGCATGAGAGAGTTCCCCTTCCTCCACAGCCTGCTGAAGGAGTTGTACGGCCCATTCGTGCCCAACGACTCCCCAGTCCATCCCTGACCGGACGTACTCCTGCAAAGTTTCAAAAGCAAGAGCGATTGGGGTTTGGGGGGGGGGGGGGCGGCGCCCCCCCCCCACCCCCCCCCCCCCGCCGACCCCCCCCCCCTCCTCCCCATTACTCACATCCCGGCGGGTGGGGGGGGGGGGGGGGGGCGGGCCCCCCCCCCCCCCCCCCCACCCCCCCGCTCCCCCCTCTCCCTGGTCCGGTGCCCGGGAACCCGGCGTAGCCCCAGGATCGGGAAGAGCCTTGTATTTACGCGACGATGTTCTTCCGATCGTAGTGCTGGATGCCCCAAATGGCAGTCCGGCGGAGCCAATTGTAGGCGCTGATGACCTGGGCGGGAAGGAGCCCCGCGTCGTAGGGCAGGGTGTAGTCCACGACGATCCCTTCCGGGAAGGCCCAGGCACGCATCAGGACGATATTCTGGTTCAGCGCGTTGGTGAGTTCCAGTTGGTCTATTGGGTCCGTGCCCGGCCGCCAGCCGAAAATCAGGAAGTAGGTCAGCAATTGCTTGTCCTCTTCCACGGAAATGAAGACTTTGACCCCCTCTTCGGTCACGCAGACCTTCTCATCAGCGGTCAACGTTGCGCCAATGTAGGCGTCGTCAAAGATCTGCTTGATCGCCTGAGGGGTGACGTCCTCGGGGGAGAGAATCTCTTCGTACATCGCGCTCCTTTGCGGAAAAATTGTCACAAACGGCCTTTGGCGGGGGACGCAGAAGAGGGCGCTCACCAAAGGGGTTGTGCACTTGTATTCTACCGCTTTTCGGGGGATTGTCAATCGGCAGCCAGCCGAAGCAGCACTTCACGGGCCTGAGCGACCATCTCCTGGATGACCTCAGCAACGGGCCGCACCTCCCGCACCAACCCGACGGCCTGGCTGCAGGCCATCACCCCGACATCGGTCTCCCCCGTCTCAAACATCCGGCGGGTCATATGGCCGCCGACAACGGCGAGGATCTCCGGGAGGGAGGCACCTCGGGCCTCCAGTTCCGCCACCCTGCGGGCTGCGGCATTATCCCAGGCCCGCATCGTGTTCTGTAGGGTGTGCAGGATAGGGCGGGTCTCCAGTTCTGTCGCTGCGACAAGGGCCTCCTTCACCGCCGGGTGAATAGGGCACTCCTGGGTCAGGAGGAGCCGGGTGCCAACGACCACGCCCTCCGCGCCGAGGGCCAAGGCCGCTGCCAGCCCGCGGCCATCGGCGATCCCTCCCGCAGCCAGCACCGGGACGCTCAGCGCATCCGCGGCCAGCGGAACCAGGACCATCGTCGTGAGCCCCAATTCGCCGATGTGGCCGCCTCCCTCGTAGCCGAAGACGGTCACTGCGTCGGCGCCCAGCCGCTGGGCCGTCTGGGCGTGGCGGACGCTGACGCACTTGTGCATCACCTTGACTCCGCCCCCCTTCAGCCGGGCATAGAGGTCCTCCGGAGGACGGTGTCCGCTGGTCTCCACGATGGAGACTCCCTCCTCCAGGATGACGTCCACGTAGACGTGGTTGTCTATGGGGCGGATGGCCGGATGAAGGCTCAGGTTGACCGCGAAGGGCTGGTCGGTCAGGGCGCGGGTCTTGCGGATCGCTTCCCGGAAGGACTCCCGGTCGGTGTACATCGCGGAGGCCAGGACGCCCAGGGCACCCGCGTTGGAGATAGCGGCAACGAACTCCGGGCCGGAAATGTGCATCATGCAGCCGCCGACGATGGGATACCGGATGCCGAAGAGTTCGGTGACGCGGGTTTTCAGCATAAAAAACCTCCCGTTTCGCTGCGATGCCCAGGTCTTCGCAGCGAAAATTACTTTTTCTGGAGGTAACTCCCCAGAATATGCCGGATGCCGGCCCGTTCAAAGGCGACGGTGACCTCCCACTCGTCGCCCATCGGCGCAACCTCCAGGACGACACCGGAGCCGAAGGCGGTGTGCGTCACGGCGTCGCCGACCTGAAAGGGAGGTGTCCGGGAGGCCTTCTTTTTATCCGCAGAAACGGGAGCACTGCGCTCTATCCGGGCATCCAGTTCGGCCAGGACGCCCCAGGCTGTGGGCTTGCGGGCTCTCCGACGTCGGACGCGCGCGCCTTCGGTGAGAGACTCGGGAATATCCTCCAGAAACCGGCTGGGGGCATTGGGACCATATTCTCCCCACCGGGCCCGACGGAAGGAGTAGGTCAGAAACAGCCGGTCCTTCGCGCGGGTGATGCCCACGTAGAAGAGCCGCCGCTCCTCCGCCAAAGCCTCCGGGTCATCCAAGGAGCGGGTGTGGGGGAGCATCCCCTCCTCCAGCCCGACGATGAAGACGACGGGGAACTCCAGCCCTTTGGCGCTGTGGAGCGTCAGGAGAACGGGGGCATTGACGCTCTCCGTGAGGTTATCCACGTCCGAGACAAGGGCGACGAGAGCCAGGAAGTCGGCAAGGGTCGCTTCGGGATACTGGGCCGCGACAGAGCGGAGTTCCTGGACGTTCTCCCACCGGTCCTCCCCCTCCTCTGTACCATCCCGCAGGTAGGCCTCGTAGGCCGTATCCAAGATGATGCGGTCCATCAGGGACGCGACGGTCAGGGAGGCGCTGGCCTCCCTCCAGGCACAGACGGCCCGATGAAAGGCCACCAGGGCGGTGCGGATGCGGGCCGGGAGGGAGGGCGCCGGGGAGCCGTGGGCCACGTCCTCTATCATTTGCCAGAGAGAAACCTCCCGAATGCGCGCGGCATCCTCCAGGAGGCGGACAGTCTGGGGGCCGATGCCGCGGGGCGGTACGTTCAGGATACGGAAGAGGCTGGCGGAGTCGTGGGGGTTGTGGACGACCCGCAGGTAGGCGACCAGGTCCTTGATCTCCCGACGGGCGTAGAACCGGGTGGCCCCGACGAGGCGGTAGGGCAGGCCAGCCCGAATGAAGGCCTCCTCCAGCGCGCGGGACTGGGCGTTGATCCGGTACATCACGGCGCAGTCTCCCGGCTGGGCCTCTCCCTTCAGGACCAGTTCGGCGATGGTGTCCACGACGAACTGGGCCTCCTCTTCGGGGTCGTAGGCCTCGTGGACGACGATCTTCGGCCCCCGGCCGCGGTGGGTGAAGAGCCGCTTGGGAGTCCGGTGGGGGTTACGGGCAATGACTGCGTTGGCGGCGTCCAGGATGGTCTGGGTGGAACGGTAGTTCTGTTCCAGAAGGACGGTCGCCAGGTCGGGGTAATCCTCCCGGAGGCGGAAGATGTTACGGTAGTCGGCGCCGCGCCAGCGATAGATGGACTGGTCCTCGTCGGCAACGACGAAGAGGTTGCGGTGTCGGCCCGCCAGTTGCCGCAGGAGGACGTACTGGGCCATGTTGGTGTCCTGGAACTCGTCCACCAGGATGTGCAGGTAGCGCTCCTGGTAGCGGGCCAGGATGTCGGGGCGCTCCCGGAAGAGGCGCACCGTCTCCATCAGCAGGTCGTCAAAGTCCAGCGCGGCGTTGGCCCGCAGGAGGTGCTGGTAGCGTTCATAGACCCGCCGGGCCACCTCTTCCAGGTAGGACGCGGGCTGGAAGGCCTCAGGCGGGATCAGTTCGTTCTTGGCGCGGGAGATGATGCTGTGGATGGAGGTGGGGGCGAACCGCTTCTCGTCTATGTCCAGGTCCTTCAGGGCCTGCCGGACGACAGCCATCTGGTCGTCGGTGTCGTAGATGACGTAGTTGGAAGGGATACCGATGGCCTCGCCCTCCCGTCGGAGGATGCGGGCGCAGGTGGCGTGGAAGGTGCCCAGGGTGAGGTCGGCGGCGCGGGCGTGACCCAGCAGGCGCTGAAGGCGTTCCCCCATCTCCTGCGCGGCCTTGTTGGTGAAGGTGACGGCCATCACGCGCCAGGGCGGGATGCCCCGCTCCAGCACCAGATAGGCGACGCGATAAGTGAGCACGCGCGTCTTGCCGGAGCCGGGCCCGGCGAGGACCAGGACCGGTCCGTCGGAGACGGTGACGGCTTTCTGCTGCTGGGGGTTGAGGTCTTTGAGAAGGTCGGTCATCTACAGGTTCAGGGACCGAAGGTACTCCTGCAGGTTGTGCCGGACGGCGTAAGCGGCGGCCTCGGCCCGGTTGGTGAGCCCCAGTTTGTTCAGGATGCTGCTGACGTAGTTGCGGACGGTCCCCTCGCCCAGGTAGAGGGCCTCGGCGATTTCGCGGTTGGTCTTTCCCTCGGCGACGAGGGCCAGGACGCGCAGTTCCTGCTCCGTCAGGTCGGCGAAAGCGGCGGCGGCCTGCTGACGGGCAGCCTCCCGCACCCGCTCCAGTACCCGCCGGGTCACCGCCGGGTCCAGCAGGGCCTCTCCCCGGCCCACGGTCTCTATAGCCCGGACCAGATCGCTACTGCCGATCTGTTTGAGGACGTAGCCACAGGCCCCTGCCTGGATGGCCTCAAAGAGGAGTTCGTCGTCGGCATAGGAGGTGAGCATAATGACCTTAGCGTCGGGCACGTGGGCGACGATCTCCCGACAGGCCTCAATGCCGCTGCGGCCCGGCAGCCGGATATCCATCACGACAACGTCGGGGCGGTGAAGCATGGCTTTCTGAACGGCCTCGGCGGCGTTTCCGGCCTCGTCCACTACAACGAAGTTGGGGTGGCGTTCCAGCAGGGCCCGCAGGCCCAGCCGAACAACTTCGTGGTCGTCCACAATCAGAATGCGCAGCGGCATCGTGTCCCCCCTACAACTCTCCTTTTTGGTACGGCACGGTCAAGGTTAGGGTCACTCCCTGGCCAGGGGCGCTTTCTATGTCCAGGGTGCCGTCCAGCAGGCGGGCTCGTTCCCGGATGTTCCGGAGCCCTTGTCCGGTGGGGACAGGGCCTATGGCGAAGCCAACCCCGTCGTCCGCGACCTGGACCTGAAAAGCAGTGGGGCCGAAGGTCAGGCGGACCTCTACCTTTCGGGCGTGGGCGTGGCGGGCGACGTTGGCCAGCGCTTCCCGTACAATCTGGAAAACGTGCTGTCTCCGTTCGGCGCTGGGAATATCTCGCACCTCCCCCTGGATAGTCAGACGGGTCTCCAGAAGGGTGTTGATCCGGAACTCCTGAAGCAGCGTCTCCAGCCCCTCTATCAGATCGGCTTCGGGGAGCCCTCCCCGCAGGTTAAAGATGTACCGCCGAATTTCCTGGATGGTATGGTTCAGGGCCACCATCACGCGGGAGAGTTGGGCCTGGGCCGCCGCTGGGTCCTCCGGGATCAGGGCCTGAACCCCTTCCAGCATCAGGCCGGCGGCATAGATGGACTGGATGATGCCATCGTGGAGTTCCCGGCTGATCCGTTCCCGGTCTGCGGCCAGGGCCTGGGCCTCCAGGACCTCCGCAGCCCACCGCTCCACCTCCTGCTGGACGACGGCGAAGGTCCAGGTCAACCCGGCGGAGAGGGCGAGACCCGCCAGCAGGGCGAGGCCAGAGAGCGCAGGATATATCCAGACCGGGATGGGGGACAAGAAGGCCCGCAGAACACCGCCGATCCCAATGATCGTCCCCAGAGCGGCCAGAGCGCCCCCCATCAGCCGGGAAGAAGGCTGGGTGAGCGGCAGGCGGCGGGGGCTTCCCGCAGAGAGAGGAGAGCGAAACAGTCCCCAGCAGGCCAGCCATCCTCCGGGGAGCCCCATTCCCAGCCGGGCGACTGTCTCCCCCACTCTTGCAGCCAGAATCGGCGGGAGTGTGTGTGCGGTGACCAGGAATATCGTCAGCCAGAGAAGAAAGATTCCCAGAACGGGAGTCATCCGGGCAAGGGTAATCGGCTCCCCCCTGCTCCGAAAGAACAGAAATCCAGCGAAGGCCAGCAGGCTCCCGTATCCCAGGCCCAGGAGAAGCGTCCGCAGGAAAGGGGGAATGAGGAAGGGAAATACCAGTGCGGGAGCCAGGATCTGATCCCAGACGAGGGCACTTTCACAGAGGGAGAAAAGGGCCAGGAGGGACATCCACCGGGCTTCTTCCAGCCGACTGATTCGGGGTGCGACAAAGAGGATTAGAAGTCCCTGGACAAAGAAGAGCAGTCCCCGCAGAAATTCTAAAGCCAGGCTCAAGCCAAAAAGTGTCATACCCTCTCGCTACCAGACCGCGTCCGGGAAGGTGCAGACTCCAGCGAAAATCCCGATGCGCTTATACATCCGAACGCCCGCGAAGGGCTCTCCCAGGATGCCATCGTAGATGGCCCAACTGCGCCCCCGCACAGTGGCCTCCATCCCCGGCTGACGGAAAGGGGTGGAGCCATCCAGGCGACGGTGGAGCAGGCCGTTGCGCTGGAATTCCTGGTGGATCCACTCCATCTTCCCCTGGCCCATCGTGTAAGCGAACCCACAGCGCTCAAAGAGGATGGCGGCGTGGTAGAAGAGGGGCTGGGCCTGGAAGCGGTCGTATCCCAGGCGGGCCACGAACTCCTCAAAGCGCGGGATCAGCCGGCGCGTCAGGCGGGCTCCCTGCCGGACCTGCCCAGGAGCCAGCCCAGCCTCCATAGCCCGCACCTCTTCAGGGATATTGCGCCCGTCCAGCCCGAAGTTGGTGGGGCGCCCATCGGGCGTCCGGTCCACGTTGTACCGCTCGGACTCCGGGTCGTTAATGGCGAAGAAAAGAACTTCCAGTTGGTTGTGGAGGGTCTCCGCCAGTTCCAGATACAGGACAGGGTCTTCCGCGTCCGCGCGGTGGCGGAGCGCCAGGGTTACGGAACTGGTCCCCCGCTCACAGATACAGGTCCAGAGGGAATTCCCCTGAGGGTCCGTCAGGGAGAAGGGGATGCCAAACCGGAGCAAAGCCTCAGGAGGGATCAGGGTCCGGTAGATAGCCTCTTTCTGATGTTGAGGGAGATTGTTGATCTGCCGGATGGAGACCATCCGCTGACCATCCACCACGAAGGGCTCCACCTTCACCATCGGAACCGTCCTTTCCATTCCCGGCGGATTTCCCGTTCCATATCCCGCCGCGCGATGGCTTCCCGCTTGTCGTACTTACGCTTGCCACGAACGAGGGCGATTTCCACTTTGGCTCGCCCATTTTTCAGGTACATTCGCAGCGGGACAACGGTGTAGCCACGCTCGCGCATACGCCCAATGAGGCGGTTGATTTCTTTGCGGTGCAAGAGAAGTTTGCGGGGGCGCAGGGGGTCATGGTTCAGCCGTCCCGCTGGCTCATAGCGCGCAATGTGGACGTTGACCAGCCAGAGTTCGCCGTTCTCCTCCTGAACGTACCCCTCCTGCAGGCTGACCTGCGCGGCTCGGACGGACTTGATCTCGGTCCCGGTCAGGGCAATGCCCGCCTCGTAGCGCTCCAGGATTTCGTATTCGTGGGTTGCTTTTCGGTTGGTTGCGACGACCTTGATCCCGCTCACGGCCTTCATCCTATTGCGGCAGGGTTTTGGGGGGGGGGGGGGGGGGGGGCGGCCGCCCCCCCCGCCCCCCCCCGCGGCCCGCCCGCCGGCCCCTGCCCGGGGGGGGTGGCCCGGCGCCCCCCCCCCCCCCCCCCCCCCCCCCCCCCCCCAAAAAACCCCTGCCGCAATAGGATGAAGGCCGTGAGCGGGATCAAGGTCGTCGCAACCAACCGAAAAGCAACCCACGAATACGAA
>JANXAH010000199.1 GCA_025062415.1 Anaerolineae bacterium | reverse complement strand
ACTCCCTCTCCCCCGAAATCCCCGCTTAAGTCAAGGAGCAGTTGGGAGGATCGGCATCTGGATATGGGTTCCTTCTTGCAGGTACATGACCTGGACGAGTGGGAAGGTCGGTACAGCCCCTACGATGAGGAGTTGTACAGCGAGGTTCTGGAGTATGTCGGTCCAGCAGACGTGGTGCTGGAAATCGGGGCGGGCGATTTGCGCCTGGCCCTTCGGTTGGCTCAACGAGCCCGCCGAGTCTACGCTATAGAGGTTAACCCTCTGCTGGTCGCTCAGGCCCTGGAAAACATCGGCCTGACGCTTCCGCGTAACCTGATCGTCGTCTGCGGCAACGCTCTGGACTTCCCCGTGCCCTCTGAGGTCACGATCGCCGTCCTGCTGATGCGGCATTGTCGCCATTTTCGCAGTTATTTTGACCGCCTCCAAGGGGCAGGATGTCGGAAGTTGTTGACCAATGCCCGCTGGAAGTGCGGGTTAGAAGTGATAGACCTGACGGTTCCTCGCATTCCATTCGCTGAACTCACCGAGGGATGGTATGCGTGTCGCTGCGGTGCCGTGGGATACGTCGGGGCAGGCGACCGCCCGGACTCGGAACCCGTTGAGGTGGCAGATTGTCCAACCTGCAGGTTGAATGGATAAATTCTCGTTGCTGTAGAGCACAGCAACGAGAAGATCTTCTTCTGGGGGGTACGTTGACTGGTATCGTAGTTGTCGCTCACAGTGAACAACTGGCTGCAGGGGTCTGTGAGGTCGCCCGGCAGATGGCAGGGGGAGAGGTCCCCGTTCTGCCCGCAGGGGGGACCGATGACGGTCGGTTGGGCACCAGTTTTGAGAAGGTCCGGGACGCGCTGGAGCGCATCCTGGGGCTGGGGCACGACGCCCTGGTGCTGGTGGACCTGGGCAGCGCGGTGATGATCGCGCAGATGGTGGTGGAGACCCTGCCTCCCGAATGGCAAGGGCGAGTCCGCCTGAGCAACGCTCCTCTGGTGGAGGGGGCGATTGCGGCTGTTGTCGCCGCGGCCGGAGGGGGAAACCTGGAGACCGTTCAGCGGGCCGCCGAACAGGCGCTGAGTATCCCGAAGATTCCTGAACTGGAGGTCCCGCCAGTTCCAGAGGCAGGGCCGGAAGAAGGCCTCCCCGAAGCGAGCGTGGAACTGGTGGTTCCCAATCCAACAGGGCTCCATGCCCGTCCGGCGTCCCTTTTCGTTCAGACCGCAATGCGCTTCCGCTCTGAGATTACCGTCCAGAACGTCACCCACGGGCGCCCTCCGGCCAACGCGAAGAGCATGATGGAGGTCGCCAGCCGAGGGACCGCCTGGCAGGGGGAGCGGATTCGCATCGTCGCACGGGGAGAAGACGCCGCCGAGGCGATTCGCACCCTTCGGGAACTGGTGGAGAGCGGTTTTGGCGAAATGGAGGAAGCGGCGCCCATCCCACCCCGCATGCCGGAGCCCACAGTGCCACGGCCAGCGGAGAGTATGGCTGCGGGACGTTTACAGGGTATCCCTGCATCCCCGGGGATCGCAATGGCCCCCGCCTTCCAGTATCGGCCGTTCACCTGGGAAGTGGAACGCCGGACCGTGAGTCAAGTGGACGCAGAGATATCCCGTCTGCGTTCATCCCTGGAGCAGGCCCGCCGGGAACTGGAGGCGCTGCAGGAGGAAATCGCTGTCCGTGACCCCCAGACCGCACGGATTTTTGAGTTCCAGCGAATGATGCTGGAGGACCCCCTTCTGGTGAGTGCGCTGGAGGAACGGATTCGGCAGCATGCCCTGAGCGCTGAGGCTGCAGCGGAGGAGATCTTTGGCGAGTGGGTCCATCGTTTTGAGGGAGAGAGCGAGATCTCCCAACTGCGCGCCGCAGATGTCCGGGACGTCCAGGGACGACTGATGCGGATTCTGATGGGGGCCGAAAGGCCGGAACCCCTCCGGGAGGTTACCCAGCCGGTCGTGGTCATCGCGAGGGAGTTGACCCCCTCCGACACCGCCCGTTTGGACCGAGAGAAAGTGAAGGGTATCTGTACGGTGGGCGGTGGGACGACGTCCCATGTCGCCATCCTGGCCCGGATGTGGGGAATCCCTGCGGTCGTCGGGCTTGGGGAGGAGATTCTAACGGTTCCCGACGGCACGATGCTGGCGGTGGATGGAGAGGCGGGTCTGGTGGAGGTCAATCCTCCTCCGGAAAGCATCCGCCGGTATGAAGAAAGCCGGGCTCAGCGGGAGGTTCTGACTGCCGTTGCTTTTGCTCATAAGGACGAGCCGGCGATCACGCAGGATGGGCATCGGGTGCAGGTCTTTGCCAATATCGGCGACGTCGCTTCGGCCCGGGAGGCGGTGGAGTTCGGTGCGGAGGGTGTAGGGCTGTTGCGTACGGAGTTTCTCTTTGTGGACCGGGAAACGATGCCCGATGAGGAAGAACAGTATGCCGCGTACCGGGCCATCGCCGACACGCTGGGCTCCCGTCCCCTGATTATCCGAACACTGGACATTGGGGGCGATAAACCTCTCCCGTACCTTCGCCTTCCCCCGGAGGCGAATCCGTTCCTGGGCGTTCGGGCGATTCGGCTTTCTTTGAGCCACCCGGATTTGTTCCTGCCCCAGTTGCGTGCGATCTTGCGAGCGGGTGTGGGACGAAACGTGCATGTGATGTTTCCGATGATTTCCACGCGGGAGGAGGTCCTCCGGGCGCTGGAGGCGCTGGAGCAAGCGAAGGCGGACCTGGAGCAAGCAGGGGTTCCCTACGCCCGGGACATTCCCGTGGGCATTATGGTGGAGACCCCGGCGGCGGCGATCGCTGCCGACCTTCTGGCTCCCCTGGTGGACTTTTTCAGCATCGGGTCCAACGACCTGACCCAGTACGTTCTGGCCTGCGACCGGGGCAACGAACAGTTGCGCGCGCTCTATCAGCCGCTGGACCCTGCCGTTCTCCGATTGATCGGGCAGGTGATTGATACGGCCCATCGGTACGGGAAACTGGTGGGCCTGTGTGGGGAACTGGCGGGGGAACCCCTTGCGATCCCGCTGCTTCTGGGGCTGGGGTTGGATGAGTTCAGCATGAACCCGGCCGCGATCCCGCATGCCAAGTGGCTGATCCGGAGGATGAGCATGGCCCAGGCGCGGGAGGTTGCCCAGCAGGCCCTGCAATTCACCTCTGCCGCCGAGGTGGTCCAGTACCTGAAGGGGGTCCTGCAGAGCCTGCAGGGGAAGGCCGAGGGGGCCAGCGCATAAGGGGGCAGGACGGGGGCGGCGGCGGGCGGCAAGAAGCCGCCCGCCGCCGCCCCCATCCTACCCTCGGGATCATTCTTCCCCGCAGGCGGAGCGCCGCGCGGTCTCCCGCCACCGCGCCAGCGCGCGGCGCGTGGATTCGTAGGCCAGCGGCGGAAGGTCGTCCACGGAAAAGAAGGCTGCCCGGTCGGCATCGTCGCGGGCGCGGAGTTCTCCCCCCACAATTTTCCCCCGGTAGACAATGGTGAAACTGGCCTCCCCCGGCGGCCCCGCACCGGGAAGAACGTCCAGAAGCCCCGTCAGTTCCACCTCCAGGCCCGTCTCCTCCCGACATTCCCGGACTGCGGCGGCTGCGGGGTCCTCGTCGTACTCCACGAAGCCTGCGGGGAGGCTCCAGCGACCCTTTGCACGTCCGTAGGCTTTTCGGACCAGAAGGACCCTTCCATCCCGCTCCACCAGGACCGCCGCAGCGACTTTCGGGTCCTGGAAGATGAGGAGGTCACAGGCCGGACAGTAGCGCCGGATTCGCCCGAAGGCTTCCCGGTCCTCCAGAGGCGTTGCGCACTGGGGGCAGTAGTTCAGTTGGGGGTATTCGGCCATGGGGGCGTCCTTTTCGCTGCGGCGGGGGGGGGGGGGGGGGGGGGGGGGGGGGGGGGGGGGGGGGGGGGGGGGGGCGGCGCCGCGCCCGCCGCGGCCGCCCCCCCCCCCCCCCCCCCCCCCGCCCCCCCCCCCCCCCCCCCACCCCACGCACGGGCGGGCGGGGCGGAGGGGCGGGCAGCCGCCGCACCCGCCCCACCACC
>JANXAH010000017.1 GCA_025062415.1 Anaerolineae bacterium | reverse complement strand
GGCCGACGCCTGGCGCAGAAGCGCCCCAGAAGGCCGATTTCCAATCGGCGCCAACCGAAGCCCGCCTTCCTGGGCCTTCGGCCGAAGAGCGGCCTGCGCCCCATTGGGAGTCCTGGGACTGGCCTCGGATTATCCGGCGCGCGCTGGCGGTCAAAATCGCGGTGGTGGAGGAGGACCCGCTGGAGCAAGGGCGGCGGGCCGTGTTGAACCTGGGGCATACGGTGGGGCACGCGCTGGAGCGGCTGAGTGGTTACACCCTCCGCCACGGGGAGGCGGTGAGCGTGGGGCTGGTGGCGGAGGCCCGGCTGGCCGTTCTCCTGGGCCACTGCGACCCCGCGCTGCCGGACCGGCTGGCCGCACTGCTGGACCGGCTGGGGCTTCCAGTGCGCCTGGGGAATGTTGAGCCGGAGGCGGTCTGGGAGGCGATGCAGACCGACAAGAAGCGACAGGCCCGACGGCTCCGGTTCGTCCTGCCCCGCCGCCCCGGCGATGTCTTCGTGACGGATGAGGTGCGGCGGGAGGATGTCCTGCGGGCTCTGGAGTCCTGAATTTCACCGCAGAGAGCGCAAAGAGCGCCAAGATTTTTTGGATTTCTTTGCGCTCTTTGCGATCTTTGCGGTTCCTCAAAGGGCGCCCCCGCGCGAAAGAATCCGCGTGCAAAAAACTTCTTTAAACGGAGGGAAAGATGCGGCGTATTCTCGTCCTTCACGGCCCCAACCTTAACCTGCTGGGCCAGCGGGAGCCGGAGATTTACGGCCGGGTCACGCTGGAGGAGATCAACGAGCAACTCCGGGCCTGCGCGGGCAAACGGGGCGCAGAGTTGCGCTTTTTCCAATCCAACCATGAGGGAGCCCTGATAGACGCCATCCACCAGGCCATCGGCTGGGCCGACGGGATTCTCATCAATCCCGGCGGCTACACGCATACCAGCGTGGCGCTGCGGGACGCCATCGCCGCCAGCGGACTGCCTGCGGTGGAAGTCCATCTCTCCAACATCCACGCCCGCGAGCCCTTCCGGCACACCTCGCTGATCGCGTCGGTGTGCATCGGCCAGATTTGCGGCTTCGGCTGGCGCAGTTATCTTCTGGGGCTGGCCGCGCTGCTGGATATCCTGGAGACAGAGCAGCAAGTCTCTTAAAGCGATTTCTGAAAAACACCGGGGTCACGCAAAAGAAGCAGAGGGGGAAGGAAGGAGTTTTGAGGGGCGGGGGAGGCGACAGGACGACCCCCCTTTCCCTGCCGCAGGCAAGGGGGAGAGCGAAGATTGCGAAAACCGACGGCTACTTGCCATACCGGGGAAATGTGCTATGATGGTTTTCAAAAGCGGGGTTCTCGGAGGATAGAACCGGAATGGGAAAGAAACCGGTTTTCGTTTTTCTGAGCCTTATTGTTAGTTTCCTGGTTGTTCTGATTTCGGGACCTGTGTGGGCCTCTCCGGTTTCCGATGGCCCTGTCATCCATATCCTTTATTTCTACTCCACCGACTGTTCCCATTGTCAGGCGGTGGAGCGGGAAGTCCTGAAACCGCTGGAAACACGATACCCGAACCGGCTGGATATTCGCTATCTGGAAATCAGCAGCCCCGCCGTGTATGAGTTGCTGATTCGGACGGAAGAGTACTTCAATGTCGCGCCGGAGCGGCGGGGCCTGCCCACGATCGTCCTTGGGGACCGGATCCTCATCGGGGAAGAGGAGGTTCGGCAACAGTTGCCCTGCCTGGTGGAGAAGTGCCTGGCGGAAACGGGGGCGGACTTCCCCCCTATCCCCGGGCTGGAGGAGGTGTTGAGCGGCGTCAATCCTCCATCCGCCAATCCGGGTCCAATTGGGGAACCAGGAGGGCTGGGGATCTGTACTCCTGCGGAGGTCTCGGCCTGCGAGACCCAAGCCCCAATTTGGGCAGCCTACTTCTACCAGGTCGGCTGCCAGGAGTGTAGCCGCGCGGAGGCGGACATCCGCTACATTCGCCAGCGGTATCCGCAACTGATCGTGGAGGAGTTCAATATCTACGAGCAGGCTGCCCTTGCCCAGTGGCTGGCCGAGCGGATCGGTCGGACGGACCTGCATACCCCCGCCATTTTTATTGGGGACGATGCGCTCATCGGAGAGCGGGAGATCACTCCCCAGAATCTTCAGTCCCTGATGGAGAAATATGCTGCCACGGGTGCCCCAAAGGTCTGGGCGGACTTCAACTCGGAGGCGGGGTTGGTGAGGTTGATAGAGCGGTTCCGCGCGCTGGGTCCGCTGACCGTCCTTCTGGCGGGTCTTGTTGATGGGCTGAACCCCTGTGCGTTCGCTACGCTGATATTCTTCGTCGCCTATATGGCCGCTGGAGGATATAAGGGGCGACAGGTTCTGGCGGTGGGCGGAGCATTCACCGGCGGGGTCTTCCTGGCCTATTTGACAGTGGGGTTGGGTCTCTACAAGGTTCTGGACCTACTGGGGAACACGCTCACACTGGCGGGGCGGTGGCTCTACGGGCTGACCGCACTCTTCTGCCTGGTGCTGGCGGTGCTCAGTTTTCTGGATTTCCTGAAGGCTCGCCGGGGCCAGATAGAGGAGATGACGCTGCGCTTGCCAGACCATTTGAAAAAGCAGGCCCGTGCCGTCGTCCGGCGGGGGCAGCGGATGTCGGCTTATGCTCTGGGGGCTCTTGTCACCGGGCTTCTGATTTCGCTGCTGGAACTGGCCTGCACGGGGCAGTTGTATCTGCCCACCATCGTCTTCGTCCTCAGCGTGCCAGCAATGCGCGCCCGCGCAGTAACCTATCTCCTGCTCTACAACCTGGCCTTTATCCTGCCCCTGGCCGTTGTCTTTGTCCTTACCTACTTTGGCACCACGTCCCTGCAGTTGGGGATGTTCCTCCGGAAGCGGACAGCGGCGGTGAAGTTGGGGACTGCCCTGGTCTTTTTCGCACTGGCCGTCTGGTTAGTCGTCGGCCTTGTTGCACCCTGACGGAAAGCCCCTACTGCGGCGAAAGTGCCGCGGAATTCCGCTAATTTGGAGGATGCTGATGCTGGCGAAAGTCGTGAAAACTGTCAGCGATTTTCTGGCCCGGATGCCCGGTCTTCTGGTGGTGATCGGGATCGGTCTGGTTGTGTTGAACTTTCTCCTGCAGTTGCTGCCCCCCTGGCCGGTGGTCGGGTGGATGGCTGCGACGGACCTCTGGCTGCACATCGGGATCATTCTGGGGTTGCTGGGCCTCGCCGTGGTGCGGGTCCTTTAGCCGCGGCTCAAAATTCTCGTGGCAGCGGCTCGGCCGCCGCCACGAGAATTACTCCTGTTCTTCTAAATCCCTCCCTTCTTCCTCCCAGACCAGTTCCGCGCTGCCGATTCGGACGACGTCGCCTGGTTGGACTCCTGCCTCCCGCAGGGCGTCCAGAACGCCTATGCGCTCCAGCGTGCGGTGCAGGCGGTGGAGGGCTTCATCCAGTTCCAGAGGGGTCATTGCAATCAGGCGTTCCACTCGTTTGCCACGCACACGCCAACCGTCGGCCTCCCGCTCTACCCAGAAGGTCCGTTCATCGTCCTCCAGACGGAAAACGGGAATTTCGTAGGGGATCCGTTGCTCCCGTGGGAGTTGAGCCAGCAACTGGGCTGCGCGCCAAAGGAGGTCCCGAACTCCCTCGCGGGTCAGTCCGGAGATGGGGAAAACCTCGTATCCCTGGGCTCGCAGTGTATCCTGCACCATTGGCCATCGCTCCTGAGCCTCGGGTAGGTCCATCTTGTTGAAGGCCACCAGTTGGGGCTTCCGATCCAGCCCGTGCCCGAAGGCTGCCAGTTCGGCGTTGATGGCCCGGAAGTCTCTAATTGGGTCCTCGCTGGTGCCGTCCAGCAGGTGGATGAGCAAGCGGGTGCGTTCCACGTGACGGAGGAAGTCGTGTCCCAGCCCCTTTCCCTCACTGGCCCCCTCTATCAGACCGGGCAGGTCGGCCATTACAAACGTTGTCCGCTCGTCCAGTGCGACGACACCCAAGTGGGGGTGCAGAGTGGTGAAAGGGTAGGGGGCAATTTTGGGCCGCGCCGCAGTGACCGCGGCCAATAAGGTGGATTTGCCTGCGTTGGGTTTGCCGACCAGGCCCACATCCGCCAGCAGTTTCAGTTCCAGATGGAGCGTCCGCTCCTCACCGGGTTCCCCTTTCTCTGCAATCCGCGGTGCCTGATTGGAAGGCGTGGCAAACCGCGCGTTTCCCCTTCCTCCCCGCCCTCCGCGCGCGACCACGACCTCCTGACCCGGTTCAGTCAGATCGGCGAGGATGCGGCCGGTCGCTGCGTCCCGCACAATGGTCCCCGGAGGGACAGGGACCCGCAGGTCGGCCCCGCTGGCTCCGTGCTGGTTCTTTCCCCTCCCGTGTTGACCGCGCTCTGCCCGAAAGTGCCGTCGGTGGGTGAAGTGATAGAGGGTGTTCAGGTGGGGGTCAACGTAAAGAATAACATCGCCTCCCTTGCCCCCGTCGCCTCCGGCGGGACCACCAAAGGGGACGTATTTTTCCCGCAAGAAGGCCACACAGCCGTTTCCGCCGTCTCCGCCTTTTACATAAATTGTCGCCTCATCTATGAACATAGACTCTGCAGATTTCGGATTGGCGCGGTAGAAAGTCGGGGGGAGAGGGCATCCGTAAGACGTGGATTACTGGAGATGTTCGGGCTTTGCGGTTGAAGCGGTTTTCCCCCAGAACTGATACCCCAGGAGACCACCCAGTGCACCCAGTCCGGCTGCCAGCAGGACGTTGACCAGCGCGCAGCAGCAGTTGCCGCCCAACAAATAAGCCCAATATTGGGCGGGATGCTCATAGCGGAAAGGAACCCCAAACCTTCGGATCAGCCGGGCAGCCTGTTCTGGCCCTACGATCAGGCCGTTCAGGACGGCTCCTATCATCTGTCCCAGAAGGATACCGCCGCCGGTGAGGGCTCCCACCTGCGCGCCTATCTGGGCTCCGGCTCCGGAGGCAACAGGGCGTTCCCAGAAGGCTGCCAGCAGGCCTGCCCCAAAGCCCAGTACGAGCGCCCAAAAGGGATCGCAGATGGGGGTGATGAGGGTGAAGAGCAGAGCCACAACGAGGCCGACGGCCGCGCCGATACCTCCTGCCTTCCACATTGCTCACCTCCTGCGGGATTTCAGATTCATCCCATTGTGGTGGCTTCCTTGTGGCAAGACAACCCTCTTGGACACGGCTCCTTTGCTCCCGGAAGCAAGCCTCAGGGGGTCTTACTTCCCCGCAGGCGGATGCGTGCCTCCCGGCAGCGCGGGCACTCCGTGCCCATATACTCTGTCCCACAGGTCCGGCAAACCTTTGCTGGAAGCGGTCGCTCATCTTCCAGCGAAGCCAGAATCAGGTAGACCCGCTGTCCGGCAAAGGCCTGCAACCAGTCTGAAAGCGGCGTTTCTCCGACCGACCATTCTCCCTGGGGAGTCCGACGGAGTTCTCCCTCTACGACCTTTGCATCCAATTCATACGCCGCAGCGGCCAGTTCCCGGATCGCGGCCTTCCGCACAGCAGGCATCCTTTCCTCCTTTCCTTAACCCTGCTGGCTTGCCCACTTGCTTACTTGCTTGCCTGCTTGTTTCTCTCCGCCGCTATCTCCCATTCCACCACCAGTGGGACGGCGATTCCAAAGGAGGAGTAAGTACCGACCAACATCCCGGCCAGCATTGCGGTGATGAACGGCCGGATGGTCTCCCCTCCGAAGAGGATGATAGCAATCATCACAAAGATGGCGTTCAATTGGGTTGCCAGGGACCGGTGGATGGTCTCCAGGATGGAGCGATTGGCGATCCGCTCAAGGGGTTCGCCCCTATAGCGGGGGAGGTTCTCCCGGATACGGTCAAACATAACGATTGTATCCTGCACGGAAAAGGAGGTGACGGTGAGGGTGGCCGTCAGAAACAGGGCATCTACTTCCCAGCCCTGAAGGAGCCCCATCAGGGCGTAGAAGCCCAGGACGATGATCAGGTCGTGGATCATCGCCGTGATGGCCGAGATTCCATAACGGATGGAGTGGGGGATCTGGCGGAAAGAGTACCAGATATAGCCGATAATCAGGATAGCGGCAACGGCAATTGCGATGCCCGCCGCGCGAGTGACTTCCCCACCGACGATGGGGGATACCGTCTCATAGGTCGTCAGGTCCCGGTTGACCGGAGCCACACGGGCAGAGAGGTCGCTCATCAGCGCGCGCACCTGCTCTGCTGAGACCTCCTTTGTGCGCACCTGCCAGGTGTTGTCCTCCGGCCGGCCCAGCCGCTGGATGATGGCTTCCTCCAGCCCATGGTCAGCGAAGACCTGGCGGATGGCTGTCTCCGTGGCTGGGCCATCAAAATGGAGCACGAAGAGGCTTCCGCCGGTGAAATCCACCGCCAGACGAAGAGGCGTGCCGAAGCGGATAAAGGTAACGGCCAGAATGATTAGGCTTAACGCAACCAGAAGCCCAGAGATGATGAAAAACCAGCGGCGCTTTTCCACCAGGTTGAACATTCCTCACCTCGTGGGAGAAAATTCCGGCCCTTATACGCCCAGCAGCCAGCGGCGAGCGCTCAGGGCTGGCCCGGCAAGGCGGAACAGGACCCGCAGAAAGGTTCGGGTTACTACAATAGCAGTGAAGAGGTTGATCGTTGTGCCAATAGCGAGAGTGAGGGCGAATCCCTTGACCATACTGGCACCGAAGTTGGTTCCGAAAAAGTAAAGGACCGCACAGGCGATGAGGATGGAAATCTGAGAGTCCCGGATAGAAGTCCAGGCCCGACTGAACCCGGCCTCCAGCGCGGCCCGCAGGCTGCGCCCGGCTCGCAGTTCCTCTTTCATTCGCTCAAAGACCAGGATGTTGGCGTCCACCGCCATTCCCGTAGAGAGGAGGAAGCCGGCAATACCCGGAAGCGTCAGCGTGACGGGGACCAGTTTATAGAGAGCCAGGTTCAGCGCTGCATAAAGGAGGAGCGCCAGGTCTGCTGTCCCGCCCAAGATGCGGTAGTAGACCAGCATAAAGAGCAGGACGACGGAAAGCCCAACAATGCCGGCCCGGACACTCTTCTGGACGGAGATTTCGCCCAGGGTGGGACCCACTGTTGTGGCGGTCTCCACCCGCAAGGGGACAGGCAGGGCACCATAGTGGAGTTGGATAGCTAATCCGCGCGCTTCCTGGTACGTCGCGTTGCCCAGCGTGATGCGTCCTGTGCCGCCGGGGATAGCCTCCTCAATCACCGGACACGAGAGGACTCGCTTATCCAATACGATGCAGAGATACTGGTTGACGTGGGACGCTGTATACTGGGCAAATTTCTCCGCGGCTTCGGCCTTGAGCCGGAAGGGTATGTAATACCCCATTTCGTCCCGGTCCAGCCCCACCTGGTCCAGGTCGGCTCCGGTGAGGATAGTTTGATAGACTCCCGGCGGAAGCGTAGGCGTAGCAGGAACAGTTGAAGTGACTTCTGCCGTCGGAGTTACCGGTACAGTGGGAGTGGTCTCCGTCACCCCGGCCGTCGGAGTGACCGGTGCGGTCGGGGTGGGCGGGGCGATGGGAGTCGTCAGCGCTTCTATCCCTGTCGGGTGGGGGCCACCCAGGGTGGTCGTGATGATCGTCCCCTTGGGGATAAAGGTGTATCCGGCGTCCACGAACTCCAGCAGGGCCGTGCCGCGAATGATTTCTATCGCCACTTCGGGCTGCTCAATTCCCGGCAACTCTACGATGATGCGGCGCCCGCCCTGAATTTGGACAAGGGTCTCCGCAAGGCCCAGGCCGTTGACTCGGTTCTCCACAATCTGACGGGCGGTCTCCAGGCTGGCTCGGTCCACTTCCTGTCCCTCGGGCACGTCGGCAACGAGGGAGACCCTCAGGCCGCCACGCAGGTCCAGGCCGTAGCGGATCGCAATTTTTCGTGCACCCTCGGGCTGCCAGAAAAGAAGGTTTTCCAGCCACCGGGGATGCTGAATGTCCAGGTCCACATAAATTGCGAAAAGAGCCAGAAGCGCGATGACGACAAGCAGAATACGGTCTCGTTTTTCCATGCGCTGCTCCGGCAAAGAAGGTTTCGGGAGGATTATAGCCGAAGTCTATGATTTGTCAAAGAGAGGTTCGTATTCTGAGGTTCAGAACCTTGACAATTATGACAGGATGTGGTATATTGTATCATAGAACAATACCTCGTCTTATTAAACAAGACAACGTTTGCCTGTCTGATTGAATGAAACCCTCGCTGTATCCTTGTATGATTGCTTTCCAGATCAGCATTCTATGACCAGCCGCTGTCTTTCCCGCTTTTGCTTATACCGATGGCTTATGGCTGACCTTTTGGGCCTTTGCTTTTCCTTCCCTATTTGGCGGTATGGGGAAA
>JANXAH010000005.1 GCA_025062415.1 Anaerolineae bacterium | reverse complement strand
CCGGGGGGGGCTCTGGGGGGGGGGGGGGGGGGGGGGGGGGGGGGCGGGCCGCCCCCCGGTGGGGGCGGGGGGGGGGGGGGGGGCGCCCCCCCCCCCGCCCCCCCCCCCAAACGCCCCCGTCCCTCCGGCCATGACCCAGCGCGCCCGCTTCTTCGCCCTTGCTCTGACCACCGTTGGCCTCGGCGTCGCCGCCCGACTGGCCCAGTACGCCTCTTGCCGATCCATCTGGCTGGATGAGGCCTATCTGGCGCTGAACATCCTCCAGCGGGACTTCGTCGGCCTGCTGAGCCCGCTGGACGACAACCAGATTGCGCCGCCGCTGTTCCTGTGGGCCGTCAAAGGGGTGAGCCTCTTTCTGGGGACCGACGAACTCGCGCTCCGGCTGGTCCCACTCCTGGGCGGCGTCCTGGCGGTTCCCCTTCTCTACCGGCTGGCCCGGCGGGTGACCGGGCCGGTAGGGGTGCTGATGGCGACCGCCCTCTTCGGGTGGGCCCAGCCGCTCTTCTACTACTCGTCCGAACTGAAGCCCTACGCGACGGACGCTCTGGCGGCGATCCTGGCGCTGACGGTGGGACTCCCCCTTCTGGAGGAATCCTCCCATCGCCGGTGGACCCTTCTGGCCGCGGGACTGGGGATCATTCTCCCCTGGTTCTCGTATCCGTCGGCCTTCGCCCTGGGGGGACTGGGGATGGCGCTCCTAACGGATGCCCTCGTCCGCCGCGACGGGCTTCGGGCCCGGCGTGCGGCGGCCCTGCTGGCCCTCTGGGGGGCCAGCGGGCTCCTGCTCTATGCGACGGTTCTCCGGCCAGGTCTGGGGAACCCCTTCCTGAAGGAGTTCTGGCGGGAGTTCTTCGCACCCTTCCCGCCCCGCTCCCTTTCCGACCTGTACTGGTTTGCCCAGATGTGGTTTGACTTTCTGGTCTTCTCCGCGGGGCTTCCTTTCTACGGCCTGGCGACCTTCGCCTGGCTGACCGGAGTCCTTCTTCTCTGGCGCGAGGGACGGCGGCCCCTTGTCCTGGCGCTGGTTCTGCCCTTCATAGGGGCCGTCGTCGCATCGGGGCTGAAACTCTACCCCCTCTATATTCGGATCCTGCTCTTCGCCGTCCCGCCGACGGTGCTGTTGATGGCGGCAGGTGCGGAAGCCCTCTACCGGCTGCTGGCGGCGAACTGGCGGGCCGTCGCTGTTGCCTGGGTGGTGCTCCTGCTTTTTCATCCCCTCTACCGGGCCCTTTCTGTCCTGGGCACGCCGCTGACCAATGAGGAAATGCGACCTGTGCTGGAGCAGGTCCGGGAGTCCTGGCAGTCGGGGGACTACGTTTACGTTTACCACGCTGCCGCTCCCGTCTTTGCCTACTATGCCCCGCGCTTTGGGCTGGACGACCCCGCTGTCTACCGGGTGGGACGCACTGCCAACGGCGATTTTCGCGTTCTGGAGGAGGACGTGGCCCGTTTGCCGGAGGGCCGGGTCTGGTTTCTATTTGCTCACATTTACACCTTCGGAGGGATCAGCGAACAGTCCTTCCTGCTGGCCCAGGCCGATGGGAGGGGGACGCGGCTCTTGACCCTCACCGCTCCCAACGCCTCGGCGGTGCTCTACCAATTCAGGGGCCATCCCTGACGCCCTTCGCAATACGTGGCCTATGAGACCCACCAGACTCTACGCCAGTACGCTCTATTTCCTGTACTATGCGGCAATGGGGACGTTGTACCCCTTCCTGAACCTCTACTACCAGCGAGTGGGGTTGAGTGGTTCCCAGATCGGTCTGCTGGCTGCGGTGCCCGCGATCGTGAACTTTTTCGCCGCGTCAGTATGGAGCGCGCTGGCGGACCGTTTGGGCTTTCATCGCGGCCTGTTGACCCTGATGCTCCTGGGAGCGACGGTTGCTGGCTTCGCCTTTTCCCTGACGGCACGATTTCTTCCTCTACTGGCGATCGCCATTCTCTTTGCGGTCTTTATCGGCCCGTTGATGCCGCTGATGGACAGCGCGGCGCTGGAGATTGCAAAGCGGGAGGGAACTGAATTCGGCCACCTGCGCATGTGGGGGACGGTGGGCTGGATTCTTTCCTCCTGGGCTTTCGGATACCTGGTGGACTATCATCTCCGGTATCTATTTTTCGGCTTTGCGGGACTGATGGCCCTGACGACGGCGGTCTCTCTCTTTCAGCCCCGCCGGGATTGGGCCTGGGAGCGGCCTGTCTGGGAGGGGTTCCGGCAACTGCTGGGGCGGCCTGGCGTGGTCCCCTTCCTGCTCAGCGCGTTTCTGCTCTGGGCCTCCAGTAACGGAGGGACCCAGTTCCTGAGCCTTTATCTTTCGGACATCGGGGCCAGCGGAAGCCTGATTGGGGCGGCCTGGGCCGTGGCCGCGATCAGCGAGGTCCCGATGCTCTTCTTCTCCGGATGGTGGCTGCAGAAACTGGGCTATCGGGGCTTCCTGTTTCTCGGCTATCTGATCTATGCGGCCCGGTGGTTTGGTTTTTCGGTCAACCAGGTACCTGGTCTGGCGCTTCCTCTCCAACTTCTCCAGGGGTTCTCCTTCACAGCCTTCCTGGTCGGGGGCGTGACGCTGATGGGCAGTGTGGCGCCACGAGGCCTGGAGGCGACAGCGCAGGCCCTCTTCTCCGGGTTCGCAATGGGTATGGGCGGGTTCGCCGGTTCCCTGCTGGCGGGCTATCTCTACGAGACGCAGGGAATCGCCCGATTCTACCTGATGGAGGGGGGGATCGCCCTCGTGGCCGCACTGATCCTGATCCTCTTCTGTCGGCAGTGCCCGGATGTCGCAACGGCAAATCCTGGAGAGCGCGAAAGCGACCTTTAGGCCCCTTTTCGGCTCTGGGAAGGAGAGAACGCACCACCGGACAATGGTTTTTAGCCCCCGAAGGGGACTTGCAACTGAGCCTGGCCGTTTACCGTTGGGCAAGGATTTTGCGGTTAGATTCCGACGAATCTATGTAAGGAGGCTGAACAGGTGGAACAAAAGCGCGTAGTCTACTTTGCTACTGCGCGTGCGACCCGCTGGGACTACCAGTACAGCCTGGTTGCCCGGCTGGAGCGGATGCTGGAGCGGCTGGACCTGGGGAGCCGCATAGAGAAGGGCGAATACGTTGCGATCAAGACCCACTTCGGGTCGGACGGGGCCCATCGGATTGTGCGGCCCGTCTTCCTGCGCAAGATCGCCGACGCGGTCAAATCTGTAGGCGGCAAGCCCTTCGTCTGCGACACAGTCCGCATCAATGGTTGGGACTATCTGGAGGTCGCCAACCAGAACGGGATTAATCCCCTCTCTGTAGGCTGCCCGGTCATCCTGGCCGATGGCCTCTTCGGCCATGATAGCGTGGAGGTGCCCTCCGGCCCTATTCTGGGGAGCGTTCGGATCGCGTCGGCCATTTACGACGCGCCGGCGATGATCGTCGTCTCCCACTGCAAGGGACACATTGAGGCCGGGTACGGGGGAGCGATCAAGAACCTGGCGATGGGCGGCGTGGCGGGCCGCCACCGCAGCGGCGACTGGCGCCAGGCCCGTGGCCACCTCCACGCCGCAGGGCCGGAGGCCTCGGTGCTCCGGTATCCGGAGTTGTGCATCCTCTGTCTCCAGTGTCTCCACGTCTGCCCGGTCGGAGCGATCGCCGAGGTGGATGGAACCCTGGTGGTGGACGAGAAGAAGTGCTGGCGCTGCGGCCGCTGTGAGCGGGTCTGCCCGGAGAACGCCATCCGCCTCCAGAAGCGGGGACAGGACGAATTCCAGGCCGCGCTCGCAGAAGCCGCAAAGGCTGTCCTCTCCACCTTTCAGCCGGGCAAGGTGGTCTTTTTGAACTTCGCGCTGGAGGTCCAGCCGGAGTGCGACTGTATGCCAATGGCGGATACTCCCCTGGTCCAGGACCAGGGCATTTTCGGGGGAGACGACATCGTTGCGGTGGAACAGGCGACGCTGGACGCCATCAACGGCGCGCTCCCGCTTCCCCAGTCTGCCGCGGCCGACCGCGGGGTCCAACCCGGTCAGCGGGTCCTGGCGGAGACACTGGGAATAGACGGGCAACTGCACGTGGACGCTGCCGCAGCCATTGGCCTGGGGCGGAAGGAGTATATCGTTGTTGAAATATAGATTTTCGCTGCGGCGGCTAAACCGCCGCAGCGAAAACTCTCTGTTCGCAGGAGGTCCGATGAGTCGGAGCAAAAAGCGTGCGACCACTCGTTATCAACGGCTGTTCTGGGTTCTGAGCATCATCGTCGTTCTCAGTATGACCATCAGCCTGGTGGCCACCCTCACGCCGGGGGGCCCGCGTGTCACCCCTACGCCGACCTTCACCCCCATCTTCCCGTGATCTTGCGGTCGGCCTGGGCCGATCGTTGGCCCAAGGCCTGAAGAGACCGACCTGGGTTGGCGTAAAGGAGAGGGATGCGGCGGTATTTTCCCTCCACAGCCCACCTCTGGCCGCTTGTCGTATGGGCCGGGCTGGGATTCTACATCTCCCTGGTCCCCCTGCCCCCCAACGACTTCTGGTGGCACCTGAAAATTGGCGAACTCATCTACACCCGGCGGACCATTCCCTCCACCCAGATGTTCGCCTGGAGCCTTTCCCCCGACGCGCCCTTCGTCTACGGGGCCTGGCTGGGGGAACTCCTGCTCTATCTGCTCTATCGCCTGGGCGGGCTCAATCTGGTGACCTTTGCCCGCAACGTCCTGATTCTGGCTGCCTTCGGGCTGGTGGGGTGGGGGGCCCGGATACGGAGCGGTTCCTGGCGGCTGGCGGCCCCGGCACTGGCCCTCGCCGGAGGGATGTCCCTGAACAACCTGGTCGTTCGGCCCCAAATCTGGTCGTTTCCGCTCTTTGCTATCTACTTACTGCTTCTGACCCGATACGTCTATAGCGGGGGTGCTTGTCCCAGGGACCGCTGGGCCCTGCTGGCACTGCCCCCTCTGATGGCCCTCTGGGTCAACGCCCATGGCGCCTTCGTCCTCGGACTGGTGCTGGTGGGCATCTTTGTCGTCGGTGAGGGACTGCGGACATTGCTGCGGCTTCCCGAATCTCTCCCCTGGCGGGCCGTGGGATGGCTGGCCCTCATCGGCGCGCTGACCGCCATGGCTATCCTGGCGAATCCCCGCGGCGTCGGCATTGTCGCCTACGTGGCCGACCTGTTGACCGACCGGCCCAGTCAGGCGCTGGTCGTGGAGTGGCAATCCCCAACGCCTTCGGGAATCCCCAACGTCGTCTTCTACATCAGCATCCTGGTTCTGATTCTCACGCTGGCCTATGCCCGCCGTCGCCCCACTCCCACCGACGCACTGCTTATCGTGGGCTTCCTCTGGCTGGCCTGGAGCGGGATGCGCTACGTCGTCTGGTACGGGATGGCGGTGATGCCCGTTCTGGCGCAGATGTGGGCCTCCCTCTGGCCCCGCGCGGCGACCCTCCCCGCCCGCCGGAACGCCCTGAACCTCGTCCTTGTCCTGCTTCTTCTTATCCCTGTCTTTCTGGTCCAGCCGTGGTGGGTGGAGCGGGTACCCCTGCCGGAGACCTACTGGAAACTCGTCTGGCGGGGGGTACCGGAGGGAGCCCTCATCGGGGAGGAGAACCCGCTGGACGCGGCTGAGTACCTCCGGGCCCACCCGGGCGGCCGTCTCTTCAACGAGATGGGGTATGGAAGTTACCTCATCTGGGCCCTGCCGGAACAGCGGGTCTTCGTGGACCCGCGCGTGGAACTCTACCCCTTTGAGCAGTGGGAGGACTACGTCCGGATTTCTGGCGGCGTCCGGTACAACGAATTGCTGGATCAGTATGGGGTGGATCGGATTCTGCTGGATGTGGAACTTCAGCCGGAACTGGCCCGCGCGCTGGCGGACGACCCCCGCTGGGAGCAGGAGTTCGCCGGACGGCGGGCCCAGGTCTGGAGGAGGGTGGGGGAGCGATGAGGAGATTTCCCGACGGGATATACCTGTTGATGCTGACGTTGTCCCTGGCTGCGTGTGTCGCGCCCCGCGCGGGGCCTCTCAATCCTTCCGTCGCGCCGATCCCCGCTGCAGGCCTCCCCGCCACGCCTACCCCCACACCGATATCTGTGCCTCCCACGCCCTCCCCACGTCCCACCGTCACCCTTGCCGCCCTGCCGAGGGAGACCCCGGTCCCGGAGGCCCGGCCCACGGAAACACCGCTTCCGACGCCTGCCGTCTCTCTGCCCCCTCCCTCCACAGTTCCTCCGTCCACTTCCCCGCCTTCACCGACGGCGCCTCCGCAGCCCCCTTCGTCCGCTGGCCCTGTCACCATCTGGGAGGGGACGGTGACGCTGATGGCCTACGACTGGGAGCGGGCCCTGGTCCCCACCTCTCCGGACGACCCCGTCTATCCCTACCATCGGCTGGACTTCGGGGCCGTCGGGGGGCCGGCCCCCCGGTCCTTCCGCGCCCTCTTTCTCCAGAACGACTACGTCTCCCTAACGGTTCTACCCGACCTGGGGGGCCGCATCCTGCGCTGGACGGATCGGACGACGGGACGGCAACTCTTCTACGCTAACCCGGTCCTCAAGCCGACCCACTGGGGCTATCGGGGCTGGTGGCTGGCGACGGGTGGGATAGAGTGGGCCTTCCCGACGGAGGAGCATGGGCTGGTGGAGTACCTTCCCTGGGAGTACCGCCTGCTGGGGGATGGCGTCTACCTGCGGCGGACGGAGGAGCGGACCGGCCTGGTGGTGGAGGTGACGGTGCGGCTGGAACGGGGAAGCGGTCGGGTGCTCCTCTCGCCCCGCATCACCAACCCGACGGGCCGGGAGCAATCGTTCCAGTTCTGGGCCAACGCGATGCTGACCCTTTCCGATTTCAACGCTCCGTCGCCCGACATGCGCTTCGTCCTGCCCGCGCGGGAGGTCATCGTCCACTCCACCGGGGATAGTTCTCTGCCTGGTCCGGGGGGTGTGATGGCCTGGCCGGTCCACACCGGGCGGGATTTCAGCCGCTACGGGGAGTGGCGCTCCTACCTGGGGGTCTTTGCGCCGGGGGCGGCGGACGCTGGATTTGCCGGGGCCTACGATCCCGGCAGCGACCAGGGCATCGTCCGGGTTGCCCCGGCCTCCATCCGGGGGGTGAAGATCTTCTGCCTGGGCGACCTGCCCTCCGACCTCTGGACGGACGATGGAAGCCGCTACTTTGAACTCTGGGGAGGTCTCACGCCGACCTTCTGGCACTTCTTTTCACTGGCGCCGGGCCGGAGCGTCAGTTGGACCGAGTACTGGTACGCGGTGAGCGGGATGGGAGGATTAACCCACGCAAGCGCGGAGGCCGCGGCGCGCCTTTCGCCGACGGGGGACGGGGTGGAGGTGGCGGTGGAAGCGATCCGGCCGATGCGGGTTGCGGTCGTCCTGCGGCAGGGAGGACAGGAGGTCGCCCGCTGGGACGCGGAGACGGGGCCGGGGCGGCCCTTCCGGACGACGTTTGGCCCCGGTGGCGGCCCCTGGGCGCTGGAGGTCTACGGTCCCCAGGGACTGTTGCTGACTGCAAAGGAGTAGAGGGGCTGCCTTGGCCTTCGGCCGAGGGTTGGCCTTTGCCGACCGGGGGGTTCGGCGTCCGCGAAGGCGGACGCCCGGCGCGAAAGCGCCCAGGCAAGGCTGATTTCTAATCAGCGCCGACTGGAAGTTGGCCTGTCTTGGCCTTCGGCCGAGGGTTGGCCTTCGCCGACCTGTGAGAAGCGCGTCAACGAAGGTTGACGCCCGGCGCGAAAGCGCCAAAGCAAGGCTGATTTCCAATCAGCGCCTCCGGCGAGCACGATTCCGATAAAAGCGGGACACCCACCCAAGGGATAGGGCCTACGGCGGCCCCTGGACGCTGGAGGTTTACAGCCTATGGGGGGCCGCTGGACTGCCGAATTCCAGCCAGGGAGAGGAGACGATGAAGGGAGAAATCCGCAAGACGCTCTTCTACATCCGCTACGCGATGGGCAACTTCGCCAACACCATCGCCTACCAGGTCTTCGGCAACCGCATTCAGTTCTACTACGTGGACATTCTGGGATTGAACGCCTCGTTGGCGGGCATCATCTGGACTCTCTACGGCTTCTGGAACGCCATCAACGACCCGTTGATGGGCCAGATCTCCGACCGGACCCGCTCGCGGATGGGCCGGCGCGTCCCCTACGTCCTCTTCGGGGCCATCCCCCTGGGTCTCTCATTCTTCTTCCTCTGGACACCGCCGGGACACAGCCCCGCTGTATTGGCCGCGTACTTCTTCCTCATCCTCTTTATCTTTGATGGGCTCTACAGCCTCACCTGGATTGCCTATACCTCCCTTTTTCCGGAAATCGCGACAACGGTGCGGGACCGGGTCAACCTCTCCGCGGTGCGGGAGGTTCTGGCCGTTCTGGCCCTCCTGCTCTCCTTCATTTTGGCGCCCATTCTCGCGGAGACGGTGGGGTACATATGGATGGGGGCAATAATGGGCGCGCTGGTCGCCGTCGGGTACCTTATCGCGGCCGTTGGAATCCGAGAGCGCCCGCTGGCAGAGGAGGGCGCGATCGGCCTGATCCAGTCCTTGAAGATTGTCCTTTCCAGTCGTCCCTTCCGGTGGTTCCTGGGTGCGAACATGGCGAAGGAGTACATCTGGCTGGTCCTGGCCGCGACACTCCCCTTCTGGCGCAAGTACGCCCTGGGCATTCTGGGCCCAACGGAGGTCTTCGGGATCTGGATGAACCCCGGCGACGTGGAGGCTATTCTGCTGGGGGTGCCTATTCTGCTCACTGCGCCCTCTGTCCTCCTCTGGCGGCCCATCGTCCCCCGGCTGGGCTATCGGAGGGCCTGGATTTTGGCCAGTTTTGTCTTTATCCCTGGCTTTCTGCTGATGACCTTTGCCCGCGACTTCTACATGGGCCTCCTGGGGACCATTCTGGCTGCGCCGGGGCTGGCGGGGTCTATGGTGATGCCTTTCCCGGTTCTCTCGGAGATCGTGGACGACGATGCGGCCCGCCATGGCTACCGCCGGGAGGGCGTCTTTTTCGGGATGAACGCGGGGATCATCAAACTGGCCTTCTCCGCGCAGGGGGTGCTGTTTGCCGCAGTGATGTCCGCCGCCGGATACATTGCCGGGAGCGACGTTCAGCCCGCCAGCGCGGTCTGGGGCATCCGTTTCCTCATCGGCATCACCCCTATTCTCGCCTGCCTTATCATCGCCTACTGCATGTATCGCTACCCCCTGGGGCGGGCGCGCGTGGTCAAAGCCGCGGGGGGCCAGGAGGCCATCGTTTCGGGCAGCGAATAGCCTTGGGGGCGGCTGCGGCGGCCCCCAAGGCCGCCGCAGCCGCCCCTTATCTCTGATTGAAGGAGGGGCCATGCTCATCCCAGAAAAAGGTCGTCCCAAGGAGGAAATCTTTGCCGAACTGGAGCGCTTGAAGGCCCGCGACCTGGATTGGAAGGCCGGGCGGGTCTGGGCCTATGTCTACAATCCAGGGGACGAAACCCGCGAGGTGGTCAGCCAGGCCTACACGATGTTCCTGGTGGAGAACGCCCTGGACCCCACCGTCTTCCCCAGTTTGCTGCGGTTGGAGGTGGAGGTCGTCCGGATGTTGGCAGACCTCCTGCGCGGGGACGAGAACGTAGTAGGGAATGTCACTTCGGGGGGAACGGAGAGCATCCTGCTGGCGGTCAAGACGGCGCGGGACTGGGCCCGCGCGGAGCGACCGGAGGTGAAGGCCCCAGAGATGGTGCTCCCTATGACTGCCCACGCGGCCTTCCACAAGGCCGCTCGGTACTTCGGAGTCCGGCCGGTGGTCGTCCCCTTCCATCCCGAAACGTACCGTGCCGATGTAGACGCGATGCGAAAAGCCATCACGGAGAACACGATCCTTCTGGTCGCCTCTGCCCCCTGCTATTCTCAGGGCGTGGTGGACCCCATCCCGGAAATCGGTGCCCTGGCGCTGGAGCACGGATTGCTCTTCCACGTGGATGCCTGCGTGGGCGGCATTCACCTTTCCTTCCTGCGCAAAATGGGCTATCCGGTGCCGGATTTTGACTTCAGCGTGCCCGGCGTCACGTCCATTTCTGTGGATATGCACAAATACGGGTACGCGGCCAAGGGGTGTTCCACCATCCTGTACCGGGATAAGCGCCTGCGGCGGTATCAGATTTTTGCCTGCTCCGGGACCACGGGCTATGCCCTTATCAACCCCATCGTGTTGAGCACCCGGTCCGGCGCGCCCATTGCCGGGGCCTGGGCGATTCTGAACTATCTGGGGGAAGAGGGGTATTGCCGGATTGTGCGGGCCGTCCAGGAGGCGACCCGGCGGCTGATAGAGGGGATCAATGCCATAGAAGGGCTGCGGGTCCTGGGCCAGCCGGATATGTGCATGTTCTCCTTCACTTCCGATACCGTCAATGTTTTCCAGTTAGCCGACGAGATGCGGCGACGGGGGTGGTACCTGCAGCCCCAGTTCTCTACACCGCTGTCCCCACGCAATCTCCACGTCTCGGTGAACTACGGGACCGTTCCTGCCGTAGACGCGCTGCTGGCGGATTTGCGGGAGGCGGTGGAGGTTGTCCGCAGGATGCCCCCGCCCGACCCAGGCCTCGTTCAGGCGGTGGTCGCCGCGCTGGTGGAGAACCCCTCCCCGGAAACGATCGCCCGCGTCCTCTCCCTGGCGGGGATTCGGACCACGGAATTGCCCGAAGAGATGGCGTTGATCAACGAAGTACTGGACGCACTGCCCGACGAACTGGTGGACCAGTTGCTGATCCATTACTTCAACGACCTGTACGCGTGAGCGGGCCTCAGGGCATATCTGAAATGCTGAAAGTCGCGTAGCGCAGGCTTTTAGCCTGTAGCGCAGGCTTTTAGCCTGCAATGCAGCGCAGGCTTTTAGCCTGTAGCGCAGGCTTTTAGCCTGCCTGTAACGCAGGCTTTTAGCCTGTGCTTTTAGCCTGCAATGCAGCGCAGGCTTTTAGCCTGTAGCGCAGGCTTTTAGCCTGTACGCAGGCTTTTAGCCTGCAATGCGCAGGCTTTTAGCCTGCAATGTAACGCAGGCTTTTAGCCTGTAGCGCAGGCTTTTAGCCTGCAATGGAATCTCCAACACCCAGCGGCGCTGACCAACGCCCGACAAATTTGGGACACGCCCTCCAACCCCAGAGGATGACCTTGACATCCCCGTCCGACGGTCTATAATAGCCCGGTGTTCCTGGCCGACTCCGGTGCCTGAAAATCGCAGCCCGGAGTGGGCAGGCTCAACTTCTGTTCGGAGGAGAGAGCCGTGAAAGAGGTTACTGACGCCACATTTGAGCAGGAGGTCCTGCAATCTCCTATCCCGACGCTGGTGGACTTCTGGGCCGCGTGGTGTGGGCCCTGCCGGATGATCGCTCCGGTTGTGGAGGAGATCGCTCGGGAGTTTGAGGGCCAGGTCGCGGTGGTCAAGATGGACGTGGACGCCAACCCCAAGACGCCAGCCCGTCTGGGAATTTTGGGGATTCCCACGCTGATTCTCTTCAAGGACGGCAAGGAGGTGGACCGGATTGTGGGGTATCGTCCCAAGCAGGCCGTAAAGGACTTCCTGCTGGCGCACCTGTAATAGGTCTTCGGAGGCTGGGATGCGCATTCGGAAGATCGGCGAGCGCTATCTGATCCGGTTGGAGCCTGAAGAGGAGGTTCTGACGACGCTGCGCACCTGGGCTCAGAACGAGGACGTGGGCTTTGCCGCTCTCTGGGCCATCGGGGCTATGCGTCGGGCCGTTGTTGGGCACTTTAACGTTTCTGCCCGGACCTACCACCAGATTCCTGTGGAGGAGCAGGTGGAAGTGCTCAGCCTGATGGGGAACGTAGCCCGCTCTACGGACGGATCCCCAATTGTGCACGTCCACGTCGTCCTGAGTCGGCCCGATGGGACCACCATTGGTGGACACCTGTTGGAGGGGGTTGTTGCCCCGATGCTGGAAGTCGTTGCGATGGTGTTCCCGGAGACGCTCTTTCGGCGCCCCGATCCGACAACGGGGCTTACGGTCTGGGACCTGTAGGTTGAAAATGTGCGGAGGCACCGAAGGGCCTGCCACAGGCCAAAAGGGCACGATCTTTCGGAGGGCCGGGCGGCGGCCAATCCCCCCCCCCGCCCACCACCGTTTGAGCCGGCGCCAAATATTTAAACACCACTATTGTCCCGTAGCCAGGGCCTACGACGCCGTCGCCAGGGGGGTCACGCGCGGTAAGTGGAC
>JANXAH010000255.1 GCA_025062415.1 Anaerolineae bacterium | reverse complement strand
TCGCCGTCGGCAACCGCCGGTTTCTGCCAGAGGCGGAGGCATTGCCCCAGACGCAGCAACTGGAGAGAGAGGGCAAGACGCCGCTGTTTGTCTCCTGCAACGGCAGGGTCATCGGTATCCTCGCCGCCGCCGACACGCTCCGGCCGGAAGTCCCTGCGGCGCTGGCGGAACTGCGCGCGCTGGGCGTAAAGCACATAGAGTTGCTCACCGGCGATGAGGAACGGGTGGCTGCTCCGCTGGCCGGGCAACTGGGCGTAGATTACCGTGCAGGCCTGTTGCCTGAAGAGAAGATACAGGTTGTGCGGGACTATCAGGCCCAGGGGCACACCGTCGTGATGATCGGCGACGGGGTCAACGACGCGCCCGCGCTGGCGCAGGCGGACGTGGGCATTGCGATGGGCGCGGCGGGCGCAGACATCGCCATAGAAGCGGCCCACGTCGCTCTGATGCGGGAGGACTGGAGGCTTGTGCCGGAGGTCTTTCGCCTCGCGCGCCGGACGATGGGCGTGGTCAAACTGAACCTGGCCTTTACAGCGGTCTACAACGTGACGGGGCTGACGCTGGCCGCGCTGGGGATCCTGCCCCCGGTGCTGGCCGCCGCAGCCCAATCGCTGCCCGACATCGGCATTCTGGCTAACTCTATGCGGCTGCTGCGGACCAGATGAACGATCTGCGGATGAACCGATACGCCCGGCAGACTCTTCTGCCCCAGATCGGCCCTCAGGGGCAGGAGCGATTGCGCGCGGCCCGTGTGGCCCTGGTCGGCTGTGGCGCGCTGGGGACAGCCATCGCCGACGGGCTGGCCCGCGCGGGTGTCGGTTTCTTGCGCATCATTGACCGGGACGTGGTGGAACTGCACAATCTGCAGCGCCAGGTCCTCTTCGACGAAACGGACGTCGCGGTCGGCCTGCCCAAGGCTGTCGCTGCGGCGAACAAACTGGCCCGCATCAACTCCGAAGTCCGGGTGGAACCGGTGGTGGCCGACCTGGCTCCCCGCAATGCGGAGCGGCTGCTGAGCGGAGTGGACCTGGTGGTGGACGGGACGGACAATTTTGAAACTCGCTACCTGATCAACGACGTCTGTGTGAAGCATCGGCGGCCGTGGGTCTACGGCGCCGTCGTCGCCACCTACGGAATGACGACGACCTTTCTGCCTGGCCAGACTCCCTGCTTTCGGTGTATGCTGGCCAAGAAGCCCGCGCCGGGGACAACGCCCACCTGCGACACTCTCGGCGTTCTGGGCGCGGCGGCCAGTGTCATTGCCTCGCTGGAGGTCGTCCAGGCACTGAAGGTCCTCACCGGGCAGACGGAGCCCGACCCGCCGCTGGTGTTCGTGGACGTTTGGGAAGGGGTGTGGGAAGTTCTTGCGCTCCGCAAGGGGGAACGCCGCTGTCCGGCCTGCGACGAGGGCCGGTTGGATTTTCTGACCGCGCGGGAAGCCGACCGGGTGGTGGAACTCTGTGGAGAGGGCGCCTTCCAGATCACCCCGCGCGGAAATGGCCGTATCCCGCTGGAGCGCCTGGCGGACCGGCTGGGGAAGGTCGGCGAGGTGTTCCGAAATGACTATCTTCTCCGGGCCTGGGTCGCCCCCTACGAGTTGACCGTCTTTGCCGACGGTCGGGTTCTGGTGAAAGGGGCGACCGACGAGGCCGAAGCCAGAGGAGTCTATGCGAAATATGTGGGTGCCTGAGGGAATTCGTCGCGCGATAGAGCGATTTCGGGAGGACATTCAAGCCGCGCTGGAGAACGACCCGGCGGCCCGGTCGGTCTGGGAAGTTATCCTCTGCTATCCGGGGCTCCACGCGCTGTGGCTTCACCGCGTGGCCCACTTTCTCTGGAAGAAGCGCCGGTATCTGCTGGCCCGGTTGGTCTCCCACCTGAATCGGGCGCTGACGGGGGTGGAGATTCACCCCGGCGCGCGCATCGGGCGCCGGGTCTTCATTGACCACGGAATGGGGATTGTGATCGGCGAAACGGCCGAGGTCGGGGACGACGTTATCCTCTACCAGGGGGTGGTGCTGGGCGGGACCAGCCGTCAGAAGACGAAGCGACATCCCACGGTCTGCAACGGGGTGGTCATCGGCGCAGGGGCCATCCTGCTGGGGCCGATCACTGTGGGGGAGCACGCCCGCATCGGTGCGGGGTCGGTGGTGGTCCGGTCGGTGCCGGCCTATGCGACGGTGGTGGGTGTGCCTGCGCACGTGGCCCGGCTGGGCAACGGCGCTCGCCCGGAAACCGCGCTGGAGCACAACCGGATCACAGACCCACTGGCGAATGCGCTGGAGGAGATCGCCCAACGATACGTGGAACTGGAGGAACGGGTCGCCCGGCTGGAGCGACGATTGCTGGGCGAAGGAGTGTGCGCAGAGGAGGGGCCCTTACCCGCTCTTCTGAAGGAGCCAGACGGGAAGGAGGAGGTGTGAGATGAAGGCAGACGCTATCTTCACGGCGGCCAATCAGGGGAAAGCGGTGGAAGCGCTGGAACTCTGCTTCCAGGACGCGGATGGCGACCTGGAGGAGCAACGTTTCTGCTGCTTCCTGGCGGACCGGCTGGGAGTCTCTCCGGAGGACCCGAAGTTGCCGGAGAATCTGCGGGAGCGGCTCGCTATCTGCCCGGTAGTGCTGCCGCGGCCGTAGGGGGAGATTTGGGGGGGGGGGGGGGGGGGGGGGGGGCGCCCCCCCCCCCCGCGCCGGGGGGGGGGGGCTGGAGGGTGGGAGGGGTGGCATAAGCGTGGCGACATTTGCGCCTGAACAACCGTTGGGGGGGGGGCGACCCCGGGCCGCCGCCCCCAAATCTCCCCCTACGGCCGCGGCAGCACTACCGGGCAGATAGCGAGCCGCTCCCGCAGATTCTCCGGCAACTTCGGGTCCTCCGGAGAGACTCCCAGCCGGTCCGCC
>JANXAH010000254.1 GCA_025062415.1 Anaerolineae bacterium | reverse complement strand
GCCGCGGGCACCTCTGTCTGGGCGATCCAGCAACGTCCGGAAGGAGTTTCGTGGAACGCTCCCGGCAGGACGTTCTCCAGCGCGGCCGGGCGGCGCGTGGAGGGAGGCAAACTATGGACTCCACGCACCAGTCCCAGCCGTCGCAGGCGTTCCCAAAGGTGTATGTCGCAGGGCGCAGGGTCGCAGGGGCGCATGTTGCAGGTCGCAGGGCACAAGGGCGCAGGGGCGCCGGACATCAGGCAATATGCCGGATTTCGGCGAAGCAGCGCTCCACGTAGGCCCGGTGGCGGGGGCCCAGGGCCGGGCGAAGGTGGTCTGGTTTCCCAGCCCGGAGGGGCCATTCCCGCTCCTGGGGCCGGGAAGTGAGGTGGACGATGTACTCCGGATAAAGGTACGCGGCGACGCTTTCCGCCCACTCTTCGCAGGCCGGACATGGAATCCGAACCACCTCCCGGATGCCGGAGCCGTACCAGGTGGGGCCCGGCTCGTCCTGCACGAAGCGGACCATTTCCCGAACGATGCGGCCCGGACGGCCCAGAATCCGGCAGAGGAGGTTTGCGGTTCGGGCGTCCCAGATATGGGCCAGTTCGTGGACGATGGCGACCTCCCCCAGCCACTCCGGCTGCTGGTGGAGCAGGGCTTCTCCGATGAGCACACACATCCAGGGCGGACGGGGCCAGAAGGCCATAGCGCCCCCGCCGCCGCGCGTTCGCCGAAGCAGCAGAACGCCTCCCAGCGCCCACCGCATGTTTTCCGGTCCCCCAAAGGCCTGGGCTATTCGTTCGGCCGCGCGCGCCAGGATTCGCCGCTCCTGGGCCGACCAGTGGCCTCCGGCAATCCAGAGGCCGCAGGCCCTCATATGCTGGGCCCAGAGCATCGCATCTTCTGCTGGAACGGAAAACTTCCGATTACCCTCTGAAAAATCCGCGCTCATTCGCGTCAATCCGCGTCTCACTTCTCCGCCAGCAGGCCCTGAAGTTCCCGAAGCGAGGTCACCCCCCGGACTGCGGCCAGAAACCGGCGAGGGTCGCGCGTCTTTCGCCAGAGTTGCCGAACCGCTGGCCCTACGGGGTCCTTCCCGGCGGCTCCGCCCGGCGCAGCCGCATAGGAACCGTAGAAGGCAAAATAGGCCTGGTTCAGTTTGCGGATGCGGTATCCGTGCTCCCAGAAGACACGACGGCGTTGTTCCATATACCGCTCCGCCTCCTCTATCCGGCCCTGGAGAAGGAGTGTGTCCACCCGGACCCGCGTCTCGTACATTTCGGCGCGGAAGTCAAAGGTCGGACGCTGAGCCGGAGCGGGAGGAGCGATGGCTTCTTCTTCCTCCTCCGGCACCGGCTCCTCCGGTGGCTCCAGATCGGGGTAGTAGCGGAGAATGGTCCGCCGGGCGATCTCCTGCCCGACGATGGAGGCCACCGTCTCGTTGATGGCCCGAACCTCCCAGTTCTCCTCGTAGAACCAGCCGAGAGGGAAAAAGTACAGGTAGTGGTGGACCCACTCGTGGGCGGTGACCTCCGTCCACCAAACCAGGTCGGGGTGCTCCAGCACCATCGCGGGCCAGGCCGACATTCCCCCGATGGGTGTCACCAGCGAGGAGACGCCAAGGGTTTCATCCACCTTTTTCTCCAGGGCCTCCTGCTCGTCTACTCCCAGGCCGGGCACCAGTTCCTCCTGCTCAATGAGCGCGATGCGCTCCCGGAGAGAGACGACCAGGACCAGGGGAAGCGGGGTGATATGGATACCGACCTGGGGGAGGGGCTGTCCCAGGAGACCGGACGCGTCTCGGGCCAGGACGACGCCGACCTGCTCCTCCAGAATGGCCTCGGCGATGGGCTGTCGGAGAGCGATTGCCCGCCGCAGCCGGGCCCGCTCCCGGCGCAGGGCGGCCGTCGCCTCGTCGGGGTTCTGGACGGACGGGTCTGCATACAGGTCGGAGATCCGGCGCTCCAGTCGCTGGACCTCCTCCACCTGGGCCACCCACTCCCGGAGAAAGGCGCTCCGGTCCGCTTCCGTCATATACCGCTGGGGCTGAAGGAGCCAGAGGGTGAACTTCTCCCAGAGGGCACGAACCTCCCACTCCCAGAAATGAAACCGAATGTCGGCAACGAGAGGGTAAAGGCGGGTTTCCAGCGCTCCCGGCGGAGGGGCGTCTCCCTGCAGCAACAGAATCACCACAAGGAGCAGAAACAGACAAACGCCGCGCTCCAGTGGGGAAAAGGGAATAGAGGCCGGTCGGCCTGCCGCAGTTTGGATTCTTTCCCCAAGTGTCCGGCCCATTTCGCGCTCCAGGCACAAATTCCCAGAGCCTTATATCACAAAGGGTGGGTTCTGTCAAAATCCCGACTTCGCCCATTTGCCCCTCCTGGGAAAATGTGTTATGATGAATCGTGCATCGCCTGCAGGAGAGCATTCTATGGCTCGGATAGATCGTCGCGAGTTTCTGCGCTACTGTGCTCTGGGGTTGGGCGCACTGGTCGGCGGGCCCGTACTTTCTGCCTGTCGCCCCCGGCCATCGCCAGTTGTTCCCCAGACTCCGTCTTCTGCGGCGACCCCCGTTCCCACCCTATCTCCATCTCCCACACCGTCTTCGGTTCCCACTCTGGGTCCTTCTCCCGCACCCTCCCAGGTTCCCACCCCAGTTCCGTCTCCCACCTTTTCTCCGACTCCGATCCCCCCCTCTCCTACACCCGTCCCTTCTCCCACGCCTTTGGTCGCGCCGCCCCCCGCTCCCGAATACCCCCATCTGGCCGTGGCGCGCGGCGGGGAGCCGGAGGACCTGGTCCGACGGGCGATAGGAGCCCTGGGCGGGATGAAGCGCTTCGTCCGGCGGGGAGACGACGTCATCATCAAGCCCAATATCTGCGTCGCCTACCACACCTATGAATATGCGGCCACCACCAATCCGTGGGTTGTCGGCGCACTGGTCCGGATGTGCTACGAGGCCGGCGCCCGGCGGGTCCGGGTGATGGACCACCCCTTCGGCGGGGCGCCGGAAGAGGCCTATGCCCGCAGCGGGATCGCCGAACAGGTGTATGCGGCCGGTGGCGAGATGGAGGTGATGACCCGGTTCAAATTCGTGGAGACGGAGATTCCCCAGGGACTGGACCTGCGTCAGTGTGCCATCTACGAGGATATCCTGAAGGCGGACGTGGTCATCAACGTTCCTATCGCCAAGCACCACAGCCTGGCCCGACTGACGCTGGGGATGAAGAACCTGATGGGCGTCATCTGGGAGCGTCCCCCGCTCCACTGGAACCTGGGCCAGCGGCTGGCCGACCTGACTTCCCGCATTCGGCCCGCGCTGACGGTGATAGACGCCGTGCGGATCCTCGTAGCCCACGGGCCGACGGGTGGGAGTCTGGACGATGTGCGGAAAATAGACACGGTGATCGCCAGCCCGGATATTGTCGCCGCCGACGCCTTCGCCGCAACGCTCTTCGGCCTGAGGCCGGAGGACCTGGACTATGTTCGGGCCGGGGTAGCGATGGGACTGGGTCGCGCAGATTTGGAGAACCTGCGTATCGCCGAGGTGTAGCGTCACCCTGGGCCCGGATATGCCGCACTTGCCTTCACCTCTTCCCCAGCCTCCCCCTGGAGTTGGCCTTTTTTCAGAGAGTGGCTTGAAAATATCCAACAACTGCCTCAGGTAGGCTGAAAAGAGACCAAAGGGCCAAAGTTGAGGGAGGGTTAGGGAGGGAGTCTCCCACCGCTGAGGGAGAGGAGGGCGAGGGGATGGGGGGACTTCCCGCGTCGTGCGGTGTTGCCCCAATGCATACGATCGCTTTTCTCTTGCGAAGATGCCCGATGCCCAGGAGGCACATATGGACTTCCTGACCCGTCTTCGGAACGGTCCCCCCCTCGTCGCCGACGGCGCGATGGGGACAATGCTCATTGCCGCCGGCCTGGCCCCCGGCCAGCCCACAGAACAGTGGGTTCTGGAGCACCCGGAGGCCGTCCTGGCCGTCCATCGCGCTTATGTGGAGGCGGGAGCCGAACTGATCCTGACCTGTACCTTCGGCGGAACCCGGCCGCGGCTTTCCCGCGCGGGCCTGGAGGGCCGAGTGGCCGAGGTAAACCGGAGGGCTGTGGAACTGGCGCGGGAGGCCGCCGCCGGGCGCGCCTTCGTCGCTGGAGACATCGGCCCCCTGGGGGAACTCCTGGCTCCTCTGGGCAAGCGGACCTACACCGAAGCGGTGGACCTCTTCGCCGAACAGGCCGCCGCCCTGGCCGAGGCTGGGGTGGACGTCCTGTACATTGAGACGATGGCCGCGCTGGAGGAGGCGAAGGCCGCTGTGGAGGGGGCCCGGCGCGCCGCTCCCCACCTCCCGATCACCCTCACCTTCTCCTTTGATACCCACGGGCGGACCAATATGGGCGTCCGGCCGGAACAGGTCGTCCGGGCCGCGCGGGAATGGGGCCTGGCGGCCATCGGCGCCAACTGTGGCGCAACGCTGGAGATGACCGAAGGAGCCCTCCGCAAAATGCGGGAGGCCGACCCGGAGGTCGTCCTCATCGCCAAACCGAACGCAGGCCTGCCCCGGATGGAAGGGGGCAGAGCGGTCTACGACGCCACACCGGAGATGATGGCGGAGTTTGCTACCCGCGTCCTTTCCCTGGGCGTCCGGATTGTCGGAGCCTGCTGCGGGTCCACCCCCGACCACATCCGGGCCATCGCGCGGGTGGTATCCGGATAGGACAGACGTAGCAGGCCCTCCGGAAGCGCCTGGTAGGTTGAGACCTCTTTTTGGCAGATGACCGAAAAACCGCCGGTTTCGCTCTACGACCTTTCCTTTCCCGCGCTCCAGTCCCTGCTGGAGGAGTGGGGGGAACCTCCCTACCGAGCCCGGCAGGTCTGGGAGTGGCTCTACGTCCATCTGGCCGACGACGTGGGCCAGATGACCAGCCTGCCCCGCGCGCTGCGGGAACGGCTGGCGGCGGAGTTCCCCCTCTATGTCCCGCGCGTCCTGGCGACCCAGGTCTCCCCCGACGGGCTGACCCGCAAAGACCTGCTGGAACTGGCCGATGGAGAGGCCGTGGAAGTCGTCCTGATGCGCTACGAGCGCCGCCGGACGGCCTGCATCTCCACCCAGGTCGGCTGTCCTATCGGATGCGTCTTCTGTGCGACGGGCCAGGCCGGATTCCGGAGAAACCTCACTGCGGGGGAAATCGTCGCCCAGGTCCTCCACTTTGCCCGCGTTCTGAAGGCTGAGGGGGAGCGGCTCTCCAACGTCGTCCTGATGGGGATGGGGGAGCCCCTGCTGAACTACGACGCGACGATGGAGGCCATCCGCCGCCTGATAGACCCCCAGGGCTTCGGGCTGGGCCAGCGACACATCACCCTTTCCACCGTTGGCATTTTCCCCCAGTTGGACCGGCTGGTTCAGGAGCCCGACCTCCCCCAGATCACCCTGGCCATCTCCCTCCACGCGGCAACCAACGACCTGCGGAACCGGCTGGTTCCCGTCAACCGCCGCTACGGGCTGGACGCCATCTTTGAGGCCTGCCGCCGGTACTTCGCCCGCACCGGTCGGCGGATCAGTTTTGAGTGGGTGCTGATCGCCAATGTGAACGACACGCCCCAGCAGGCCGCGGCGCTCGCCAAACGCCTGAAGGGGCTTACGGCCCACGTCAACCTCATCCCTCTGAACCCCACCCCGGCCTACCATCGGGAGCCCTCCACGAAGGAGGCTATCGCGGCCTTCACCGCCGTCCTGGAGCGCCACGGCATTCCCTATACCGTCCGACTCCGGCGGGGGATTGAGATTCAGGCCGGGTGCGGACAACTTCGGGGGAAACTGAAGGTAGCCGGATGAAACCGGCCTGGCCTGGGCACCATTTAGGACAAGCCTGGGAAGCCCCTTCCGTCGGCACTGAGGAGGCAACCGATGTATCGTGTCCCCTACAGCAAATCCTATCTGGAGTTTGATCTGCCCCCCACGATGCGGGGAACGGTCGTCGTTTCCCGCCCAGTTTCGCCTGTGCCGGACCCGAAGCGGGCGGTGGAGGAGGCGCTGGCCCATCCCATTGGCTCCCCACCCCTGCGGGAACTGGCCCGCCCCGGCGACCGGGTCTGCATCGTCTTCACCGACGTCACCCGCGCCAGCCCGGACCACCTGCTGGTCCCCGCGATCCTGCGAGAACTGGAGGCCGCCGGAGTCCGAGATGAGGACATCACTCTCCTCTGCGGCATCGGTATGCACCGCCCCTCCACCCCCGCAGAGCGGGTGGAGAAACTGGGCCCGGAGGTCGTCGCCCGCTACCGCGTGATAGATAACGAGCCCCAGAACCCCGACGCGCTGGTGGACCTGGGCGTCACTCCCGGCGGCGTCCCCGTCCAGGTCCACCGGGCCGCGGTGGAGGCAGACCTGCTCATCGCCACCGGACTGGTGGAGCCCCACCAGTATGCGGGCTACTCGGGGGGCCGAAAGACCGTCGCGGTGGGCGCGGCGGGGGAACCGCTCATCGCCTACACCCACGGCCCGGCCTTCATAGACCATCCGGGGACCCGGTTGGGCCGGATTGAGGGCAATCCCTTCCACGAGGCGGTGACGGAGGCAGCCCGCCGGGCCGGCCTGCGCTTCATTCTCAACGTCGTTCTGGACGATGAAAAGAACATCCTGAAAGTCGCCGCTGGGGACCCGGAGGCAGCCTTTCAGAAACTGGTCGCTTTCGCCCGCACCGTCTATGAGGTCCCCATCCCTCATCAGTACGATGTCGCCATCGGCGGCGTGGGGTATCCGAAGGACACGAACCTCTACCAGGCCAGCCGCGCCCCCACCTACCTGCATTTCGCGCCAACCCCGGTGGTCCGGAGAGGCGGCTACTACATCATCCCGGCCCGGTGCGAGGAGGGGGCCGGTGAGGGAGTGGGAGAACAGCGTTTCTACCGGGCCCTGCGGGACGCGCCATCGGTTCAGGCCGTCCTGGACGACGCCCGAAAGCACGGGTACCCACCGGGCCAGCAGCGGGCCTTCGTCGTGGCGAAGATGCTGGAGGAGGCAAAGGTCATCATCGTTGGGAGCGAACATCCCGACATCGTTGCGGAGTGCAAGATGATCCCGGCGGCGACGATGGAAGAAGCCCTGACCATCGTCGCCCGCGACCTGGGTCCCGACCTGGACGTCCTCATCGTCCCCCACGCACTGCTGACACTGCCGGTGGTGGAGGGATAGGAAGTTCGCAGAGGATGGATTGCCCGGTCAATCCCCTTCCCGACTTGTTGATAATGGGCGCGGCCACCCTGATCACCCTGTGGTCCTCGTGGAAACGACCGTCCCAGGGCCGGGTTTTTTGGGCAGACCAGCTAAGGCGGCGATTCCCCCGCCTGGGTTGGGTTCCCCAGGCCTACACCCTGATCCTTTTCGGTTGGCTGGCTCTCTTTATTGCAGGCTTTGTTTTCATAATGAAACAATCGTTTCGCCATCCCGGAATCATAGCCGGAGGAGGGATCGCCCTCCTGGGAGTGGCGCAAGGCCTGCTCGGAGCGCTGACAGGGGTGTACCTGCTGGATTCGCGATGGAGCCGCCTGTACATCCTGGGGGAGGAAGCCCGGAGACGGGGGCTCATACAGGCACTTTTGAGCCTGGCCGTACTTCTGATAGCGGGGCTGTTGGGGATATGGCTGAAGTAGAAGACATCGCCCAGGCGCTGAAGGAGTACTTTATTCTGAAGAAGCGACTGGGCGACTTTGACGCCTACGCAGAGACGATCCTGAATTACTTGCAACGACAAGATGACACGCCCTCTGGTTTCTCTGACTCGCAGGAATAGCCGTCGGGAGACAGTGGCGGCGGCCCTGGAGGCCGTCGCCAGCCAGATAGACCTGCGCGGCGTCCGCCAGATCCTGGTCAAGCCCAACCTCGTCACCCCCGACCGCCAACTGGCCGCCACCCACGTGGACGCCGTCCGGGCCGTCCTGGACTTCCTGCGGGCCCGCTACGACGGCCCCATCGTTGTCGCCGAAGGGTCGGCCTTCCGGGATACGTGGACGGCCTTCGCCAACTACGGCTACCTCTCCCTGCCCGAGGAGTACGACGTCGTCCTGATGGACTTAAACGGCGATGAGACGGTCCCGGTGACGGTCTACGACCGCCGCTGGCGTCCCCGAACGCTGCGGGTGGCCTGGACGGTGGTGGAGTCGGACTTCCGGGTTTCCGTCTGCCCGCCCAAGACCCACGACACGGTCCTGGTGACCCTGACGGTCAAAAATATGGTGATGGGCGCGCTGGTGAACCCCGGCGCGGTCCGGGAGGGGACGAACGCCGCCCTGTACCGGGCAGGGAGACGCCTTCCGACATGGTTGAAGCGAACGCCGCCCGCCCAACTGGCCAAACAGGTCCTTTCCTCCTCCCGTTCCGACAAGATGGCGATGCACCAGGGGATTCCCGTCATCAACGTCAACCTGGCGCTGGTCGCGTGCGCCGTCTGGCCCCACCTGGCGGTGATAGACGGGTGGGAGGGAATGGAGGGGGCTGGCCCTGGCCACGGCGAGGCGGTCCCCTGGCGGATCGCGCTGGCAGGGACCGACCCGCTGGCGGTGGACGCGCTGACGGCTTTCCTGATGGGGTTTGACCCCAGGGAAGTGGGCTACTTTAACTACTGCGCCCTGCTGGGGCTGGGCGTTGCGGAGCCGACGCAGGTGGAAGTAGTAGGAGACTTGCTCCCCGACGCGGTCCGGCGCCCCTTCCGGCCCCATCCGACGGTGGAGGCGCAGCGGCGGTGGCGGACTCCCGAGGCGGAGAGATATCTGCGGGCGCTGGGGGCGGGGGGCGCCGCCCCCCCACCCCCCCGCCACCAAACCCCCCCCGGCAAGCCGCCGCGCCCCCCCCCCCCCCCAGACCCCACC
>JANXAH010000225.1 GCA_025062415.1 Anaerolineae bacterium | reverse complement strand
TACCCGTAGCACAGGCTGTTAGCCTGTACGCTGCAGGCCCGGTGGCCTGCGTTACAGGCCTGGCGGCCTGCGTTACCGTAGCACAGGCTGTTAGCCTGTACGCTGCAGGCCTGGTGGCCTGCGTTACAGGCCTGGTGGCCTGCGTTACCGTAGCACAGGCTGTTAGCCTGTACGCTGCAGGCCTGGTGGCCTGCGTTACAGGCCTGGCGGCCTGCGTTACAGGCCTGGCGGCCTGCGTTACAGGCCCGGTGGCCTGCGTTACAGGCCTGGCGGCCTGCGTTACAGCCTGTGTCAGCCCGTAACGCAGGCTGTTAGCCTGTAGCGCAGGCTGTTAGCCTGTAATGCAGGCTGTTAGCCTGTAGCGCAGGCTGTTAGCCTGTAATGCAGGCTGTTAGCCTGTAACGGATGTTCACGGGCCTGATGGCATGCGCTCCGCAAGGCCCTGGAGAACCGGAATTTTCCAGTAGACTCTTATTTAAGGTCCCGCTGAGAGGGTCCCCCTTTCCACCAGACGGTATGGCCCTCCCCGCATATCGTCCCGGTAGGCCTCAAACGTGACCGTCGGGCCGTCCACTCGGATAATAAGGAAAGTGCTGGGGGCTCCGGTGTCGCCCATTCCCCGGGCATGTCCAGCGTCCAATTGCCAGACCCCTTCCACTTGCACTGCGCTGTAGTTGTGGGTATGTCCGCAGATATAGGCCCGGACGCCCCGCTCCCGGAGCAATTTCCAGAACCGGTCCCGGCGGGTGGGATGGGCATCCAGGCTCCCTCCCAGATGGCGAACACGGCCGGTCAGGGCATCGGGCTGGGGAAAGGCGGGCTCGTGTCCAAAGACGAAGATGTGGGGCTTCGTCGTTGCGGCCAGGTCCGCCGCCAGCCACGTGTAGAGGTGGTCCGGGATGTCCCCGTCGGTGACGGTATCGCCGTGCACGTCACAGTAGACGTTTAAGACGACGAAGTGAGCGTTTTCGTAGTCAAAGGAATAGGTGGTCGTTGGGCAGCCGGAGGGACCAGGGTTGACCGGGCCGTAGTCATAGGACCGGAGCCAGTTCATGTCCTCCGGCGTTTCCACTTCGTGATTGCCCACCGCTGGATACCACCGGAAGTCCGTCCCCAGAGTCGTGGTGAGGGTCCAGAGCACTCCTGCGGGTGGGTCTATATCTCCCGGACTGACCATAAAGGCGATCTCTCCCAGCGCAGCGATGGCCTCGCAGGCCCCCCGAAAGAAGCGGGGGGAATCGTAGCGGCCCGGCCCGGCATAGATACGGATGTCGGCAGCAACGGCAAAGGCAAAGGAGGGTTGTGGGGTGGGAGACGGAGCAGGAGTGGGCGGAGGAACCGTCGGTGTCGCCGTCGGGGGAAGGGAAGTAGGTGAAGGAAACGCCGGGGCAGTTTCCCCGACGGTAGGCTGGGGAGAGGGAGCAGGAGCAGGCGGCGGGACTGCGGTACATGCCAGCAACTCCGCTATCATCACGAACATCAGAAAGCAAACAGTCCTCCACTTCCGGTCCATCATCTTTGCCTGGGAAGTAGGGTTATTTTCACCGCTGCGACTTCGCTGCAGCGGTGAAAAGATTCGTCTTTCGTGCCCGCGGGAGGAGGGCCCGTGTCGCAGGTATCCCTTCAGGCCCAGACTTGTTGCAGTTTAACCAATGATTCCGACATTCACCAGCCGTCCGTCGCTGTCCCAACAGAGAGGGTTAAAGAATAAATTTTCGTTGCGGCGGCTTCGCCGCCGCAGCGAAAATCTATCCCCCTGTTTGGACACAGGGGTTTACTTTGCCCCCACCGTAGATTGGCGGAATAAGTTGTCAGGCGCAATACCGCTGGGCTCGCTGCGTAGGCCCGTTACAACGTGAGGCTTTCGCCCGGCTTCAAGACGATGGGCTCGGCGGAGGTCTCCGCGCGCACCCGGTCGGCCCAGGCGTAGGGGTCCTGGCGAATGATGTCAAAGGTGTCGTAGTGAATGGGGACGACCTTCCGGGGCGTCAGGAGTTTGACCGCCCGCAGAGCATCGTCCGGGCCCATGGTAAAGTTGTCGCCGATGGGCAGGACGGCCAAGTCCACCCCCTCCTCGCCGATGAGTTTCATGTCGTAGAACAGGCCAGTGTCGCAGGCTAAGTAGATGTGGGGGCCTTCCACTGTTTTGATGAAGAACCCACAGGGGTTACCGCCATAGGAGCCATCGGGGAGGGCGGAGCCGTGATGGGCAATGGTCAGTTTGAGATAGCCGAAGGGATAGGAGAAGCCACCGCCGATGTGATGGGGATGGACGTTGGTATGGCCGTGAGCCTGGAACCAGTTGCAGATTTCAAAGTTGCTGATGACCGTGGCCCCGGTCCGGCGGGCAATTTCCAGAGCGTCCCCCACGTGGTCGCCGTGGCCATGGGAGACCAGGATGTAGTCGGGCCGCAGCGCGTCGGGAGAGGCCGCCGCCAGGGGGTTCCCCGTGAGGAAGGGGTCCACCAGCAGATGATGAGGCCCCACCTCTATGCCGATGCAGGCGTGACCGTACCAGGTAACTTTGACAGCCATCGGGCACCTCCCAAAACTTCTTTTGCGACGGCATGCTTACCGCCGCAAAAACTACCCTTCCACCCAAACGCCATTCTCCCGAATGACCTGAGCGTACCAACGGCCGCTGTCCTTGATGATCCGTTTCTGGGTATCGTAGTCCACGTAGACCAACCCGAAGCGCATCTGGTAGCCGTGGGCCCACTCAAAGTTATCCAGGAGCGACCAGACAAAGTAGCCCTGGATGGGCGCGCCGTCGGTGATGGCCCGGTGGACCTGGGCAATGTGGTCCCGCAGGTAGCGGATGCGCCGCTCGTCCCGCACCCGCCCGTCAAAGTCCACCCCGTCGGGGACAGGGATGCCGTTCTCGGTTACCAGGATGAGTTGCGGGCTGTAGTCCTTCCAGACCCGCATCAGGAGTTCGTATATCCCTGGCGGATAGATTTCCCACATTTGAGAGTACTCGCTCCCCTCCGGATGGACCTGGGCCAGTTCCATCACCGGGAAGGTCGGGTCGTGGCGGGCAACGGCGCGAGAGTAATAGTTGACGCCCAAGAAGTCCATCGGCGTCGTCAGGACCTGGGCGTCCTCCGGGGAGATTTCCGGGACCAGAGGCCCCATCAGGGCCTTCATATCTTCCGGGAACCGCCCGAAGAAGATGGGGTCCAGGAACATCCGGTTGAGAACGCCGTCCATCCGCTGGGCGGCCAGCCGGTCTGCCTCGGAGTCGCTGGCAGGGTGAACGGGGCTCAGATTCAGGGTGATGCCAATTTTGACCGGTCGGGACGTGGTGCTGCGGATGGCCTGGATCGCGTACCCGTGCGAGAGGAGCAGGTGAAAAGCGGCCCGGATAGCGGCGGGGAAGTCCTGGATGCCGGGGGCGAAGTCCCCAAAGAAGTATCCCAGCAGAGCCATCACGAAGGGCTCGTTGTGGGTGATCCACCAGGTCACCCGGTCGCCTAACCGTCCGGCGACGACGCGGGCATATTCGGCGAAGGCATGGACGATGTCGCGCCAGGGCCAGCCTCCTTTGTCCTGCAGAGTCTGGGGCAAGTCCCAGTGGTAAAGGGTCACGACAGGCTCAATCCCTCGCTCCAGTAGCGCGTCCACCAGCCGGTCGTAGAAATCCAGGCCCTTGGGGTTCACCTGCCCGGTCCCCTCGGGGAGAACGCGCGGCCAGGAGATGGAGAAGCGATAGGCCTTCAGGCCCAGTTCGGCCATAATCCCGACGTCCTCCTGCCACCGATGATAGTGGTCGGCAGCGATATCGCCGTTTTGGCCCTTATAGATTTTCTCCGGATGCTCGTGGCAAAACGTATCCCAAATAGAGGGGCCCTTGCCATCCTCGTTCCAGGCACCCTCAATCTGATAGGCCGACGTGGCCGTGCCCCAGATGAAGCCGTCGGGGAAGCGCAGAAATCGCCGAGTGGACATAGGAACCTCCTGTGTTTGCTCTGTGGGGCTGCTTATCCCTGTAGGAGACACCAGGAGTATGATACACCAAGAGTGGAAAAATTCAAATCCCTCGCAGCGCTGCGCGGGGTTGACAAAACCAGCGCCCGCGGTATAATAATAACGCCTTCCTCGGTAGCTCAACAGGTAGAGCGGCCGGCTGTTAACCGGTTGGTTGCAGGTTCGAGTCCTGCCCGAGGAGCCTTCCGAGCGGCGGCCCGTTGCCGGGCCGCCTGTCTAACCGGCCCGGCCCTCCAGGGGCCGGGCTTTTTGTTATGCCGACAACCTGCGGAGGCCCTACTTATGCCACCTGTCCTGGAACTGCGCGGCATCACCAAATCTTTCCCCGGTGTCCTCGCCAACGACCACATTGACCTGACCTTGGAGGAAGGCGAGGTCCATGCCCTCCTGGGCGAGAACGGTGCTGGTAAAACTACGTTGATGAACATTCTTTATGGACTGTACTCCCCCGACGAGGGGGAGATTTTTGTCCGGGGGCGTCGCGTGGAGATCCGCGAGCCTCGGGATGCTATCGCCCTGGGCATCGGAATGGTCCATCAGCACTTTATGCTGGTTCCTGTCCTCACGGTCGCTGAAAACGTGATGCTGGGCGTGGAGCCCGTCCGGAACGGCATTTTCCTGGATCGGGCCGCTGCCGCCCGACGCATTCGGGAACTTTCCCAACAGTATGGGCTTCAGGTGGACCCGGACGCCTTGGTCAAAACGCTCCCCGTCGGCGTCCAGCAGCGGGTGGAGATCCTCAAACTCCTCTACCGCCAGGCCGACATCCTCATCCTGGACGAGCCCACGGCCGTCCTCACCCCCCAGGAAGTGGAGGAACTTTTCAAGGTCATCCGCTCCCTGACCGCGCAGGGCAAGTCCGTTATCTTCATCACCCACAAACTTAAGGAGGTCATGGCCATCGCCGACCGCATCACCGTCCTGCGGAACGGTCGGGTCGTCGGGACAACGACTCCGTCGCAGACGACCGAGGAGCGACTGGCCGCGATGATGGTCGGGCGGGAGGTTTTGCTGCGGGTGAACAAGAAACCCGCCAATCCGGGCGAGGTCGTCCTGGAGGTGGAAAACCTGGAAGTGCTGGACGACCGGGGGAACCCGGCAGTGCGGGGCGTCTCTTTTGAGGTCCGGGCCGGGGAAATCCTAGGCATCGCTGGCGTCCAGGGCAACGGCCAGACCGAACTGGTCCAGGCCCTGACCGGGCTCCGCCCCATCTTGAGCGGACGGGTTCGCATCATGGGGAAGGACGTCACCGGCACATCGCCCCGGCGGGTCCTGGAGCAGGGCGTCGCCCACGTTCCGGAGGACCGCCAGAAGGACGGCCTGGTGCTCAGTTTCCCGGTCGCCGAGAACCTGGTCATCAACACCTATTACATTCCGCCCTTTGCTCGCGCCGGGCTCCTGAACCACGAGGTTATCTTCACCACGGCGGAACAGCGGGCGCGGGAGTTTGACATCCGCACCCCCAGCGTTCTGACTCCCGTCGCGAACCTTTCCGGCGGCAACCAGCAGAAGGTCATCGTCGCCCGCGAGTTCTCCCGTCCCATCCAGTTGCTGATCGCCTCCCAGCCGACCCGCGGGCTGGACGTGGGGTCCATTGAGTACATCCACCAGCGCATCGTCGCCAAACGGGATGAGGGGTGTGCGGTGCTTCTGGTCTCGCCGGAACTGGACGAGGTAATGAGTCTCTCCGACCGAATTGCGGTGATGTACGAGGGGCGGATTATGGACATTCTTCCCGCCGACCAGGCGACACGAGAGGAAATCGGTCTGTTGATGGCGGGGGTGAAGAGAGCATAAGGGGTTTGCGGCAGCAAATCTGCCGCAAACCCCACACCTGTTTGGTAAGGAGGGGTGAATGCAGGAGCGATTTCGGGTCGGTTTCGTCACCGACGGGGGCCGGATAGACGACGGCTCCTTCAACCAGTACGCCTATGAGGGAACCCTGCAGGCTGCGCAGGAGTACGGCCTGAGGGTGGAACTGCTGGAGACCAGTTCCCCGGCGGAATACGAGGCGAACATCCGCCAAGCCATTGAGCGGGGCTGCAACCTGGTGGTCACTGTTGGCTCCACCACCGGCGCCACGGTGGAACGGCTCGCGGCGCGCTATCCCAAAGTCCATTTTATCCTGGTGGACTATGAGCCGATGGAGGAGAGCCGCAACGTCACCGGCCTGGTTTTTGCTGAGGACCAGGCGGGGTTTCTGGCCGGCGCGCTGGCTGGCCTGATGACGGAACGGGAGGTAGTGGGCTTTGTCGGCGGGGTGGACGTGCCACCGGTGCGGAAGTTCCGGTTGGGCTTTGAGCATGGCGTCGCCTACACCAACCGCCGGGCAAAGGTCCTGACGGTCTACACCCATTCTTTCACCGACGAGCGGAAAGGAGAGGAAGCGGCACGGCAACTGATAGAGCAGGGCGCGGACGTTCTCTTCGCCGCCGCCGGAGGGTGTGGGAGCGCGGCCATCCGGGCCGCAGCGGCGCTCGGAGCGTGGGTCGTTGGCTCCGACCAGGACCACTGGGAGACGACGTTCCAGAAGGGCACCGGGCCTGGCGCCGACCGGCTGCTGACCAGCGCGGTCAAGCGGGTGGACCGGGCCGTCCGCGAGGCAATTTCTCTGGCCGTGGCGGGCAAACTCCACGGGGGCGTCCTGCGCTTTGACCTGCACAACGACGGCATCGGGCTGGCGCCGTACCACGCCGCCGATGTGGCTGTCCCCTCCGAGGTACGGGGGAAGGTTCGGGAAATCGCGGAGGGGCTTCGCACGGGCCGCATTCGGACCCAAGTCGGGCCGCGCGGGGAGGACCTGGAACGGCGGCTGTGGGCTCGCATCCGGGCCTGGAACTGGCAGTCGGTGGCGATGATCTTCCTGGCGATTTTCACCGCGCTGGTAGTCGGAGCGATCTTCATCGCTGCCTTTGACCCCCAGGTCTGGGCTGCGTTCGGGCAGGGAATTGGGGCAGGGCTGGTCGCGGCGGGCGCCTCGGTCGTCAAGGCCTACAGTGCGTTCTTTGAGGGGGCGTTCGGCAACCCAGCCCGTATCCTCGCCGGTCTCCAGATATGGCTAAACACGGGCGACAGCGCGCGCTTGCTGCGGGCTATCTACCCGCTGACGGAGAGCCTGCGGCTGGCGACCCCCTACATCTTTGCCGGATTGGCCGTAGCGCTGGGGTTCCGCTGTGGCCTCTTCAACATCGGCGCGGAGGGCCAGTACTTTATCGGCGGGCTGACCTCGGTCTTCGTGGGCTATGCGGTGACAGGACTCCCCTGGTTCATCCATCTCCCACTGGCCCTGGCCGCAGGGTGGTTGGGCGGTGCGCTCTGGGCCTCCATCGCGGGAATCCTCAAAGCCCGAACGGGCGCACACGAGGTCATCACGACCATTATGCTCAACTACATCTCCTACCGCCTGGCGGATTACCTGCTCCAGGTGGGCGGGCCGATGTCTCGCCCCGGCGACTCCCGCCCAGTGAGCCCGGAGATTCTCCCGACGGCCTATCTTCCCCAGTTCTTCCCCAATGACCCCTCCATCCGGCTCAACGCGGGGCTGCTCCTGGCGCTGGTGGCCGTCTGGTTCGTCTACTGGCTGCTGTTCAAGACGACGGTGGGATTTGAGATCCGGGCGGTGGGGGCCAACCCGCGGGCGGCGCGCACCGCGGGGATCAGCGTGGCCCGCAACATTGTTCTGGCGATGTTCTTGAGCGGGGGGCTGGCCGGATTGGCAGGGGCCCACGACATCCTGGGGGTGCTCCGCTTTATGCCCAACGCCTTCTTCTCCGGCTACGGGTTTGACTCCATCGCCCTGGCCCTCCTGGGCAAGAGCCACCCAGTGGGGGTCCTGCTGGCCGCGCTGCTCTTCGGTTTCCTGCGGGCGGGCGCGCAGCGGATGCAGGGCGTGGCCCACGTGCCCATAGACATTATCTCCATCCTCCAGGCGCTCATTATCATCTTCATCGCCGCGCCGGAGATCATCCGTTTCATCTACCGGATCCGTGCCCCCAAGGAGACCGCCGAACTGGTCTTTACACGGGGTTGGGGACGGGTATGAGGACGAGGGCCCTCTCCCACCTTCGTTGGCACCTGGCGGGCAGCGGAAGATTCCGCGTGATCGGGGGCTAAGTGTAGAGAACATCACCACCTTTGGAGGAACTGTAACCGATGGCTATATCTACCTCCACCTGGGAACGGCTCTCTGCCCGTGGGGGGATCTCTCCCCGTCGGGCCCGGACATATGGATTTGTCTTTATCGGGGCTGGTCTGCTCATTTACCTGCTCTTCGCGCGGGCGGCCGTACCCGGACAGACCAGCACCTTCGTCCTGAACTTTGGCACCGCCGGGCAGACGGCTCCGATCCCGGACCTGGTGTTGCCCACCGGGCCGACACTCTATGCCCTGGCGCTGGTCTGTGCCTTTTTCGGTGGCTGGCAACTGGCGCGTGGCTTTAAGCGGGTGAACCTGGTCCTGGGGGTGATCGCCGGGCTCTTTGTCCTGGCCTTTCTGGCCTGGGCCTCCCGAGGCCAGTCCTTTAACCTGACCGGGATGCTCAACAGCGCGCTCCTGCGAGCCGTCCCTATCGCCCTGGCTGGGCTATCGGGAGTGATCTGCGAGCGCTGTGCGGTCATCAACATTGGGATTGAGGGGATGATGCTCACGGGCGCGTTCACGGCCACCCTGATGGGGAGCCTGGCACTGAACGTCTGGATGTGGCCCTCCTGGGCCTCTATGTCTTTCGGGCTAATCTGCGCGCTGATCTCCGGCGCCCTGCTGGGACTCCTGCTGGCAGTACTGGCGGTTCGGTTCAAGGTCAACCAGATTATCGCCGGGACGGCCATCAACATCCTCTCCGTTGGAGTCACCAGTTTCCTGAGTTCCCGCATCCTTTCCCACTTTCAGCAACTGAACAACACGGGCACCATGCAGCCCGTCCCGATCCCGCTGCTCTCTCAGATTCCGGTCATTGGCCCTGTGGTTTTTGAGCAGAACCTTCTGGTCTACCTGCTGTACGTGCTCCTTATTGTGACCCACGTGGTTCTCTTCTACACCCGGTGGGGACTGCGGACGCGTGCGGTGGGGGAGCATCCCCGTGCGGCGGACACACTGGGGATCAACGTCTTCAAAATCCGCTATGTGAACGTGACCATCGGGGGGATGGTAGCTGCGCTGGGCGGGGCCTTCCTCATCCTGGGGTCGGTGGGCCGGTTTGACGAGTTGATGACGGCGGGCAAGGGGTTCATCGGCCTGGCGGCGATGATTTTTGGCAAATGGATGCCCTTTGGGGCCTTCGGTGCGGCGCTGATCTTCGGCTTTGCGGACGCGCTGCAGACGAAACTGGCGATTCTTCGGGTTCCCATCCCCTCCCAGTTTCTGCTGATGGCGCCGTATCTGGCGACCATCGTGGTTCTGGCCGGGGTGGTGGGGGAGGCGGTGCCTCCTGCCGCCGACGGCCAGCCCTATGAGAAGGAGTAGTCCGTGGGAGCCGTCGGGGGGGGGGGGGGGGGGGGGGGGGGGGGGGGGGGGGGGGGGGGGGGCGGGGGCCGGCCCCGCCCGGCCCCCCCCCCCCCCCCCCCCCCCCCCCCCCCCCGGCTGGCCGCGCTAAAGCAGGAGACGGCAGAAGCGGAGGCCGCGCTGG